>SHNC01000236.1 GCA_004295105.1 Betaproteobacteria bacterium | reverse complement strand
GGATGCGGGTCCGGACGGCGTGTTCCGTTTCGACGGCGATCTGGTGGGCGCCTCGAACGAGGCGCTGCGCCGGCTGGCGGCCTTCGGTGCCGAACGCAGCGAGATCGTCGTGGACTGCGCCCGCCTCAGGCGAATCGACTTCGTCTGTGCGGGCATGCTGTTCAATATTCTGTCCACGCTGCGCGCTCAGGGTAGACTGATCGCACTGCACAACGTCAATGCCATGGTCGGCGCCCTGCTGCGCGTCATGAGCGTCGACCAGGTGGCCCAAGTCACGCTGCGCGACTGATCGCGTGGCGGGGCCGAACTTCCCGCAAGGAAAATCTCATGGAACAGTACCACGGCACCACCATCCTGTCGGTGCGGCGCGGCAATCGCGTCGCGCTCGGCGGCGACGGCCAGGTCACGCTCGGCAACATCGTCATCAAGGCCTCTGCGCGCAAGGTGCGCACGCTGTACGGCGGCAGGATCCTCGCCGGCTTCGCCGGCGGCACCGCTGACGCCTTCACCCTGTTCGAGCGCTTCGAGGGCAAGCTCGAGAAGCACCAGGGCAACCTGTTGCGCAGCGCGGTGGAACTGGCCAAGGACTGGCGCACCGACCGCATGCTGCGCCGGCTCGAGGCCATGCTGGCGGTGGCCGACCGCGACAATTCGCTGGTGATCACCGGCAATGGCGACGTGCTCGAGCCCGAGCAGGGCATCGTCGCCATCGGCAGCGGCGGTGCCTACGCGCAGGCCGCGGCGCGCGCGCTGATCGAGAACACCGAGCTCGAACCGAAGGACATCGTGTCGAAGGCGCTGACCATCGCCGGCGACCTGTGCATCTACACCAACCAGTGCCACACGATCGAGACGCTGGACTGAAGGCTGCTGAAGGAAATACCGATGACCCAGATGACCCCGCCGGAGATCGTCTCCGAACTCGACAAGCACATCGTCGGCCAGGACAAGGCCAAGAAGGCCGTTGCCATCGCGCTGCGCAACCGCTGGCGCCGTGCGCAGGTGGCCGAGCCGCTGCGCAGCGAGATCACGCCCAAGAACATCCTGATGATCGGACCCACCGGCGTCGGCAAGACCGAGATCGCACGCCGCCTGGCGCGGCTGGCGAACGCCCCCTTCATCAAGATCGAGGCGACCAAGTTCACCGAAGTCGGCTACGTCGGCCGCGATGTCGACACCATCATCCGCGACCTGGTCGAGATCGCCATCAAGGACGGCCGCGAGCGCGCGATGAAGACGGTGCGCGACCGTGCGCTGGACGCCGCCGAGGATCGCGTGCTCGACGCGCTGCTGCCGCCGGCGCGGCCGGTTGGCTTCAATGCCGAACCCGAGCCGCAGGATTCGACCACGCGGCAGAAATTCCGCAAGAAGCTGCGCGAGGGCGAACTCGACGACAAGGAGATCGAACTCGAAGTCGCCGCGCCGTCGATGCAGGCCGAGATCTTCGCGCCGCCGGGCATGGAGGAACTCACCCAGCAGATTCAGGGCATGTTCCAGAACCTCGGCGGCGGCAAGAAGAAGATGCGCAAGCTGCAGATCCGCGAGGCGCTGAAGCTGCTGGCCGACGAAGAGGCCGCACGCCTGATCAACGACGACGAGGTCAAGGCCGAGGCGGTGCGCGCGGTGGAGCAGAACGGCATCGTGTTCCTCGACGAAGTCGACAAGATCGCCGCGCGCACCGATGCGCAGGGCGCCGACGTGTCGCGCCAGGGCGTGCAGCGCGATCTGCTGCCCTTGGTCGAGGGCACCACGATTTCGACCAAGTACGGCATGATCAAGACCGATCATGTGCTGTTCATCGCCAGCGGCGCCTTCCACCTGTCCAAACCCAGCGACCTGATTCCCGAACTGCAGGGCCGCTTTCCGATCCGTGTCGAACTCGAATCGCTGTCGGTGGACGACTTCGAGCGCATCCTCACCAGCACTGACGCCTGTCTGACGCGCCAGTACGAGGCCCTGCTCGCCACCGACGGCGTGAAGCTCGAGTTCGCGCCCGAGGGCATCCGGCGCCTGGCCGAGATCGCCTTCCAGGTAAACGAGAAGACCGAGAACATCGGGGCGCGCCGACTCTACACGGTGATGGAGAAGCTGCTCGAGGAGGTGTCCTTCGAAGCGGGCCGCAGCAGCGGCGAGCTGACGGTGCGCATCGATGCCGCCTATGTCGACAGCCGCCTCGAGGTGTTCGCCGAACGCGAGGACCTTGCGCGCTACGTGCTGTAATCCGTTCGACGCGACAATCCGGCGGGCTGCCGTTCGAAGCGGCCCCCGTGCCCGGTCCGCGGCATCCCCGCGGACCTTTCCTTTTCTGGCCACCCCATGCTGATCCGCATCGTCTCCATCCTGTTTCCGCTGTTCGCGATCACCGCGCTCGGCTACTTCGTCGGCCGGCGCATGAAGCCCGACCTGTCGCACGCCAACAAGCTGAACATGGACGTGTTCGTGCCGGCGCTGGTGTTCGGTGCGCTGGTCAGCAAGGACTTCCGCATCGGCGAGTACCTGCCGCTGCTGCTGGCGACGGTGGTGATCATCGTCGGTTCGGGCGTGATCGGCCTGCTTGTCGCCCGTGCCGCCGGCATCGAATCCAAGACGCTGGTGCCGCCGATGATGTTCAACAACTGCGGCAACCTCGGCCTGCCACTGGCGGTGCTCGCTTTCGGCGACTCCGCGCTGGCGCCGGCGGTGGTCATGTTCGTGGTGTCGAACGTGATCCACTTCTCCTATGGCGCCTGGCTGCTGGATCATCACACCAAGCTGACGACAGTGTGGCGCTCGCCCTCCATCCTGGCGACGATCGCCGGTCTGGCGGTGAGCCTGCTCGGCATCGAGGTATGGCCGCCGCTGCTGATGTCGATCAGGATGGTGGGCGACATCTCGATTCCGCTGATGCTGTTCGCGCTCGGCGTGCGCATGGCGGATTCGCGCATCAGTGCCGTGGGCTTCGGCGTGTTCGGTGGCGTGCTGCGCCCGGTTGCAGGCTTGTTGCTGGCGTGGGGCATCCTGCTGCTGATCGACCTGCCGCCGCGCGAACGGGCGCTGCTGGTGGTGTTCGGTGCGCTGCCGCCGGCAGTGCTCAATTACATGTTCGCCGAACGCTACAACCAGGAGCCGGACAAGGTGGCTTCCATGGTGTTAATCGGCAACGTCGCGGCAGTGGCGTTCCTGCCGATCGCGCTGGCGATGGTGCTGAAGTAGCGGCAGGCTGCCCTTGAGCCGGGCCGGGTCCGCTGCCGGCTCCGCGTGCGAACGTATGCGACACCATGGCCCCGGGCAGGTCGCCAAAGCGACCTCCCGCCTGCGTGACCCTCATGAAGCCAGGTCTCGAGTGCCTGCAGTGCCGGGCTTGGCGGTCGCTCCCATCAGGTGCCCGAGCAGGTCGACCGGCACCGGGAAGACCAGCGTCGAGCTCTTGTCGCCGGCGACCTGGGTCAGCGTCTGCAGGTAGCGCAGTTGCATCGCCGCCGGTTCGCGCGACAGCATGTTCGCGGCTTCCATCAGCGCCTGCGCGGCCTGCTTCTCGCCCTCGGCGTGGATCACCTTGGCGCGACGTTCGCGCTCGGCCTCGGCCTGCCGGGCGATCGCGCGCACCATGCTCTCGTTGAGGTCGATGTGCTTGATCTCGACGTTGGTCACCTTGATGCCCCAGGCGTCGGTCTGGGCGTCGAGGATCTGCTGCACGTCGAGGTTGAGCTTCTCGCGCTCGGCCAGCATCTCGTCGAGCTCGTGCTTGCCCAGCACCGCGCGCAGGGTCGTCTGCGCGAGCTGGCTGGTCGCGACGAGGTAGTTTTCCACCTGGATGATGGCCTTCTGCGGATCGACGACGCGGAAGAACACGATCGCATTGACCTTCACCGACACGTTGTCATGCGAGATGACATCCTGCGAGGGAACGTCCATCGTCACCACGCGCAGGTCGACCTTGACCATCTGCTGGATGCCCGGGATCACGATCACCAGGCCGGGACCCTTGATGCGCCAGAAGCGGCCGAGCAGGAAGATCACCCCGCGCTCGTACTCGCGCAGGATCTTGAGCGAGGCGGCGACGAGGAAGAACAGAAGAAGGATGAGCGGGGCGAACCCGAACTGGAAGTCGATCATCACGGTTGTCTCCCTGGAGTGGAGGAGGGCGCCGGAGTTGCGGCCGGCGCGACGTCGAGGACGAGGCCATCGACGTGCTCGACGCGCACCGTGGCGCCCGCGGCGAGCGGCGATGTGCAGCGTGCGCGCCAGCGCTCGCCATGCACGATGATCCACCAGCTTCCGTCGCCCGCCGGCGGGCCCACGGTGCCGAGCGCACCGACCATCTCCTCGCGCCCGCTCACCACCGGGCGTCTGAAGCTGCGCGCAGCGAAGCTGCCGATCGCGAGCAGCACCGCGGCGCTGGTCAGGGCGAGGCCGACGATCAGCGCCAGCGGCACGCCGAAGCCCGGCGCCTCGGCATCCATCAGGAACAGGCCGCCAACGACGAAGGCGATGATGCCGCCGATGCCGAACACGCCGAAGCTGGGCAGGAAGGCCTCGGCCAGCATCAAGGCCGCGCCGATCGCCATCAGCAGCACGCCGGCCCAGTTCACCGGCAGGAGCTGGAAGGCGTAGAGCGCAATCAGCAGCGCGATCGCGCCCGCCACCCCGGGCACGCCGAAGCCGGGCGAGGTGAATTCGAAGAACAGGCCGTAAATGCCCATCATCATCAGGATCAGCGCCACCTGCGGGTTGGCGAGCACGGCGAGGATGCGGTTGCGCCAGTCCGGCTCGACGCGCTCGAGCACCGCCCCGGTGGTGGCGAGCGTGCGACGGCCGTCGAGCACGCTGATTTCCCGGCCGTCGAGCTTGCGCAACAGGTCGGCAGCGTCGACCGCGATGAGGTCGATGACGCCGCGCGCGAGCGCTTCCTCGGCCGACAGGCTGGCGGCCTCGCGTACCGCGCGTTCGGCGAAGTCGACGTCGCGCCCGCGCAACTGGGCGAGGCTGCGCAGGTAGGCGGTGGCGTCGGACGTCGCCTTCGCCGCCATGGCATCGGTGCTTCCTGCCGGCTCGCCAGCCGCCCGGTCCTTGCCCTTCGCCCCGGCACCGGCCGCGTCCGCCGCCCTGCCGTCGGTGCCGGCCAGGCCACCGTTCGCCTTGCCATCACCCTGATCGCCGTCCTCCACCGGGCGTGTCCTGCCCGGCTGCGGGCCGCCGATGCCGATCGCCACCGGCGTCGCCGCGCCCAGATTCGTCGCTGGCGCCATCGCGGCGATATGGCTGGCGTACAGGATGTAGGTGCCGGCGCTGGCGGCGCGGGCGCCCTCGGGGGAGACGAAGCTCGCCACCGGCACCGGCGAGGCGAGGATGTCCTTGATGATCGCGCGCATCGAGGTGTCGAGCCCGCCGGGGGTGTCCATCTCGACGACGATCAGTTGTGCGCCGGTGTCGGCGGCGCGGGTGAAGCCCTTGCGCAGGTAATCGACGGTTGCCGGGCCGATTGCGCCGTCGATGCGCAGCACGATGATGCCGCGCTCTGCCGTGCGGCCGACGGTGGCAGCGGTCAGTAGCAAGACGGCGGGCAATACCAGCACGCACAGGATGCGACCGATCAGGGCTGGCAAGTTGGCTGGCATCACGGCTCTCCGCGCCATACGGCGTCCGGCGGGACGCCCCCTCATGGCTGGGAGTGCGACAGCCGCCCGAGAGTTCTGCGGGCGGTCCCCGGGGCGATGCCCGTGGCGTCAGAAGCCGCCGAAGCGGTCGATGCGGCGGCGGTCGCGCTTGGTCGGGCGGCCGTGCAGATCGGCGCCAGGCGTGGCGGCCAGCTTGCGCGTCTCGCGGGCGCGCAAGCGGCGCTCGATGCTCTCCGGCGTTTCGTCGTACAGCGTCTGGGCGACGCTCGCCGGGCCGCGCTTGTCGGAAATCGCTTTCACGACGACCACGCGCACGTCCTCGACCTGGGTGATCTCGACGCGATCGCCCGCCTTCACCTCGCGTGCCGGCTTCACCGCCACGCCGTTGAGCTTGACCTTGCCGCCGTCGACGGCTTCGGTGGCGGCGGTGCGGTGCTTGTAGAAGCGCGCGGCCCACAGCCACTTGTCGAGGCGGGTGCGATCGGTGTCGTCGGAATCCTGAGCAGACATGAAGGCTCGCGTTTCATGGGGTCTCGACCACATTGTCCGTGATCTTGTGCCGAGAGGGCCGGGCTCTGCCGTGGGAGCGGACCTCTGGCCGCGATCGCACAAGCCAGCGCCGCGCCCGGTCGCGGCCAGGTCCGCTCCTGCAGGGCGCGCGCCCGTGTCAGCCGATCATGCCGGCGCCGACGGTGTTGTTGGTGCTCTCGTCGATGATGATGAAGGCGCCGGTCGCGCGATTGTCGGCATAGCGATCGGCGACGATGGGCTGGGCGAGCTTCAGCGTCAGGCGCGCAATGTCGTTCATCGCCAGGCCGCTGGCGGCCTCCTGTTCCAGCGTATTGACATCCAGCCGGTAGTCGATCTTCGCCACCTTGGCCTTCACCTCGCGCGTGGTGTGGCGCACGAGGTAGGTGCGCGCCGGCGACAGCGGCGTCTCCGACAGCCAGCACACGGTGGCGTCGATCTGCTTGACCGGCTCGCGGGCTTCGGCCGACTTCACGATCAGGTCGCCACGCGAGATGTCGATCTCGTCTTCCAGCAGCAGCGTCACCGACTGCTCGTGGATCGCGCGCGGCAGCGGTACGCCGCCGAGCTCGATCGCCTTGACGCGGCTGGTCGCTCCCGAGGGCAGCACGGTGACCGCGTCGCCGACGGCGATCTCGCCCGATTCCACCCGGCCCATGAAGCCGCGGTAGTCGTGCAGCTCCGGGTTGGCGGAGTCCTGCGGCCGGCACACGAACTGCACCGGGAAGCGGAAGTCCTCGGCCTGCTCGGTGTGGGCTGCGGGTGCGGCTTCGAGGATGTCGAGCAGCGTGGGGCCGTCATACCAGCCCAGGCGCTCGCCGCGGTCGACGACCATGTCGCCATTGAGGGCCGACAGCGGGATGAAGCGCACGTCCCGGATGCCGAGCCGGGCGGCGAATTCGAGGTAGTCGGCCTTGATGCGCTCGAACACCGCCTGGTCGTAATCGACCAGGTCCATCTTGTTCACCGCGACGACCAGGTGCGGAATGCCGACCAGGCTGGCGAGGTAGGAGTGGCGGCGGGTCTGCGTCAGCACGCCCTTGCGCGCATCGATCAGGATGATGGCGAGGTTGGCGGTCGACGCCGCGGTCACCATGTTGCGGGTGTACTGCTCGTGGCCCGGGGCATCGGCGATGATGTACTTGCGCCGGCCGGTGGAGAAGTAGCGATAGGCGACGTCGATGGTGATGCCCTGTTCGCGTTCGGCCTGCAGGCCATCGGTGAGCAGCGACAGGTCGACCGCGCTCATGCCGCGCTTGGCGGAGGTCTTCTCGATGGCGTTGAGGGTGTCGGCGAGGATGGTCTTGGTGTCGAACAGCAGGCGGCCAATCAGCGTGCTCTTGCCGTCATCCACGCTGCCGCAGGTCAGGAAGCGCAGCAGGCCGTTGTCGATCTCGGGCAGTTGTTCGGGGGCGGACATGGTCATGATTCCTTCAGTCATTCTCTAAATCGGGTGCTGGCTTGTTGGGGCGCTTCTTGCAATCGGCGTGTGGTGCTAATCCGCCGGGGCCGCACGGGGTGTTCGCTCTGCCGGCTGCGGAACTCGCCTTCGCTGCGCTCGGCTCAGACAGTCCTCGCCGGCGCCGCAAACACCCCGCACGACCCCGGCTCGCTGCATCGGGTCAGGACCGTTGGGGGGTAAGAACCATCGCTTTCACTCGGGTCTCGTCTTTCCCAAGGACTGGCAGATTCGTTCCGGCAGCGTGCGGAGTGTTCGTGGAGAGGGCGAGGACTGTCTGAGCCCGAAGGGCGAGTTCCGCAGCCCTCGGAGCGAACACTCCTCACGATGCCCCGAGCACGGACCGTCGAGTCCCTCCGGAAAAGCCCTCAGAAATACCCTTCCTTCTTCCGCTGCTCCATCGAAGCCTCGGACGTCTGGTCGTCCATCCGCGTCGCCCCACGCTCGGTGATGGTGGTGGTGGCCGTCTCGGCCAGGATCTTCTCCACCGTATCGGCGTCGGATTCCACCGGCGCCGTGCAGGTGATGTCGCCCACGGTGCGGAAGCGCACCAGCACATCCTCGATCACATCGCCATCCTTCGCCGGGGTGAGTTCGGTCACCGGCTGCAGCAGACCGGCCTTGCGCACCACCGGCCGCGTGTGGGCGAAGTAGATCGACGGCAGCTCCAGTTGCTCGCGGGCGATGTACTGCCACACGTCCAATTCCGTCCAGTTGCTGATCGGGAAGGCGCGGATGTTCTCGCCTTTGTGGCTGCGCGCGTTGTACAGGTTCCACAGCTCCGGACGCTGGTTCTTCGGATCCCACTGCCCGAACTCGTCGCGGAAGCTCATGATCCGCTCCTTCGCTCGCGCCTTCTCCTCGTCGCGGCGCGCGCCGCCGATGCAGGCGTCGAAACCGAACTCCTCGATCGCCTCCAGCAGGGTCACCGACTGGTGCTTGTTGCGGCTCTCCATCGGGTGCTTCAGCACCACGGTGCCGCGCGCCATCGAATCTTCCACCGAACGCACGATCAGGCGCTCGCCCAGTTCGGCGGCGCGTTTGTCGCGGAATTCGGTCACTTCCCTGTAGTTGTGACCGGTATCGATATGCATCAGCGGGAAGGGGAAGCGGCCCGGGCGGAAGGCTTTCTCGGCCAGGCGCAGCAGGCAGATCGAATCCTTGCCGCCGGAGAACAGCAGCACCGGGTTGGCGCACTGGCCAGCGACTTCACGCAGGATGTGGATGGCTTCGGCCTCGAGCCAGTCGAGGTGGGACAGCGTCTGTTTGGTCAGGGTGGACATGATTCTGGTCAGCGATTTGAGGGAGGCGCAGTGCGGAAGGCGCGCAGCGCTGCGCGCAGGCCGGCACGCAGGGCGGCGAGCCGATCGAGCAGCCCCGTACGTGGCGCGTTCAGCGCTCCGGTCCGGGGGGATGCGGCGTAAGAGGCGGAATGGGGGCTCTTCATGGCTCAGCGCTCGCTCACATGCAGTCCGCATTCCTTGGTGGTGGGGTCTTCCCACCACCAGCGCCCGGCGCGCACGTCTTCACCAACGGCGATCGCACGGGTGCACGGCGCACAGCCGATGCTCGGGTAGAACTGGTCGTGCAGTGCGTTGTAGGGCACCGCGTGCATGCGGATGTAGGCCCAGACTTCGGCCTCGCTCCAGTCGAGCAGCGGGTTGAGCTTGTCGAGGCCGTTGCCGTCGTCGAACTCGCGCGTCGCCATGCCGGTGCGAGTCACGGACTGCGCAGCGCGCAGGCCGGTGATCCACGCCTTCTTGCCGGCCAGCGCACGGCGCAGGGGTTCCATCTTGCGCACGCCGCAGCAGGCCTTGCGCAGCTCGACCGAATCGTAGAAGGCGTTGATGCCGTTGCTGCGCACAAAGCTCTCCACCGCAGCCGAGTCGGGGAAGAAGATCTTCAACTTCGTGCCGTAGCGCTTTTCGACCTCGCCGATCAGCGTGTAGGTTTCGGCCGGCAGGCGCCCGGTGTCGAGCGAGAAGATCTCGATCGGCAGCTTCGCCTGCAGGATCAGGTCGGTCAGCACCATGTCCTCGGCGCCGAAGCTGTTGGCGAAGGTGAGCTCGCCATGGGTGCCGAATTCGGCGACCGCCGCGCGCAGGAATTCCAGCGCGGCGTTCGTCCTGTCGGCGACCGCGGCGCGCAGCGCCTCGGTGAGTTCAGGGCGTGTCGCGGGATTGGTCGGCGCGGGGCGCAGCAGGGAGACGGTGGCGTTCATGCTTGCTCCTTGGCCGGCGCAGGGCGCAGGTGGCGACGGAACAGCGGTTCGGCGACATCCACCGCGCTCTGATAGGGTTCGGTAAAGGTCCCCAGGCTGGCGAGCGCCGCCTCGAGCTGGGCGTGGGTGTACCTGCCGGCAGGCGGCTGCATGCTGTCGAAGCCGCAGCGCTTCATGTAGAAGAACTGGTCGCGCAACACTTCGCCGATCGCACGCAGTTCGCCACCGTAGCCGTAGCGGGTGCGCAGCAGTGCCGCGATGGAGTAGCCCCGACCATCGACGAACTTCGGGAAATTGACCGCGACGAGCTGCAGTGTCGGCAAGTCATCGGCAATTGCCGCCGGATCGTCGCTTCCGGTCAGCCACACGCCCAGCACACCGGCCTCGGCCTGCGCCAGCAACGACTCGCGACGCGCCAGCCAGACGGCCAGCGGCACGATCACCCGGCCGTGAGGCAGTTCGATGGTTGCGGCGTCATCGCCTTCGGCGAGGCGCAGCACGGTCCATTCGTCGGCTTGGATCTGGCCGTTCTTGATGATCTCAGACATGGGCAGGCTTCCTTTCTTCCTGGCGCGCGCTGCGCTCGGCGTAGACGCGCGTCTTGAACGGTTCGATGCCGACGCGCCGCACGGTGTCGATGAAGGCTTCGCCCTCGTTGCGGTTGTCGATGTAGCTGCGGATCAGCGATTCGACGACGTCGGGCATCTCGGCCGCGGCGAAGGACGGGCCGATGACCTTGCCGAGCGAGGCCTGGTTGCCCTGCGCACCGCCGATCGTGACCTGGTACCACTCCTCGCCGTTCTTATCGACGCCGAGCACGCCGATGTGGCCGACGTGATGATGGCCACAGGCGTTCATGCAGCCGGAGATGTTCAGTTCGAGGTCGCCGATATCGTGCAGGTGGTCGAGATCGTCGAAGCGGTCCTGGATCGCCAGCGCGATCGGAATCGACTTCGCGTTGGCGAGCGAGCAGAAATCGCCGCCGGGGCAGGAAATGATGTCGCTCAGCAGGCCGATGTTGGGCGTGGCGAGGCCGAGTTCGTGCAACTGCTGCCACAAGTCATGGAGGTCGGCCTCGCGCACGCTGGCGAAAGCGAGGTTCTGCTCGTGCAGCACGCGCGCTTCACCCTGGGCGTAGCGCTCGGACAGATCGGCGACGGCGTCGAACTGCTCGGCAGTGATGTCGCCCGGGGCGATGCCGGATTTCTTCAGGGACAGCACCACGCTGGCGTAGCCCGACAGCCGGTGGGCGCGCACATTGCGCCGCGCCCAGTTGGCGAAGGCCCGGTCGTCGGCAAGACGTGCCCGGTAGGCCTCGTCGGCGGGCAGCGGCGTGAGCACGGGGTCGTTGAAGCGGCCGGCCACGCGGTCGATCTCGGCCTGCGTCAGCGTGGAGGGGCCGTCCTTCAGATGCACGAACTCGGCATCCACCTGGCGTGCGAACTCCTCGACACCCAGCGCCTTCACCAGGATCTTGATCCGCGCCTTGTAGGCGTTGTCGCGGCGACCGTGGAGGTTGTAGACGCGCAGCACCGCCTCGCAGTAGTTGAGGATCTGCTGCCACGGCACGAAGCTCGCCACTTCCTCGCCGAGGATGGGAGTGCGGCCGAGGCCGCCGCCCACCAGCACGCGAAAGCCGATCTTGCCCTCGGCGTCGCGACGCAGGTCGAGGCCGATGTCGTGGATCTGGATGGCGGCGCGGTCTTCCTGCGCGCCATTGACGGCGATCTTGAACTTGCGCGGCAGATAGGCGAACTCGGGGTGGAAGGTGCTCCACTGGCGCACGATCTCGCACCACGGGCGCGGGTCGATCGCCTCGTCGGCGGCCACGCCCGCGAAGGGGTCGGAGGTGACGTTGCGGATGCAGTTGCCCGAGGTCTGGATGCCGTGCATCTGCACGCTGGCAAGCAGCCGCAGGATCTCGGGCACGTCCTCGAGCTTCGGCCAGTTGAACTGCAGGTTCTGCCGCGTGGTGAAATGCCCGTAGCCGCGGTCGTAGGTGCGCGCGATGTGGGCGAACATGCGCAACTGCTCGGCACGCAGGTTGCCGTACGGAACCGCGATGCGCAGCATGGGCGCATGACGCTGGATGTAGAGGCCGTTCTGCAGGCGCAGCGGACGGAATTCGTCCTCGCTCAGCTCGCCGGCGAGGTAGCGCGCGGTCTGGTCGGCATACTGCGCCACCCGCTCGTCCACGATGCGCTGGTCGTATTCGTCGTATTGGTACATTGCGTCTCTCTGTTTAAGTTCGGGTCTTGTCCGTCGCGCGTCGCAGGACGCGCTGTCAGCGGCCGATCAGCTTGGCGCCCACCAGCACCAGCATCGTTGCCAGCATGGGACGCAGGATGCGGTCCGGCACCTTGGTCGAAATGTGGCTGCCGATCCAGATGCCCGGCAGCGAACCGATCAGAAGGCTGCCCAGCAGCGACCAGTCCACGCTTCCCAGCATCCAGTGCCCCATGCCGGCGACGGCGGTGAGCGGCACCGCATGGGCGATGTCAGAGCCGACGATGCGCAGCGCGGGCATGGCCGGGTACAGGAAGAACAGCGCGGTGACGCCAAGCGCGCCGGCGCCCACCGACGAGATCGACACCAGCACGCCCAGCACTGCGCCCGTCAGCACCGTCAGCCGTGCGGTGCGCACCGGGTTGGGCGTGTCGCCGAAGTGGCGGCGAGCATAGTCCTGGATGCGCTTGCGGAAGATCAGCGCCACTGCGGTCAGCAGCAGGGCCACGCCCAGCGCGACCTTGATCAGGTTCGCAGCACCATCGATGCCGCCCGGCGCGAACCGATGCACCAGCACCAGCGTGAGTGCGGCGGCCGGGATGCTGCCGGTCGCGAGCCGGCGGGTGATCTGCCAATCTACCGTTCCCTTCAGGCCATGGGCCAGCGTGCCGCCGGCCTTGGTGATTGCAGCGTAGAGCAGGTCGGTGCCGACCGCCACCGACGGATGGATGCCGAACAGCAACACCAGCAGCGGCGTCATCAGCGAACCGCCACCGACACCGGTGAGTCCGACGATGGCGCCGACCGAAAAGCCTGCGACGGTGTAGGCAAAGTCCATGAGGGTTTTCCTTTTTGATGCCCGGCATCGTAAAGGGGATGGTTAGGGTGAAAAAGGCACGGTGCGTTAGACTTTAAGAACCATTGGTTATTAAGCTGGCCGGACAGGCCATGGCCCTGCGATGAATCTCCAGCAACTGCGCTATATCCATGAGGTCGCGCGGCGCGGCCTGAACGTGTCGGACGCAGCCGATGCGCTATTCACCTCGCAGCCGGGCGTGTCGAAGCAGATCCGCCTGCTGGAGGCCGAACTCGGCGTCGAGATCTTCGCCCGCCACGGCAAGCGGCTGGTCGCCGTCACCGAACCGGGGCGCGCGGTGCTGGCGATTGCCGAGCGCATGTTGCGCGACATGGACAACCTGCTGCAGGTCGGCGAGGAGTTCTCCAACGAGTCGGCCGGCACGCTGTCGATCGCCACCACCCACACCCAGGCGCGCTACGTGCTTCCACGCGTGGTGCGTGACTTTCTGCAGCGCTACCCCAAGGTGCGGCTGGAATTGCACCAGGGCAACCCGCAGCAGGTGTGCGACATGGTGCTGAGTGGTGCGGCGGACATCGCGATCGCCACCGAGGCGATTGCCGACAATCCGGAACTGGTGATGCTGCCCTGCTACCAGTGGAACCGCTGCATCGTCGCCACCCCGCGCCATCCCATCCTGCGCGAACATCCGCTGACGCTGGAGGCGATCGCGCGCTACCCGTTGATCACCTACGACGACGCCTTCACCGGCCGCGGTCAGATCAACAAGGCCTTCCTCGGCCGTGGCCTGAAGCCGAACGTGGTGCTCACCGCGATCGACTCGGACGTGATCAAGAAGTACGTGGAGATGGATCTGGGCATCGGCATCCTCGCACGCATGGCGTACGACGCCGACGAGGACCGCAGGCTGGGGATGGTCGACGCCAGCCACCTGTTCGAATCGAGCACGACACGCATCGGCATCCGCCGCAATGCCTGGCTGCGCGGCTTCGTGTATGCGTTCATCGAACTCTTCGTGCCCTCGCTGACGCGCCGCGTCGTCGAGGCGGCGCGCAGTGGGGGTGGGACGGACTCGGGGTTGTGAGGGATGCGCGGACGGCGGGCCGCGCAGGCGGCGCGGCTCGTCCTGCGGGTCGAGCGCGGTTCAGGTGAGGGCGGCTCAATACTCCCAGAAGATGCGCTGCAGATCCTTGGTATCGCGCGGCTTGGTCAGCGCCACGGCGGCGAGGATGCGGGCCTTCTGCGGGTTGAGGTCGTGGGCGACCACCCAGTCGTACTTGTCGTCCGGTTGTTCGGCGTTGCGAATGACGAAGCCGCCGCCGGTCACCCGCGCCGAGCGGATGATGTGCAGCCCCTGGCCCCGCAGTTCCTGCAGGGTGGGCACGACCTGCTTCGCCACCGAGCCGTTGCCGGTGCCGGCATGGACGATGGCCTTGGCGCCGGCCTGGGCAAAGGCGCGATACGCGGTGTCGGAGACATTGCCGTAGCCATAGGCGATCTCGACCGGTGCCAGTGTGCTGATCTGATCAATGTCGAACTCGGAACTCGTCGTGTGGCGCTTGACCGGCTGGCGGAACCAGTAGGCCTTGCCTTCGACGACCATGCCCAACGCCCCCCACGGGCTCTTGAAGGCTTCGGTACGGATGTTGACCATCTTCGACACATCGCGGCCCGAGTTGATCTCGTCGTTCATTGCCACCAGCACACCCTTGCCGCGGGAGTCGGGGCTGCGCGCCACAGCGACCGCGTTGTACAGGTTCAGCATGCCGTCGGCCGACATCGCGGTGCCGGGGCGCATCGAACCGACGACGACGATGGGCTTGTCGCTGCGGATCACCAGGTTCAGGAAATAGGCGGTCTCCTCGATCGTATCGGTGCCATGGGTGATCACGATGCCATCGACGTCGCCCTGTTTCGCCAGTTCGCTGACACGCTTGCCCAGTTGCAGCAGGTGCTCGTTGGTGAAACTTTCGGAGGCGATCTGGAAGACCTGCTCGCCGCGCACGTTGGCAAGGTCCTTGAGCTCCGGCACGCCAGCGATGAGCTTGTCGACCGGCACCTTCGCCGCCTGATACGTGGCGCTGTTGGCCGCGGTGGCGCCGGCACCGGCGATGGTGCCGCCAGTGGCCAGGATGACGACGTTGGCAAGCCGGGTGTCGGTCGGCGTCTCGCGGGCCTGCAGACCGCCAGGCATCAACAGGGCGATGGCGGCAAGGCCGGGCACGATGCGTTGCAGCAACTTCATGGTGGTCTCCTCAGGGGAATGGGCCGGCCCGATGGCCGGTCGGAAATTCGGCCAGCGGAGTCTGGTGACTTCGCTCAATGCTGCAGGATCTTCGCGAGGAAGCTCTGCGCACGTTCCGAGCGCGGCTTGCCGAAGAAATCGTCCTTGGCGGCATCCTCGACGATGGCGCCGCGGTCCATGAAGATCACGCGGTGGGCGACCTTGCGCGCGAAGCCCATCTCATGCGTGACGCACATCATCGTCATGCCCTCGCGCGCGAGTTCGACCATGACGTCGAGCACCTCGTTGATCATCTCCGGATCGAGCGCCGACGTGGGCTCGTCGAACAGCATGCAGATCGGATCCATCGCCAGCGCACGCGCGATCGCCACGCGCTGCTGCTGGCCGCCGGAGAGCTGGCCCGGGAATTTCTCCGCGTGCGCCTTCAGGCCGACGCGATCGAGCAGCTTCAGCCCCTTCGTCACCGCCTCGTCGCGGCTGCGGCCAAGCACCTTGATCTGGGCGACGGCCAGGTTGTCGGTGATCGTCATGTGCGGGAACAGCTCGAAGTGCTGGAACACCATCCCCACTTTCGAGCGCAGCTTGGGCAGATCGGTCTTTGGGTCTTCGATGGCTGTGCCATTGACGACGATGCTGCCCTTCTGGAACGGCTCCAGCGCATTCACGCATTTGATCAGCGTGGACTTGCCCGACCCGGACGGGCCGCACACCACGACCACTTCGCCCTTTTCCACCCGGGTGGTGCAGTCGGTCAGAACCTGGAAGCTGCCGTACCACTTGGAAACGTTCTTGATCTGGATCATCGGTGGGAACTCCCCGGGGTCAGCGAATGATGGCGATGCGGGCCTGCAGCCGCTTCACCAGCCTGGACAGCGCAAAGCAGATGACGAAATAGACCACTGCGACGGTGGTGTACATCTCCACCGGGCGCAGGTCGCGCTGGGTGATCTTGTCCGCCGCGCCGAAGAAGTCGGTGGCGCCGATCGCATACACCAGCGACACGTCCTGGAACAGCACGATGGTCTGCGTCAGCAGCACCGGCAGCATGTTGCGGAAGGCCTGCGGCAGTACCACCAGGCGCATCGTCTGGCCGTAGGTGAAGCCGAGCGCATAGCCGGCGGCGATCTGGCCGCGCGGCACCGACTGGATGCCGGACCGCATGATCTCGGAGTAGTAGGCGGCCTCGAAGATGGTGAAGGTGAAGTAGGCGGAGTTCTCCGCGCCGATCGGGATCAGCTTGCCGGTGACGAACTGCAGGATCAGCGGCAGGATCAGGTACACGGCGAGGATCACCTGCACCAGCGGCACGCTGCGGAAGAAGTTCACATAGCCCGCGGCGAACCACTGCAGCGGCTTGATCGACGACAGCCGCATCAGCGCCAGCAGGGTGCCGAGGAAGATGCCGCCGATCATCGCGGTGACGGTGACCTGCAGCGTGTAGCGCAGGCCTTCGGCGAGGAAGTGCCAGTTGGCGGTGATGACCGAGAAGTCGAAGTCGCTCATGTCACTTCCCTCCAGTGCCCGAGATCAGCCCGGGCACCCGGGTCCGCTTCTCGACGAAGGCCAGCAGCCGGTTCATGACGAAGGCCAGGGTGAAATAGGCCAGTGTGACGACGATGGTGATCTCGAGCACCTGCGACGTCTTCTCGATGATCTGCTTGTACTGGAAGTAGAGCTCGAGGATGCCCACCGCATAGGTCACCGCCGAGTTCTTGAAGATGTTCATCGCTTCCGACGTGAGCGCCGGCAGCACGATGCGATAGGCCATCGGCAGGCGCACGTAGCGGTAGGTCTGCCATTCGGTGAAGCCCAGCGCCAGGCCGGCGAAACGCTGGCCGCGCGGCAGGGCGTTGATGCCCGATTTGACCTGCTCGGCGATGCGCGCGGCGGTGTACAGGCCCAGGCCGACCACGGCGGTGACGATGTAGGGCAGGTCCTGCTTCATCCAGATGCCCATCTTCTCCGGCACCAGTTCGGGGACGACGAAGAACCACAGGAAGAGCTGGATGATGAGCGGCACGTTGCGGAACACGTCGACGTAGGCGTCGCCGATCGCCACCAGCCAGCGCGTCGGCGTCGTGCGCATGACGCCGAGCACCGAACCCAGCAGCAGCGCGACCGCCAGCGAGGCGAGCGATACCGCCGTCGTCCACCCGAGGCCGGAGATCACCCACTCGTAGTACTTGAGGCCGTCGTCGGCCTCCTGGAAGAAGAACTGCCAGTCCCAGTGGTAATTCATGCGCGTCCCCTGGCCTTGGGCGGCGCGCTGCCGGCGCGCCGCCGACACCGGCCCCGAAGGCCGGCATGCGGATTACAGCGGTCGATCACGCGGACGCCGTGCGGCGCGCGATCGATGCACGCTGAGCCTGATTACTCGACGCCCTTGTCGCTCGGCGTCGCGAATGCGGCCTTCACGGCCGGACTCATCGGGAAGTTCAGGTTCACGTTGCGCGGCGGAATCGGGTTCATGAACCACTTGTTGTAGAGCTTCTCGGCCTCGCCGGATTGCATCAGGCCGATCAGCGTCTTGTCGACCAGCGCCTTGAACGGGGCGTCGTCCTTGCGCAGCATCACGCCATACGGCTCATCGCGCAACGACGGGCCGACGATGGCGAAATCGGCCGGGTTCTTGGAACTGGCGATCAGGCCGGCGAGCAGGATGTCATCCATCACGAAGGCAGCGGCGCGGCCGCTCTCGACCATCAGGAAGGAGTCGGCGTGATCCTTGCCGTAGATGTTCTTCACGTCGATCGCCTTGCCCTTCTCGTTCTGCTTGATCAGCGCATCCGACGTTGTCCCGGTGGTGGTGGCGACCGGCTTGCCATTGAGGTCGCCGATGTCCTTGACGCCGGAATCCTTGCGCACCGCCATGCGCACGCTGGTGATGAAGTAATTCACGCTGAAGCCGACCTGCTGCTGGCGCGCCACGCTGTTGGTCGTGGAGCCGCACTCGAGGTCGATGGTGCCGTTCTGCATCAGCGGGATGCGGTTCTGCGAGGTCACCGCCTGATACTTCACCTGCAGGCTGGGCATCTTGAGTTCCGACTTGACCGCATCGACGACCTTCGCGCACAGCTCCATCGCATAGCCGATCGGCTTCTGTTCGGCGTCGAGGTAGGAGAAAGGCACCGACGATTCACGATGACCGACGGTGATCGTGCCGGAGTCCTTGATCTTCTGCAGCGTGCCGCTGAGCTGGGCGTGGGCCGGTGCCGCGAGGCCGGCGATGGACAGGCTCAGGGCGAGGACGGTGAGGGACTTGCGCATGGACAACCTCCAGTCGTGGTCGAAACGGTGGGGTGATGAACTGCCTCGAATCTAGGATCGCATAAAACGCCGCGAGGTCGAAACTGCGGCTAGCACTGATGGCGGCGCGACGAGATGGATTGCCGTGCCAGCCAAGGATGTCACGGAGCTTGCAGGCCGATTTGCCTAAAGTCCTGTTCCATCAGACATCCCTGCTGGCCCACCATGACCAAGCTGTTCCGCCCCTCGCTGTCGTCCATTGCCGTCGCCCTCGCCCTGCTTGCGCCGCTTCAACCTGCCTGGGCCGATCCCGCCGCCGCCAGCCGCTATTACGAGGATGGACTCGCGCGCTACCAGAAGCAAGACATCGCGGGCGCGATCATCCAGCTCAAGAATGCGCTGCAGAAGGACCGCAACATGCTTGCCGCGCACCTCTTGCTCGGCAAGGCTTACCTCAACGACGGCGACGTCGGGCCTGCAGAGGTCGAATTCAACGAGGCGTTGCGTCTCGGCGTGAACCGTGCCGAAGTGGCGGTGCCGCTCGCCAGCATCTACCTGTTGCAGGGGCGGCCGGGCAAGCTGATCGATTCCGTTCTTCCTGAGGGCCTGCCCGCGGCGGTGAGGCTCGAGGTGCTGACCCTGCGTGGAACGGCCTACGCCGCGCTGGACAAACGCGACGAAGCCGAACGCAGTTTCGCTGACGCGAGGGCCATCGATCCGTCCTCCCCGCTGCCGCTGGTGCGCGAGGTGCCGATGCTGGTCGCGGGCGGCCGCATGGACCTCGCGCGCGAACGCGCCGCCAGGGCCGTACAGCTCGGCCCCACGCACGCTGGCGCCTACAACGCGCGCGGTTCGGTGGCGCACGCCAGCGGCGACATCGCCGCCGCGCTGAAGGATTACGAGCGTGCGATCGAACTGCAGCCGGGCTTCGTCGACGCCCGCGTCGCGCGCGCCGGCATTCTGATCGATCTCGGCCGTGACGCCGAGGCGCGCACCGATCTCGATGAACTCGCGAAGGGCGGCCCGATCGAGCCGCGTGCATCCTACCTGTTGGCGCTGCTTGCCAGCCGCCGCGGCGATGCGGTCGAAGCGACGAAGCATCTCCAGGAAGCGGCACGTCTCGTCGATGCGCTGCCGATGGAGTGGCTGGCCGGCCATGAACAGTTGTTGATGGCGGGCGCGCTGGCGCACCATGCCGGCCGCCAGTACGAAAAGGCCCGCAAGTACCTCGATACGCTCGTCGCGCGCTATCCACGCAACGTCGGCGCACGCAAGCTGCTGGCGTCCATATTTGTCGAGACGTCCGACCATGCGCGGGCCACGACCTTGCTCGAACAGGTGCTGCGCGTGCAGCCGAATGACCCGCAGGCGCAGCACCTGCTCGGCCGTGTCTATCTGGCGCAGAAGCGCTACGCGAAGGCGACTGAACTGCTCGAGCAGATCGCCCCGGGAGGCGACGCCGGCGTCCAGGCCGCGCTTGGCCTGAGCCGCCTCGGGCAGGGCAATGTGCCGGCGGCGACCGCGAATCTGCAGGCGGCATTCGACAAGTCGCCCGGCGACCTCGGTCTGGCCATCACCTTGTCGAACACATTGATGCGACAGGGCAATTCGAAGAAGGCGCTGGAAGTCGCCCAACGTGCCAGTGCTGCGCTTGCCGGTAATCCGGCGGCGCTGAACCTTCTCGGGGCGATCAAGGGGGGCATGGGCGACCACGGCGGGGCCCGCGCTGCCTATGCGGATGCCCTGAAGAACGACGCTGGGTTCTCCCCTGCGCGCCTGAACCTCGCCCGCCTCGATGCCGCCGAGGGGCGCCTCGACGACGCGCGTCGGACTTACGCCGAAATGCTGAAGAAGGACAAACGCAACGCAACGGTGATGTACGAGTCCGCGCAGCTCGAGCAGCGCGCCGGCAAACCCGCTGACGCCATGCGCTGGCTGGAGAAGGCGTCGGCCGAGCGCCCGAATGATGTGCGCATCGGGCTTGCGCTGATCGAGGCCAAGGCGCTGGCTGGCGATCGGCCGGGTGCGCTGGAGGCGGCCAAAGCCCTGGCGGTGCGGCGCGGCGGTGATCTTGCCGTCCTGGCGGCACTGTCGCAGGCACAACTCGACGTCGGCGAAGCCAAGTCGGCGCAGCAGACGCTGCGCGAGATGACTCGGCTGGCGGAGTTCGACCCTGATGCCCAGGTCCGGGTGGGCCGCCTGCAATTGGCTGCTGGCAATCCGGCAGGCGCGCAATACTGTGCCGAGAAGGCTCTCGCGGGACGGCCCGGCGACGCAGGCGCCCTGATCCTGGCCGCGGAAGCCGCGATGGCAGCCAAGGACGCCGGCAAGGCACGAGAGTACGTCAGGGCCTTACGTGACCGACACCCCGCCAATGTTGAGGGACTGCGTCTCAGCGGCGACGTCGCGCTCGTCACTGGTCGGCACGCGGAAGCGGAAGAGGCCTATCGCGAAGCTGCGCGCCTTCAGCCTTCCGGCGCGCGAGCCCTGAGCCTCGCGCGTGCCCAGATGGCGCAGGGCAAGCGTTCGCAAGCCATTGCGACCCTCGAGACGCGGCTGCAGCAGCGCCATGACGATGTCGCGGTGCGGCAGGCGCTGGCGGAACTGCACATGCGTGCGGGAAACTGGCCTGCGGCAGCGCGCGAGTACCGTGTCCTGATCGAGAAGGGGGCGGCTGGTGCCGGTGTGCTGAACAATTACGCGCTCGTGTTACACGAGCAGGGCGATGCGCAGGCGCTGACCATGGCGGAGAAAGCCCATGCTCTTGCCCCTTCGGACCCGAATGTGGTGGATACCTACGGCTGGCTGCTGTCGCGCACCGGGCGTCGGGAGGAGGGCATGCGCTACCTGCGGGAGGCGAGATTGCGTGCCCCCGACAACGTCGAGATTCGCTACCACCTGGCTCGCGTTCTGCATGAATCGGGTCGCAGTGCAGAAGCAAGGTCCGAACTGGTGGACGTCTCAGCTTTGCCCGCAATGGCGGCTTCCGAGCAAGTCAGCAGCTTCCTGCGCGAGATCAATGCCGCCAAATAGATGTCGGCGATTCTTACAATTTTTCCTATCGGTCGCGATATTCTCAGAATAAAGACAGATTTTTCAGTAACTTGAAAAATTGGTTCGTTTCTTGCGTCAAGTGGTTAACAGCGCTCATCTGGAGATTCATCATGTTTCCCCGTATTTCTCTGACGATCACGGCCGCTGCCGTGCTGGCCCTGGCGCCAGCCGTGGGCCAGGCGGCGACGAACTGGTCCTTCAACCTGCAGACGGATGCGCCGACCTCGACGACGGGCAGTTCGTCGAGCTATGGCAACTCCCGTACCTACACTGCATCGGGCGTGACGGTGGGCGTGAGTGCCTATTCAAATACGGGCAACAATGGAAGCTCGACGACGAGTGTTGACAACAGCAACGCCAATCAACTCGAGACCGCAAATCTTGCGTACAACGGCAGTTGGCAGGGGCTAGGTGCCTTTAACCAGGATGCCGGCGGCTCTACATCGACGACGGCCGGGAAGGACTGGCAAGAAGGTCAGAGCCCGGAACACTCCTTCGACAACAACGAGCGCGCCGACTCGGCACTGCTGTCCTTCGGCACGAGCGTCAATCTCACCAGCATCACGTTCGGTTGGTGGAACAACGACAGCGATTTCTATGTACTGGCCTACAGCGGAAGCGGCACGCCGACGCTGACGGGGCTGACATATGCGACGCTCGCCGGCTGGACGCTGGTGGGCAACTACTCCAACCCAGGCGGAAGCACTGCAGGCGGCGAGTTCACGACGACTCTGGGTACGACGATCACTTCCAGTTATTGGCTAATTGGGGCGGGCGGATTTACGACCGGCGTTGGCGCACATTCAGGAGATACTTCGAGCGGAAGCTATCTTCCTCTGGATTCCACGTCGACAAAGAAGAGATTCGACTACCTCAAGCTCACCGGCGTTGAAGGTGTGACAAACGGTAGTGGCACCGGTGGCGGTGGCGGCAGCGGCAGTGGTGTTCCCGAGCCCGGCTCCCTCGCACTGGCCGGTGCGGCCTTTGCCGGCATGATGGGGCTGCGTCGCCGCAAGGCCGTCGCCTGATCGAATCAACAACAGAAACCCGGAAGGGTTCAGGGAGGGGGAATCGGCGCCTGCGGGCGCCGATTCCTTTTGGGCCCCGATTACGCCGCGGCGGCCGCCTGCGCTTCCTCCTGCTGATGCAGCAGCCACATCTGTGCGTAGGCGCCGCCATGCGCGAGCAGCGCGGCATGGCGGCCGCGTTCGACGATGCGCCCGGCCTCGAGCACGATGATCTGGTCGGCGTCCATGATGGTCGACAGCCGGTGCGCGATGACGAGCGCGGTGCGGCCTTCGGCGGCGCGCTCGATCTGCGCCTGGATGGCCTTCTCGGTCTTGGAGTCCAACGCCGAGGTGGCCTCGTCGAAGATCAGGATGGCGGGGTTCTTCAGCAGCGCGCGGGCGATGGCGACACGCTGCTTCTCGCCGCCGGACAGCTTCAGCCCGCGCTCGCCGACACGCGTGTCGTAGCCGTCGGGCAACTGGCGGATGAAGTCCTCGAGCTGCGCGGCGCGCGCGGCGGCCTCGACTTCCGCCCGGCTGGCCTCGGGGCGGCCGTACTGGATGTTGTACAGCAGCGTGTCGTTGAACAGCACCGTGTCCTGCGGCACGATGCCGATCGCCGAGCGCAGGCTGTGCTGGGTGAGCTGGCGCAGGTCGTGGCCATTGACGCGGATGGCGCCCTGCTGCACGTCGTAGAAGCGGTACAGCAGGCGGGCGAGCGTGGATTTGCCCGAGCCGGAGTGGCCCACCACCGCGACCGTGCTGCCGGCAGGGATGTCGAAATCGACGTCGAACAGAATGGGGCGCTTGACGTCGTAGGCGAAGCCGACGTGCTCGAAGCGCACGTGCGCCGGGCCGGGCGGTAGCGTCAGCGCGTCGGGGGCGTCGGCGATCTCGCGGTGCTGGTGCATCAGGCCGAACATGCGCTCGATGTCGGTCAGCGACTGGCGGATCTCGCGATACAGCACGCCGAGGAAGTTCAGCGGGATGTAAAGCTGGATCAGGAAGGCATTCACCAGCACGATGTCGCCGATCGTCATCGCGCCGCTCGCCACCCGCACGGTGGCCTGCCACATCATCGCGGTGACGCCGACGGCAATGATCGCCGCCTGGCCGACGTTGAGCGCCGACAGCGAATACTGGTTGGTGATCTGCGCCTTGATCCACTTCTGCAATTGTTCGTCGTAGCGCCGTGCTTCGTATTCCTCGTTGTTGAAATACTTGACCGTCTCGAAGTTGATCAGGCTGTCGATGGCCCGGGAGTTGGCCGCCGAGTCCAGCTCGTTGGCCTGGCGGCGCAGGGCAGTGCGCCAGTTGGTGACGCGGATCGTGAACACCACGTACAGCACCAACGTGCCGAGCGTGATCAGCGCGAACACCGCGTCATAGCGGGCGAGCAGGATGCCGACGACGAGGCCGATCTCGATCAGCGTGGGCAGGATGGAATACAGCGTGTAGCTGATCAGCGAGCCGACCGAACGCGTGCCGCGCTCGATGTCGCGGGTGAGTCCGCCGGTCTGGCGTTCGAGGTGGAAGCGCAGCGACAGCGCATGCAGGTGGCGGAAGGTGCGCAGCGTGATCTCGCGCACCGACTGCTGGGTGACGCGGGCGAATACGATCTCGCGCAGTTCGGTGAACAGCGAAGTCGAAAAGCGCAGCACGCCATAGGCCAGCAGCAGCGCGGCCGGCACGACGATCAGCGCCTGCTGCGGCGTGATCGACAGCGCGTCGATCAGATCCTTGAAGATCAGCGGCACCGCGACGTTGGCGCCCTTCGCGGCGACGAGGCAGGCGAGTGCGAACAGCACCCGCCCCTTGTAGGCGAGGATGAAGGGCAGCAGGCTCTTGATCGTCTGCCAGTCGTGGCGTTCGGCGGGTTCGGGGGCGGGCAGTGCAGCGGCGGGGGCGCGTCTCATCGATGGAGTCCGGGATGTGTTCGGGGCGGCGTCGGGCGGATGACGAACTGGGCTATGCCGCCTTCACCGCGGCGTGCTGGCAGGGGTGGTTCCAGGCCGATGTCACAAGCAGGAGGGATTCTGTTGCGCCCCGGATCAGGCGTCAAACCGGCGGCGCGAGGAAACCAGTAAGGCGCTGGCGAAGAGCAAAAAAAACCTCTCCCGCGGTGTGCGGGAGAGGCCAAGAGGGAGTTCTTTTCGCCGGCGGCAAGAGCGCTCCCGCCCGGAGGCGGGGCCGCCCTTGCCGGGCGAGGGGTCAGGCGGCGACGCGGGCCGGCTGCGGATTGCGGAAAGCCGCGAGCAGCTTGGCTTCCTTCTCCTTTGCCAGATGGACGTTCTTCTCCTTGACGTGGCCGTAGCCGCGGATGTCGTCGGGCACGCTCGCCAGTTGCACCGCCGTGGCGAGGTTGTCGCGGCTCAGCTTGCCGGCGATTTCGTCGAGCAGCTTGCTGTAGTCCTCGATCGCCTGGCGCTCCTGGCGACGCTCCTCGGTCTTGCCGAAGATGTCCCACTTGCCGCCACGCAGGTTCTTGAACTTCGCCAGGTGACGGAAGGCCTTCAGCACCCACGGACCGTACTTCTGCTTGATCAGCTCGCCGGTTTCCGGGTCGCGCTTGGAGAACATCGGCGGCGCCAGGTTGTACTCGACCGTATAGCCGTTGGGGAACTGCGCATCCAGCTCGGCCAGGAAGGCCGGGTCGGCATGCAGGCGCGCGACTTCGTACTCGTCCTTGTACGCCATCAGCTTGTAGAAGTAGCGGGCCGCGGCCTCGGTGAGCGCGGTGCTTTCCGGTGCGACGCGCTTCTCGGCTTCGAGCACGCTCTTGATCTTGGCCGTGTAGCGACGCGCGTAGTCGGCATCCTGGTACTCGATCAGGTCGGGCACGCGGACTTCGAGCAGACGCTTGACTTCGCCGCTGGCACCGACGGCGTCCACGATCTGGCGCGCTTCCTGGGTCAGCGGCGGCAGCTTGGGTGCATGGGATTCGTACTTGTGGATCTCGGCCTTGACGAAGTCGAGGTCGATCACGGCCATGCGGCCCCACTTGAACGCCAGCAGGCTCATCTCGATACCGACACCAGCCTGCTTGACCGCCGTCTCGATCGATGCCGCGCTGATCGGCAGCGCGCCGGCCTGGTACGCCACACCCACCATGAACATGTTGGTGGCCATGCTGTCCGCGAACAGGCCTTCGGCCAGCGTCTGCGCGTCGAGGTAGACGTTCTCGTTCTTGCGCGTGACGCGATCGATGCCGCGCGTCAGGCCGCCCACGTTCGGGAACTGCACCGACTTGTCCGACACCATGTAGCCCGTCGGCGCCTGGCCGGTCGACACGATGGCGATCGTGCGATCCGGATGGCACTTGTCGAGGTTCTTGTTGTCGGTGGCGTTCAGGATGTCGAAGCCCAGGTACAGGTCGGTGCTGCCGTCCGAGATCTTGTTCGAGCCGTCGAACTGTTGGCTCGTGACCTTGATGTCCGAGATCACGGCGCCGCCCTTCTGCGCCAGACCGGTCTGGTCCAGGCCCATCGCCCACTTGCCGTCGATGCGCGCGGCGTTGGCGATGGTCGCCGCCACCGTCACCGAACCGGTGCCGCCGATACCCATGATGTGGGCACCGAAGTTGTCCGGATTGACCTTGTAGACCGGGTCCGGCAGGTTGCGGTCGAGCGCCGGCAGGCGACCCTTCTTCTTCTTCTTGCCGTCGCCTTCAGCCGGAGCGGCGTTCGGGGTGACGGTCAGGAAGGAGGGGCAGAAGCCCTTCACGCAGGAGTAGTCCTTGTTGCACGACGGCTGGTGGATGCGCGTCTTGCGACCGAATTCGGTCTGCACCGGCTCCACCGACATGCAGTTCGACTTGACGCCGCAGTCGCCGCAGCCTTCGCACACACGCTCGTTGATCACCATGCGCGCTTCCGGCTCGTAGGCCTTGCCGCGGCCGCGCTGACGGCGCAGTTCGGCGGCGCATTCCTGGTCGTGGATCAGCACGGTGGTGCCTTCGGTG
Organism: Betaproteobacteria bacterium; assembly: GCA_004295105.1. GTDB lineage: Bacteria > Pseudomonadota > Gammaproteobacteria > Burkholderiales > Rhodocyclaceae > Thauera. The sequence goes on along the minus strand of SHNC01000236.1, from coordinate 3,801 downwards.
GCGGCCAGCACCTTCTGCGCTTCCATCAGGCGGTCGCGGTGCCACACTTCAGTGCCACCGACGAGGTTGACGCCGTTGTAACGGCTCAGATCCTCGGCCGTGACGATGACGCGCTTGACGCCATTGGCGATCAGCTCGGACACCATGTTGCGCACCGGCTCGGCGCCCATGATCTCCTGGCCGCCCGTCATCGAGGTGTGGCTGTTGAAGAGGATCTTGAAGGTGATGTTGGCGTTGGTCGCCGCGGCGTAGCGCACGGCCAGGCTGCCGGAGTGCGCGTAGGTGCCATCGCCCATGTTCTGGAAGATGTGCTTGGTTTCGGTGAACGGCTGCATGCCGATCCACTGCGTGCCTTCCGCGCCCATGTGGGTGCCCATGACGACGCCGCGGTTCATCCACATCGCCATCGTGTGGCAGCCGATGCCGGCCGACACGATGCTGCCGTCGGGCGCCTTGGTCGAGCTGTTGTGCGGGCAGCCGGAGCAGTACCAGGCCGAGCGGCCGAGCGAGGTCAGCGAGCTGCGGCTGTGGATCTCGTCGAGACGCTTGATCCATTCCTCGGCCGATTCCAGCTTCGCCTTGCGCGACAGGCGGGCATGCAGCGCGCGCACGATGATGTCGGACTCGAACTCGCTGTGGTAGGGCAGCACGTCACGGCCTTCTTCGTCGCGCTTGCCGACGATGCGCGGGGCGTTGGCCGTGCCGTACAGGATTTCCTTGGCGAACAGCTCGATGAACGGGCGCTTCTCTTCGATGACGAAGATCTCTTCCAGGCCCTTGGCGAAGTCCTTGATGTCCTGCGGCTGCAGCGGGTGCAGCATGCCGATCTTGAGGATGCGGATGCCGTAGCGGCGCAGCGCGTCGTCGTCGAGGCCCATCTCGAGGAAGGCCTGGCGCAGGTCGTGATAGGTCTTGCCGGCGGTGATGATGCCCAGCCAGGCGTCCGGATTGGGCAGCACGACCTTGTTCAGGTTGTTCTCGCGCGCGTACTGGCGGGCGACCTCGTGGCGCGCGTAGTACAGCGTGCGCTCCATGTCGAGCGCGTCCTTGCGCACGTTCATGCCCAGGTTGACTTGCGGCACGTAGGGCTTGCCGTCGAGTTCCACCACCGGGGTGATGAACTTCAGGCGGTCCGGGTCGACGATCGCGCTGCCGCTGCCGTCGGCGACGTTGGTGACGATCTTGAGGCCGCACCACAGGCCGGAGATACGCGACAGGTAGTAGCCGTGCAGGCCGAAGTCGAGGATGTCCTGGACGTTGCCGGGGTACAGCGAGGGAATGCCGACGTGGTAGAACATCGCTTCCGACTGGCTCGGCAGCGACGAGGACTTACAGCTCGGGTCGTCACCGAAGATCGCGAGCACGCCGCCGTTCTTCAGCGTGCCGGTGTAGTTGGCGTGCTTGAGCACGTCGCCGCTGCGGTCGACGCCCGGGGCCTTGCCGTACCAGGTGCCGACGACGCCGTCGAACTTCTGCTTGCCGACCGTGTGCATCATCTGGGTGCCCCAGACGGCGGTAGCGGCAAGGTCTTCGTTCAGGCCATCGACGAAGTGGATGTTGTGCTGCAGCAGCAGTTTCTGCTGCTTGATGAAATTCGCGTCCAGCATGCCGACGGGCGAGCCGCGGTAGCCGGAGATGAACATCCCGTTGTTCAGACCGCGGCGGCGGTCGAAGCGCATCTGGTCCATCGTCAATCGCACCAGCGCCTCGATGCCGCCGATGTGGATGACGCCTTCCTCAGACGTGAACTGCTTGGTGAAATCCTGCTTGGATGACATTGCTATGCCTCCCGAAGACACCGCATCGCTCGGCCAGCCATGTCGTGGCCGTGGCAGTCAGGACTGCCACGGCCACGGTGTGCCACACATCTGGGACAAACTGAGCTGGGCGTGCGGTGTGCGTTATTAGACGAAGCGGAACGAGACGTTGCCCAGATCCTGGAAGCGGACGACCACGTTGTCGCCCTTGGCCACAGGAATCGCCTCGGTGACGCCGCCGGTCATGATGAAGGTGCCCGCAGGAATCTCCTGGCCGCGCTTGCCGAGTTCGTTCGCCATCATCGCGATCGCGACCAGCGGGTTGCCGAGCACGGCTGCGCCGGCGGCCATCGACTTGATTTCGCCGTTGACCTCGAGCACGACGCCCAGCGTGGGCAGGTCGAGGTCACCAAGGTCACGCATGTTGCCGCCGATGACGAAGCGGGCCGACGAGGTGTTGTCGGCGATCACGCTCTTGAGGTCGAACTTGAAGTCGCGGTAGCGGGAGTCGATCACTTCGACGGCCGGCAGCACGAAATCGATCGCCGCCATCACGTTGCCGATGTGGCAGCCGGGGCCGCGCAGCGGCGCCTTGGTGACGACGCAGATTTCGGCTTCGACCTTGGGGTGGATCAGCTCGTCGAACTTGACTTCGCCGCCATCGGGCACGGACATGTAGTCGGCGACGAAGCCGAATACCGGGGTCTCGACGCCCATCTGCTTCATCTTGGCGCGCGAGGTCAGGCCAGCCTTCAGGCCGGCGATCTTGTTGCCACGCGCTTCCTTGCGGCGCTTGATCTCGTCCTGGATGGCGTAGGCGTCATCCCAGTCCATGTCCGGGTAGTCGTTGGTGATCTTGGTGACGTCGTGCACCTGCAGCTCGGCGTTTTCGAGGTGCTCGGCGAGTTTGGCGATGGTCGCCTGGTCGAGGGTGAGGGCCATGTGTGCGGATTCCTTGTCAGATGAAACGGACCGACGTGCCACCCAGGCCGCCGACGTTGCAGATGAGGCTGTCGCCGGCGACGACCGGGACGAGCGGAGATTGGGAGCCGGAGAGGATGATCTCGCCGGCCTTCAGGCTGATGCCGAGGCGGCCCAGGGTGTTGGCCAGCCAGGCGATGGCGTTCACCGGCGAGCCCTGCACGGCGGCGCCGGTCGAGGTGCTGATGATGTCGCCGTTCTTGGCGAGCACCATGCCGGCCAGCGCGAGGTCGAGCTGGCGCGGGCTCTTGCGCACGCCGCCCAGCACCAGTACGCCGCACGAGGCGTTGTCGGCCACGGTGTCCTGGATCTTGATCTTCCAGTCCTTGATGCGCGAATCGACGATCTCGAAGCAGGGCACCACGCAGTCGGTGGCGCGCAGCACGTCGGCGGCGGTGACACCCGGGCCCGTCAGGTCGTTCTTGAGGATGAAGGCGACTTCGGCCTCGGCCTTGGGCGCGATCATCGAGGACGCCGGGATCGGCTCACCCTCGTTGTACACCATGTTCGACAGCAGTTGGCCGAAGTCCGGCTGGTTCACCTTCAGCATGTCCATGACGACCTTGCTGGTGACGCCGATCTTCTTGCCGACGACGGTGTGGCCGTCGTCGATCTGGCGCTGGATCATGCGCAACTGGATCTGGTATGCGTCCTCGATGGTGATGTCGCTTTCGCGGTCGGTCAGCGGCGCGACGGGGGTCAGCGTCTTCAGTGCGTTGTACAGCTCGTCGCCGTAATGATTGATCTTGGTTTGGTCCATAGCTGGCTCTATCGGGTATGCGGAGCGGAAATGCGAAACAGGGCAGGAGAAGGGCGGACGGGGCATCGGCCCCGTCCCTGCCATCCTCTTAGAACTTGACCATCACGTTGCGCAGCTCGGTGTAGAACTCGAGCGAGTGCAGACCGCCCTCACGACCGATGCCCGACTGCTTCGAGCCGCCGAACGGCGTGCGCAGGTCACGCAGGAACCAGCTATTGATCCAGCACAGGCCGACTTCGATCTGGTTGGCGAGGCGCATCGCACGACCGATGTCCTGGGTGTGGATCTAGGTGGCCAGGGCAT
>SHNC01000062.1 GCA_004295105.1 Betaproteobacteria bacterium | reverse complement strand
CGCTCACCATGCAGGGCTTGGTGATCGCCCATGCCGCCTACGGCCACAACAGCTTCTTCAAGGGCAACTACCTGTTCCGCACCTGGACCAACGCCGACGCCATCATCGACTACCTCGTCTTCGCGCGGAACTACATCAGCCAGTGCGAGGAGCGCTACGGCGAGGAGGAAGTCGAGTTGCTGCTGGATTCCTGCCATGCGCTGATGAACCTCGGGGTCGACCGCTACAAGCGGCCGCCCAAGTTGTCGCTCGCCAAGGAGAAGCTCCGCCAGCAGGAACGCGAGGAGTACCTGCAGGCACAGGTCAATGATCTGTGGCGCACCCTGCCCGCGCACGAGATCCGCCCTGAAGGCCGCCCGGAGCGCCAGCGCTTCCCGGCCGAACCCGAGGAGAACCTGCTCTACTTCATCGAGAAGAACGCCCCGCTGCTCGAACCCTGGCAGCGCGAGGTAGTGCGCATCGTGCGCAAGGTCGCACAGTACTTCTTCCCGCAGCGCCAGACCCAGGTCATGAACGAGGGCTGGGCCACGTTCTGGCACTACACCCTGCTCAACACGCTGTACGACGAGGGCTTGCTGGCCGACAGCTTCATGCTCGAGTTCCTGCAGTCGCACACCAACGTCGTCGCCCAGCCGCCCTACAACAGCCGCTGGTACAACGGCCTCAACCCCTATGCACTGGGCTTCGCCATGTGGCGCGACATCCGCCGCATCTGTGAGGACCCCGACGACGAAGACCGCCGCTGGTTCCCCGAGATCGCCGGCAGCGACTGGCGCGAGACCTTCGACTTCGCGATGCGCAACTTCAAGGACGAGAGCTTCATCGCCCAGTACCTGTCGCCCAAGATCATGCGCGACTTCCGCCTGTTCGCGGTGCTCGACGACGACCGCGACGACAAGCTCAAGGTCTCCGCCATTCACGACGAGTCGGGCTTCCAGCGCGTGCGCCAGATCCTGTCCGACCAGTACAACCTGGGCAACCGCGAACCCAACATCCAGGTGTGGAACGTCGACCTGCGCGGCGACCGCTCGCTGACCCTGCGCCACCAGCAGCACCAGCGCCGGCCGCTGGGGGAATCCACCGAGGAAGTCATGAAGCACATCGCCCGGCTGTGGGGATTCACGGTGCGGCTCGAGACGGTGGACGAAAACGGCCGACGTGAATTGGTACATGAGACACGGGTCGAGAAACGGCGCAATTCGCCGGAAAACTGAGCGCGCATGACGGGCCGGATGCCTCTCCGGCCTTAGAATCGGGTCTTCATCGTCGGAGACCACTCATGTTTGCGCCCGCCCCGCCCATCTACCCCGTTGCCGGCATCAGGGAGATCGAGCACAAGCTCATCCCGACGGCGCGACCGCCCCTGATGGAGCGCGCAGGGAGAGCGGCTGCAGAAGATGCGGTGCGGCTCATCATGGACCGTCCAGGCCCCATCCTGTTCGCCTGCGGTCCCGGCAACAACGGCGGCGACGGCTTCGTCATGGCGCGCCAACTGCATCAGGCGGGGCGCGAGGTCATCGTCGCGTTTGCAGACGACCCCGCCTGCCTGCCGAGCGATGCAGGCAGGGCTCATGCCGATTTCCTGCACGCCGGCGGCACGATCGTGTCCGATCTGCCGGCCGCTCCCGCGCAGGGCTGGGCGCTGGTGGTCGACGCCCTGTTCGGCATCGGGCTGAAACGCGGAATCGACGGGCGCTTCGCGGACTGGCTCGCCATTCTCAACGCGCAGCCTGGCCCGCGCATGGCGCTCGACGTCCCGAGCGGACTCGATGCAGACACCGGTCGGCCGCTGGGCCCCTGCTTTCGAGCCACCCACACCACGACCTTCATCGCACTCAAACCCGGCCTGCTGACCAACGATGGCCCGGACTTCTGTGGCGACATCTCGGTGCAGCGGCTCGACATCGACTGCCCTGCCTGGCTCGAGCCGAGGGGTCGCGTGATCACGCCGGCAATCTTCGAAAACTGCCTCGTGCCGCGGCCGCGCAACACTCACAAGGGGCGACATGGTGACGTGGGAATCCTCGGCGGAGACAGCGGCATGACCGGCGCGGCTCTGCTCGCCGGACGCGCCGCGCTCTGGCTCGGTGCCGGTCGGGTCCATGTCGGGCTGCTGGACCCGCAGGCGCCGGCGGTCGATCACGCCCATCCGGAACTGATGCTGCGCTCGGCCGCGACCCTGCCGCGCCAGCCCACGGCACTCGCCGTGGGACCAGGCCTCGGCCAGCGTGCCGAGGCAAAGGCCGAACTGATCGCCGCGCTCGGCAGCCCCTGCGCCCTGGTGCTCGATGCCGATGCGCTGAATCTGATCGCGGCCGACTCCGCCTTGCAGGGTGAGCTCAGATCGCGCTCGTCACCCACGGTGCTGACGCCGCATCCTGCGGAGGCCGCGCGCCTTTTCGGCTGCAACACCGCAGACGTGCAGGCAGACCGCCTGAGCGCCGCCCAGTCGCTCGCGACCCGCTTCAATGCCTGCATCGTTCTGAAGGGCTGCGGCAGTCTGATCGCCATCCCGGACGGTCGCTGGTACATCAATGGCACGGGTCACCCGGGGATGGCCAGCGCAGGCATGGGTGACGTGTTGACCGGACTCATCGTCAGTCTGCTCGCCCAAGGCTGGCCCGCCGAGCAGGCCTTGATTGCTGCAGTCCATCTGCACGGCGCGGCAGCGGACCTGCTGGCACACGAAGGAATCGGTCCCATCGGCCTGACCGCCGGCGAACTCGTCGGCGCCGCCCGGCGCCTGTTCAACGGCTGGCTGGCGCAGGCACGACAGCCAGGCTGACCGCCGCTGTCCTTCGCTGCGCCACCATCACTCGTTCCCCTCGGCACGAACCGGCTGGTCGGCCTCGATGCCCTCGTGGTGCTAGAATCGCGCGGTTTTCAGTCATCGCGAGCCCAGCCCATGCTCTCCGATCCGCTCCGTGTCGAAATCCAGCGCAATGTCGCCGCATCCCTGGCCGAAGACATCGGCACCGGCGATCTGACGGCGCTGCTGATCCCTGCCGGCACCGATGCTCGCGGTCGCGTGATCACCCGCGAGGACGCGGTGGTATGCGGCACGGCCTGGTTCGATGCGACCTTCGCCGCGCTGAGTCCGAGCGCGGTAGTGGTTTGGCATGTGAAGGACGGCGACCGGGTGAAGCCGAACCAGGTACTGTGCGAGATCGTGGCCGGTGCACGCACGCTACTGACCGCGGAACGCACCGCGCTGAATTTCCTGCAGTTGCTGTCCGGCACCGCCACCATCACCCGTCGCTTCGTCGACGCAGTCGCCGGCACGCGCGCAAAAATCGTTGACACGCGCAAGACGCTGCCCGGCCTGCGCCTGGCGCAGAAGTACGCGGTCACGGTGGGCGGCGGCACCAACCACCGCGTCGGGCTCTACGACGGCATCCTGATCAAGGAAAACCACATCATTGCCGCCGGCGGGATCCGCCAGGTAGTCACCGAGGCGCGCGCCTTCGCGCCCTCGAACGTCTTCATCGAGGTCGAGGTCGAAACGCTCGACCAGTTGCAGGAAGCGCTCGACGCCGGTGTCAAGATGATCCTGCTCGACAACATGGACCTGGACCAGATGCGCGAGGCGGTGCGCCTGACCGCCGGCCGCGCCGAACTGGAGGCTTCCGGCGGCGTCGGCCTGGAGCGTGTGCGGGCGATCGCCGAGACGGGCGTGGATCGAATCTCGATCGGCAGCCTGACGAAGGACGTCAAGGCGCTCGACCTTTCGCTGCGCCACATCGAGGATTGAGCACCGCCGCTTACGGCGGCGTCCCTCTTCAGTGATTCTCCAGGCGCACGATGCCGAGCGCCTTGAGCACGTACTTCTCGTACACCGGTTCGGCAGAACCCGACCTCATCTTGTGCAGGAAGTACTTCTCGAAGGCGATCTTCGCCATGTGAACCCACTTGCCCTTCCTGAACCAATTGACGTTGCGCGGCGGAATCTGCGGCAGGGCCACGAAGGCGGCGCCGGTATCTCCCATGTCGGCAAGGCAGATCGCGTTCCATGTCGCCTTGGCGGTCGCGACACGTCCGTCGATGTCGGCCGCGATGTTCTCGACGATCGCACTCACCATGGTCTCGATCATGTAGCCGGTCTTGGGCGCGCCGGTCGGCACCGGCGTCGTCTCCACCGGCGGAATCGCGACGCAGACGCCAGCCGAGTAGATGTTGCGATACTTCTTGCTTCGCTGATGCTCATCGATCAGCACGAAGCCGCGCGGATTGCACAGGCCCTCCACCGCCGCCACCGCATCGACCCCCTTGAACGCGGGTAGCATCATCGCGAAGCGGAATGCCTGTTCGTGCTCGCGCAATATGTTGCCCAGCCCGTCCAGTTCGGTCGCGAACAGCTTGTCCGCCTCGACGCGCGACGTGCGCGCATTGGTGATCCACTTGATGTCCCGATTGCGGAACTCGCTCTCGAGCATGGACTTGGAATCGCCCACGCCGCCCAAACCGAGATGGCCGATGTAGGGCTCGCTGGTCACGAAGGTGATCGGCACCTTGTGACGAAGCTTGCGCTTGCGCAGGTCGGCATCGAGGATGAAGGCGAACTCGTACGCCGGGCCGAAGCAGCTCGCGCCCGGCATGGCACCGACGACGATCGGCCCGGGATCGGCCAGAAAGGCCTCGTAGGCGGCACGCGTCTTCTCGGCGTGATCGACCGTGCAGATCGACTGCGTGAAGCCGCTCTCCGGGCCCGCCCCGGGCACCTCCTCGAACGCCAGCCGCGGCCCCGTCGTCAGTACCAGATGATCGTAATCGAGCCAGGTGCCATCGGCGAGCTGAAGGCGATCGTGCTGCGGCTCCAGCATCGTGACTCGCTGGGCGATGAAGTCGATTCCCTTCCTCTCGAGATAAGGCCTCACCGGTACTACGATGTCGTCGCGCGTGCGCCAGCCTACTGCCACCCACGGATTGGACGGCACGAACTGGAAATAATCGGTCGCGTTGACGACGGTTACGCGGTGCGCCGCGCCCAGCCGCGCACGCAGTTCATAGGCCGCCGGCATGCCGCCGATACCGGCGCCGACCACGACGATGTGTGCCATCTCCATCTCCTCCGTGGCGGTCGTTCTGGTTCGTCGGGAAACCGGTCGCTGGGTCCGCCATCCCGCGCGAGGCTTTAAATCACTCTATAACCATTTTCTTATATTTTCAACACGAGCCCTTGGGAACGAGGTGACCTCGAGGTGCCGGTGCGGATCCGCAGGCCTTACTCGATCTCGATCGTGATGGACGGATTCTTTCCACCGCGCCGGCGACGCTCGGATCGGATCAGGTCGGCGATGTCGGAGTTCGAATTCTGCAATGCCCAGTTGTCGGCGGTCAGTCCGGCATCGTTGACCAGGTCCAGGTCCACCTCGGGCAGCTTCAGCAGCCGCCGCACCACGTCGATGTGGCCATTGCGCGCCGCGAGCATCAGTGCGGTCGACTTGTTCGGCGCCAGCGCATTGACCTCCGCACCGGCGCTCAGCAGCTTGTCCAGCAGGGCCAACCGACCTTCGAACGCCGCATAGTGCAGCGGCGTCCATCCGTCCTGGTTGATCGGGGCACCGGCCTTCATCAGCGCATCGGCGACCTTGTCGTGCCCCGCCAGCACGGCCAGCATCAGCGCCGAATCGCCCGCCTGGTTGCGCGTGCCGATGCTGGCCCGGTACTTCAGCAAGGCTTCTACAGTGGCGAGCTGGCCTTCGCGCGCGGCAAGGATCAGCAGCGTGTTCCCCTGCGCATCAACGGTGTCGGGGTCGATGCCCCGCTTGAGCAGACCGACCAGTTGAGAGGTGTCGCCGAGGCGGGCCGAACTCAGCGCGTCCTCGTAGCTTCCGGCACGAGCCGGCCCCATGCCGATCAGCACGCAGGCCGACGCGGCCAGCAGGGAACGAAGAATGGAATGCGGAAGGTGATCAGGGTTGAGCATGGCGGAAGAGTCGGAAGAAGTTGTCGGTGGTGGCACGTTCGATCCGTTCCAGCGGTTCGTCGCGCAGGCGGGCGATCTCCTCGGCGACATGCACGACCCAGCCGGGCTCGTTGGTCTTGCCGCGGTGCGGCACCGGCGCCAGATAGGGGGCGTCGGTCTCGATCAGCAGGCGGTCGAGCGGCACGCGCTTCGCCACTTCCTTGAGTGCCTTCGCATTGCGAAAGGTGACGATGCCGGAGAACGAGATATGAAAACCCATTTCGAGCGCCCCCTCGGCAACCTCCCAGCTTTCGGTGAAACAGTGCATCACGCCGCCGATCTCGCCAGCCCCTTCCTCGCGCATCAGGCGCAGCGTGTCAGCGGCGGCGTTGCGCGTATGCACGACCAGCGGCTTGCCGCAGGCGCGCGCCGCACGGATGTGCGTGCGAAAACGCGTGCGCTGCCACTCGGGTTCGTCCTTGTTCCAGTAGTAATCGAGGCCAGTCTCGCCGATCCCGACCACCCGCGGATGATTGGCCAGGCGCACGAGCTCGGCTTCGTCGGGTTCGTGGCAGTCGGCATTGTCCGGATGCACGCCAACCGTGGCCCACAGATTCGCGTGGCGCTCGGCCAGCCCAAGCACGCGCGGAAAGTCCTCGAGCCGGACGCTGATGCAGAGGGCCTGGGCGACGCCGTTCGCCGCCATCGTGGCGAGGATCTCGTCTTCCCGCGCCGCGAGGTCGGGGAAATCGAGGTGACAGTGCGAGTCGATGAACATCCGTGGCTTTCAGAGGGTGTGGGTAGGACGGTTGGTGCCCAGGTGCCCGGCAAGTATCTGCTCGATCCGGCCGCGCAGGATCTTCCCGGAGTCATCCTCGGAGAAATGCACGCCGATCCCCGGCGTCTTGCTGCCCTGCGCGCCGCCCGGCGTGATCCACACCACCGTGCCGGCGACCGGATGCTTGGTCGGATCGTCCATCAGTTGCAGCAGCATGAAGACCTCGTCGCCCAGGTTGTAGGCCTTCGGCGTCGGGACGAAGATCCCGCCATTGGCCAGGAAGGGCATGTAGGCAGCATACAGCGCCGACTTCGAGTTGATATTCAGGGACAGCACCGTGGGCCGAGCCACGTGGGCCCTGGGTTTGTCGCTCATTCGCGCGCTCCGGTTATCGCCCTGGCGTAGCGCAGCAGCATGTCCTCGAGGACCAGGCGCAGATTGAGCGGATGCTGGGCGACGCGACCGATCTGGGCGAGGTCATTGTAGCAGTTGCTCACCGCGGCCACGCTGGCGCGGCTGGCCAGCGCGGACAGCACGCCTTCCTGGGCGGGAAAGAAGCGCACCCTGCCGCCCAGCCGCAAAGCCGCCAGGTCGCTGACCCAGCGCTGCATCCAGTCCGCGAGCTGCGGCAGGGCGAAACCCGCCGCGGCGGACTCCCTGGATTTCAGCCAGGATTCCCACTGTGCCGCCAGGCGCAGCGCGTTTGCCGTCTGCAAGCGGGCGACGTCGCCGACGAAGCGTTCGAGCAGCGCCGCGCCGCCAGCCGCGGCCAGCCGCTCGGCCGCCAGCGGCATGCCGCCGCATATGGCAAGCAGGGAGCTGCTGTCCTTGGCTGCATGCACTCGCCAGTGCGCAAGCGTCGCCGCATCGGGGCGGGCGAACATCCACTGCTGGCAGCGGCTGCGGATGGTCGGCAGCAGGCGGCGCGGCGCCGACGACACCAGAAGGAAGACGCAGCCGGCGGGCGGCTCCTCGAGCAGCTTCAGCAACGCGTTGGCGGTGTAGACGTTCATCGCCTCCGCCGGATCGATCAACACGACGCGCCGCGACCCGTGATGCCCGGTCACGCTCAGGGCCCCCTGCAGGTCGCGGATCTGCTCGATGACGATCTGGCTCGATCTGGCCTTGGTCGCTGCCGACTCCCGCCCGCCTTCCGCCTCGCCGACGTCCGCTTCATCGACGTCGGCCGCCGGGATCACCAGATGCAGGTCGGGATGGTTGCCCGACAGGCGCCACCGGCACGCCTCACAGTGCCCGCAGGCCTGCCCGTCGGCGGCCGACGCATCGCATAGCAGGCGCGCAGCCAGGGCCTCGGCGAGCGCGCGCTTGCCCAGCCCCGCCGGTCCGACGAACAGCAGCGCGTGCGGCAGACGCTCGCCGAGATCGACGAGGCGCGTCCAGGTCTGCTGCAGCCACGGTGCGATCATACGAAGAATCGCTCCGCCAGCAGGCGCTCGATATCGGCGCGGATCAACTCGGGCGCGCGTCCGGCATCGATCACGCGGATCCGTTGCGGCGCGCCGCGGGCACGCTCCAGATAGGCCGCCCGCACCCGTTCGAAGAAGTCGTGCTGCTCGCGTTCGAAACGGTCCGGAGTCGCACCGCTGCCCGCCATGCGCGCCGCGGCGACCGCGGGTGGAAGGTCGAAGATCAGCGTCAGGTCGGGCTGGAAGCCCGGATGCACCCAGTCTTCGAGCGCGGCGAACTTGTCGTGCGCGAGCCCTCGGCCGCCGACCTGATAGGCATAGGTGGCGTCGGAGAACCGGTCGCACACCACCCAGCGCCCGGCATCGAGTGCCGGCAGGATGCGGGCGGCGAGATGTTCGCGACGTGCGGCGAACATCAGCATCGCCTCGGTCTCGAGATGCATGGGCTCGTGCAGCAACAACTCGCGCAGTCGCTCGCCGAGCGGCGTGCCGCCCGGCTCGCGCGACTGCTCGACATCGATGCCATGCGCACGCAGCGCGGCGACGGCGGCTGCGATCTGGCTGCTCTTGCCGGCACCGTCGATGCCCTCGAAGGTAATGAAGCGACCGCGCGCCGCTGGGCCGGAGGAAGTCAATTCGGTCTCCCGTTGCGCAGATAGCGATCCACCGCGCGGTTATGGTCGGCGAGGTTGCGCGAGAACTCGCTGCTGCCGTCGCCGCGCGCGACGAAATACAGGAACTCGCTGGGCTGCGGCCTGACTGCCGCGCGCAGGGCGTCGGGGCCAGGCATGGCGATCGGCGTCGGCGGCAGGCCCGGGCGCGTGTAGGTATTCCACGGATGATCGGTATCCAGCTCCTTGCGACGCAATTTGCCGTCGAAATCGTGGCCGAGACCGTAGATCACGGTGGGGTCGGTCTGAAGCGGCATGCCGATGCGCAGCCGGTTCGCGAATACCGAGGCGACGAGTCCGCGGTCCTCGGGCCGCCCGGTCTCCTTCTCGATGATGGAGGCCAGGATCAGCGCCTCATAGGGGTTCTTCAGGGGCAGCGTGGGGTCGCGCTCCGCCCAGGCCTGCGCCAGCCGCTGCTGCATGGCCCCGTAGGCGCGCTTCAGGACGGCGAATGCCCCTGAACGCTTGTCGAACAGATAGGTGTCCGGGAAGAACAGTCCTTCCGGATGAGCTTCGGTGGCGCCGATGCGGCTCAGGATCTCGGCGTCGGACAAGCCGGCCGTGTCGGGCACGAGTTCGGGCGCGGTTTCGAGCGCCTGGCGCATCTGCCGGAAGGTCCAGCCCTCCACCAGCAGCACTGACGCCTGCGAGACGTCGCCATCGGACAATTTCAGGATCAACTGCCACGGCGTGACCCCGGCCTGCACCTCGTAGCTGCCGGCCTTGATGCGGTTCGCGCGGCCGGTGAGCTGAGCCAGCCAGGTGAGCAGCCGCGGATTCACGCCCACGCCGACCGCGGCAATGTGGTTGGCCGCCTGCCGCATGCCCAGGCCGCGTTGCACCGTGAAATCGATCACCGGTGCCCGCAGTTCGACCGGCCGATGGGCAAGCCAGAACCCCGCGCTGGCCAGCGCCACAAGCAACGCGCCCAGCAGCAACAGGTAGGGCGCGGCAGGTTGGAGGAGGCGTCTCATGCGAAATCGTCTGCAGAGCCACGGCGAAAACTGCAGCCGGGTCGGCCGAAGCGCGTCGTGGCGAGGACTGTCGCCTTGCGGCGGGCGCCTATAATACTGCATCGCGCAAGCCGGTCGGCGACATCGCCAAAACCTGCCACCGTGCCGATTGAAACAAGCCCGAGGCCGACCGGTCTCAGCTTTTCCCAAAGAACACCACCGACGACGACCATGACCGCCTGGACCGATCACCTTGCCCGTCAGGGCGCCCGACTCGACGGCGCCGCCCTCGCCTTTTCCGATGCCGATACCGAAGCCCGCGCCGCGGCAGAGGGCACGATCACCGTGCCGCTGCTGCATCTTGGTGTAATCCGGTCCGTCGGTCCGGACTCCGCTCCCTTCCTCCACAACCTGGTATCGAACGACGTGCAGAAGCTCGGCGCCGATGCTGCGGCGTGGAACAGCTTCAACTCGCCCAAGGGACGCATGATCGCCAGCTTCCTGATCTGGCGCGAGGCCGAGGGTCATGCGCTGGCGCTGTCGGCCGACATCCTGCCGCCCTTCCTGAAGAAGCTGTCGATGTATGTGCTGCGCAGCAAGGTCAAGCTCGCCGATGCCAGCGCGGAGACGTTGCTGATCGGTGTCGCCGGCGCGGGAGCCGCCTCAGCCCTGCAGGCCGCCGGACTGCCCTCGCCCAATGCCGGCATGACCCAGCTCTGCGATGCCGAGGGCACGCGCTGCATCCGCATCGCCGACGCGATGTTCGTCCTCGCCGTGCCATCCGCCGCGGCCCCGCGCGTGTTCGACGCCCTCGTCGCGGGCGGTGCCACGAAGGCCGGAACGGCGGCCTGGCAACTGGCGATGATCCGCGCCGGCCTGCCTCTCGTCACCGCGGCAACGCAGGAGGAATTCGTCGCCCAGATGCTCAACTACGAGCTCATCGGCGGCGTGAGCTTCCAGAAGGGCTGCTATCCGGGTCAGGAGATCGTCGCCCGCACGCAGTACTTGGGCAAGCTGAAGAAGCGCATGTATCGGTTGGCCATCCCCGCCGTTGCAACTCCGGCGGCCGGTGCCGATCTCTTCGCGCCGGACTTCGGCGACCAGTCGATCGGCAAGCTGGTCAACGTCGCACCTGCGCCCGGTGGCGGCTACGAGGCGCTCGCGGTAATGCAGACGAGCAGCGCCGAAGGCGGGGAACTACACCTCGGCGCGCCCGACGGCATCCGCCTGACGCTGCTGCAGCTTCCTTACGCACTCACCTGATGTTTCGGGCCGGAGACGAACCCGCGGCGACGTGTTGGTGCGCGCCCGGGCCGTGACGTTATCGATTCGCCCACCCGGGAGGCCTGGCGGCTTGGTCAGCTACTACATCTACTATCGCGTGCGCCCGGATCTTGCGCCGTCCGCTGCACGGGCCACGCTCGGCGCGCTGCAGGCGGCGCTCGCCCGCCGCACCGGCGTGCGCGGCCGACTCCTGCATCGCGCCGACGATGCCGCCACCTTCATGGAGATCTACGACGACGTGAGCGACGCGGACCGCTTCGAAGACGCGTTGCGCGACGAGGTCGACGCCCATCGCGCAGACGAACTGCTGGTTCCCGGCACCTCCCGCCATATGGAGCGATTCGTTCCATGTGCCTGATCGCCCTCGCCTGGCAGGTCCATCCAGAATATCCGCTGGTGGTGGTTGCCAACCGCGACGAGTACCTCGACCGCCCGGCGATGCCTGCCCACTGGTGGCACGACGCGCCCGACCTGCTCGCCGGTCGCGACCTCGAGGCCGGCGGCACCTGGCTGGGTCTGTCGCGCAGTGGCCGTTTCGCTGCGCTGACCAACTACCGCGATCCGAGCCGTCGGCACACGGGTGCGCCGTCGCGCGGCAAGCTGGTGCGACAGGCGCTGGAGGCGAACGCGGACGCGCTCGCCACGCTGCGAGGCATCGCTGCGGACAGCGTGCGCTATGCCGGCTTCAATCTCCTGGCGAGTGACGGCAAGAGCATGGCCATCCACGAAAGCACCACCGGTTCGGTGCGCCTGCTGGCGCCAGGCGTATATGGACTTTCGAACCACCTTCTGGATACGCCCTGGCCCAAACTTGCCCGCGCGCGGCACTTGCTCGCCGCACTGCTGCCGCGCCTTCCGGCGGACGACGAGGTGCTCACGCTGCTGCGCGACGACACCGTCGTCGCCGACGAGGAACTGCCGCGTACCGGTGTCAGCCTCGAGTGGGAGCGCCTGCTGTCGCCGACCTTCATCCGGGCACCGGGTTACGGTACGCGGTGTTCGAGCCTGATCGTCGTCGATCGCGATGGCCGCACGCGCTTCCGCGAATGGACATGGGGCGAGGATGGTGCGCTGCGCAGCGAGGTACTGCACTATTACTCGATCAGCCGCTGAGTCGCCGCCGCATCGCCCGATGCTCGATGCCCGCCTCCATGAAGACCTCGCCTTCGGCCGCAAAACCATGCCGCTCATAGAAGGCCTGCGCATGAACCTGCGCATTGAGCACCACCTCGGCCATGCCCAGCGACGCCGCCTCGGCCACCAGGGCCTCGAGCACTTGCCCGCCGACGCCGTGCTTGCGCCATCCGGCGTCGACCGCCATGCGGCCGATATGGCCGTCGGGCAGCAGGCGGCCGGTGGCGATCACCGTGCCGTCGGTCGTGCGTACCACCGCATGACGGCAGACGGCGTCGAACTCGTCCATTTCCAGTTCGGGCGGCACGCCCTGCTCGACCACGAACACCCGCTCGCGCAGCGGCATCGCCAAGGTTGCGGCTTCGCTCCACGCCATCAGCTCGATGCGATGGCTGCCCCGCTGCTCGTTCATTCCACGATCTCCACCGGCGTGCCTGCAGCCACCAGGTCGAAAAGTTCGATCACATCCCGGTTGCGCATGCGGATGCAGCCATGCGACAGCGGCACCCCCATCGGCTGGTCGTCGCCGGTGCCATGGATGTACACATAGCGGCGCATCGTATCCACCTTGCCGAGCCGATTGCGCCCGGGCTCCTCGCCGCACAGCCACAGGATGCGGCTCAGGATCCAGTCGCGGCCAGGATGCGCCGCGGCGAAGTCGGCCGTCCACCGCTCGCCGGTCGGTCGGCGCCCGCGGAACACGGTTCCCGCCGGCATGCCGTCGCCGATCTTCACGCGGATGCGATGGCGGCCGCGCGGCGTGCATCCGCTGCCTTCCACCTCACCGGCACCATTGCGCGCGGATGAGATGCGATACCGCCGGACGCAGGCGTCGTCTGCGCCGATCAGGTCCAGCGTCTGATGGCCGATGTCGATCCGGATGCGCATGGCGATCGGCGCCCTCAGGCGATGAGCGTGCGACGCCGCCGACCGGCGAAGAAACTCGACAGCAGGCTGCCGCACTCCTCGCCCAGCACGCCGCCAGCGATCGTCGCATGGTGGTTCAGCCGCGCTTCGGCGAACAGGTCAATCACGCTGCCGGCCACGCCGGTCTTGGGATCGCGAGCACCGAAGATCACGCGCGCCACGCGTGCATGCATGATCGCGCCGGCGCACATCGCGCAGGGCTCCAGGGTCACGTAGAGCTCGCAGCCCGGCAAGCGATAATTGCCAATGCGTGCGGCTGCGTCGCGCAGCGCCATGATCTCGGCGTGCGCGGTCGGGTCGTGGCGACCGATCGGCTGGTTGAAGCCGCGGCCGACGATCTCGCCGTTCAGCACGACCACCGCGCCGACCGGCACCTCGTCGCAAGCGCCGGCTTCGCGCGCCTGGGCGATCGCGGCACGCATGTAATCCTCATCGTTCATTCACGTTCCAGTGGGGCCTGACCAATGCTGCCGTGGCCGGCGCGCCCGCCCCATCGCAGGTCACATCGCCAGCCGGGGCGAACCTTAGCACTGTCGTGAGACATCGCCAAAGCCCGCGTACGAAGCGATGAGGCAGCGGCATCGGGCACCCCGGCAGCCGCCGGTCCACCGCGCAGAGGGTTGCCGTGAAGCGGCACACGGCGGCGGCGATGTTCCGTCCTCGGCGCCGATTCGAGCACGTTACACTGCGCGCAAACCATACATGGGTGCCTCGTCATGGACGATTTCGCGGTGCAGTCGGCGGCCTTCGCGGCCCGGATCGAGCGGGAGCTGCAGGAAGGGCGGCTCAGTTTTCCGACGGTGCTGGAACTCTCGGTCCGCATCAAGCAGCTCGCCGACGATCCGAACTCGTCGCTGCGCGACATCGCTAACGCGGTTCGTGCGGAACCCGTGCTCAGCGCCAAGACGCTGCGCATGGCCAACACCGTGCAACTCAATCCCTATCACGCGCCGATCACCGCGGTGAATGACGCGGTTGTGCGGGTGGGCCTCGCCGCCTTGCGGTGTCTGGCGTATGCGGTGGCGGCCGAACAGCTTGCCAGGGATCACCGCTCCGGGCGCATGCGGCTCGTCGCCTCGGGCTTGTGGCTGCACACCGTGGACGTCGCCTGCTGGGCCTACGCGCTGGCCGCGGAACTGCGCGTCGCCAACCCCGACACGGCCCTGCTCGCCGGCATGATGCGGACGATCGGCCAGTTCTACCTGCTCGCCAGGGCAGCGGACTACCCCGCGCTCGAGCAGGACATGGATCGCTTCGCGGAGTTCGTCGCGACCTGGAGCGAACCGGTCGGCCGCGCGATTCTCGAAAGCTTCGAACTTCCCGACAGCATCCAGGACGCGTTCGACGACGCGGAACTCTACGGTGACGTATGGCCACCGTCGGACCTCGGTGACGTGCTCTTCATCGCCGGCCTGGCGGCCGAGACGCCGAACCCGTTCGACGGCATGCTCGGCCTCACCCATCGGCAAGAGCTGCTGGAAGCCTGTACCGGCGGCATCGACCGCACACGACTCGATGCACTGATCGAAGCCGCGCGCGCCACCAAGGAGACCATCCTGTCGGCCGTGCGGAGTTGACGGTCGCTGCGCCAAGCGACGGCTCTGGTTCCGGCCGGAAACGGGGTCGGGAAAGACTGCGTTGCGCGGCGATGCGATGGGAAGGGCACGACGATGCCCCCCTGCAACGCCCCGCGGTTCGGCCGGAATCAATCCTGTCCGCGTTCCGCCGTGGTGACGCCCAGTCGCTGACGCAACGCCCATGCCGCCCGCGACACGCTTGCGCGCGCCTCGGGGAAGCATTTGCCGAGCGTGAAGTAGCCGTGGATCATCCCCGCGACCTCTTCGTACTCCACGTCGCCACCCTCGGCGCGGACACGTGCGGCGAAGGCAGCACAATCGTCAACGAGCGGGTCGAATTCGGCACCGAACAGCAGCATCGGCGGCAACCCCGCCAGCGAGGTGGCGCGCATCGGCGAAGCGCGCCAGTCCTCGGTATTGCCGTCCGGAAGGTAGTGGTTGAAGAACCAGGCCAGCGTGCCGCGATCGAGGAAATAGCCCTCTGCGTAGCGCTCGCGTGACGGCCGATCGCTGAGCATCTCCGTGCTCGGATAGACCAGCAGCAGAAAGCGCGGCTGGCGCAGGCCATCGTCCCGCAACGCGAGCGCGGTGACGATCGACAGGTTGCCGCCGGCGCTGTCTCCACCCAGTGCAATGCGTTCGGGATCGATGCCGAGCACGCCACCATGCGCGGCCGTCCAGTCGAAAGCGAGGCGCGCGTCGTGGATGGCGGCCGGAAACGGATGCTCGGGCGCCAGACGGTAATCGACCGACAGCACCGCACACCCCGACTGGTTGCACAGCTCGCGGCAGCTCACGTCGTGACTGGCGACATCGCCCACGCACCAGCCGCCGCCGTGGAACCAGATCATCACCGGCAGGGCATCGCCGGGATGACTGTCGAGCGGCCGATACAGGCGCGCGAGCAGCACCGATCCGTCGGCCCGCGGAATCGGCACCTCGGCGGTCGACGCCACCGGCGGCGGCTCGCCGCGGAAGACGAAGTGCAGCTTCTCGAACGAGCGGCGCGCCTGGGCGACCGACAGCTCGTGGAAGCGCGGGGCGCCGACACGATAGGCCATGTCGAGCAGGGATCTGGCTTCGGTGGTGAGGGGCATGCAGTGTCCGGGCCTGCGGCCCGTCGGGAATCGGGGGACGAATTCTAGCGGATGAGCAGCCCGGAGACGGCGGCAGATGCTGCAAGCGCCAAGCCTCGGCGGGTCGGGATTAGAATTGGTCATTCCTGAAGTTCGAGCCAGACCGGCCTTCCCGAGGAGATCCTTCGATGGCAGCCCGCAAGCAATCCACCACGTCGAGCGCTCCCGCGGCAGCGCAATCTGCCGTCGATCCCGCACTGGCCGGGGTGGGCGCGCCGACCCGGCCGCGCCGCAGCCGCGCCGGCGATACCGCGCCGGCATTGAACGAACAGGCCATCGAGCGCTTCGAGGTCGAGCAGGCGATCGCCGCCGCGAGCGACTCGAAGGTCACCGCGGTCACCGATATCCTGCAATCGGGTCAGCGGGACGTCGAATCCGTCAAGAGAACGCTTCAAGCCATTCTCGCCGGCGCCTCGCCCGACGACATCGCGATGCTGCGCGACGCCCTTTTCCGGGAGGATGCCGTCATCGTCGAGAGGCGTCCGACGAGCCCCGACGACGAGCTTGCGGACGACTGGCGGCACGGCGGCTACCCGTACCGCAACCTGATGTCGCGCAAGAACTACGAGAAGCAGAAATACCGCCTGCAGGTCGAGCTGCTGAAGCTCCAGGCCTGGGTGAAGGAAACCGGCCAGCGCGTGGTGATCCTGTTCGAAGGCCGCGATGCGGCCGGCAAGGGCGGCACCATCAAACGCTTCATGGAGCACCTGAATCCGCGCGGAGCCCGCGTCGTGGCGCTGGAAAAGCCGACCGAGACCGAGCGCGGCCAGTGGTACTTCCAGCGCTACATCCAGCACCTGCCAACGGCGGGGGAAATCGTCATGTTCGACCGCTCGTGGAACAACCGCGCCGGGGTCGAGCGCGTCATGGGCTTCTGCACTGCCGACGAGTACGCCGAGTTCATGCGCCAGGCCCCCGAGTTCGAGCGCAACCTGGTGCGCAGCGGCATCCACCTGATCAAATTCTGGTTCTCTGTCAGCCGCGAGGAGCAGCGCCGGCGCTTCAGGGAGCGCGAAGTTCATCCGCTCAAGCAGTGGAAGCTGTCGCCCATCGACCTCGCCTCGCTCGACAAGTGGGACGACTACACCAAGGCCAAGGAGGCCATGTTCTTCTACACCGACACGGCCGATGCGCCGTGGACCGTGGTGAAGTCCGACTGCAAGAAGCGCGCACGGCTCAATGCCTTGCGCTATGTCCTGCACAAACTACCCTACACGAACAAGGATCTCACTCGCATCGGACCGCTCGATCCCTTGATCGTGGGTCGGGCCAACGTGGTCTATGAACGTGGCGAAAAGGACGACATCGCCCTGCTGTAGGCGATTGTGCCGGCCGACGGTCGGGCTGAGCGCCGCCGTCGAGGGCGTGTTCAGCCTGCGTTCAGGCTCCGTCTTCCATAGTGTGTCCCGTCCACTCCCGGACGTCCCCACAGGAGCCAGACCATGAAAACCCGCACTTGCCTGTCCGCCACGCTGTCCGCCGTCGCCATCGCCGTGGTCATGGGCACGACCACGCTGATGGCGTCGCCCGCAGCCGCCGACGATCGCCCGCGGGCCGATGAAGTCCGCAAGCTGCGCGAATCCGGCAAGATCCTGCCGATGGAAGACATCCTCAATCGCAGCCGTGCCGCCCAGCCGGGACAGATCGTGGAGATCGAGCTCGACGACGATGGCGGCCGCTACACGTATGAAGTGAAGATCATCGACGACACCAGCCGCGTGCATAAGCTCGAACTCGATGCTTCCAGCGGCGAAGTGCTGAGCCGCAAGACGAGATAAGCCGTGCGCCTGCTGCTTGTCGAGGACGACGCGAACCTGGGCGAGCGCCTTCGCAGCCGGCTCGTCCAGGACGGCTATGCGGTCGACCTCGTCGCCGACGGCATCGACGGGGGGCATCTCGGCGCGACCGAACCCTACGATGCGGTGATCCTCGACCTCGGCCTGCCGCGCAAATCCGGCCTGGCCGTGCTGCGCGACTGGCGCGCCGCGGGGAACACGGTTCCGGTGCTGATCCTCACCGCACGCGATGGCTGGGCCGAGCGCGTTGAAGGCCTGCAGGCGGGCGCCGACGACTATCTGGGCAAGCCCTTCCACACCGAAGAGCTGGTCGCCCGCATCCAGGCACTGTTGCGCCGGGCGGCGCCGGTGCAGGTGCCCGAACTTCGCGTCGGCGCATGGCGGCTCGATGAAGCGCGCCAGTGCCTCACCGACGATCGCGGCCGCCAGCAGGCGCTCACCGGCACCGAGTTTCGGCTGTTGCGCTACTTCCTGCGTCATCCGGGCGAAGTGCTGTCGAAGACACGACTGGCCGAGCATGTCTATGACTACGACAGCGAGCGAGACAGCAATGTCATCGAAGTCTATGTCAAACGCCTGCGCGCGCTGCTCGGCCCGGACTGCATCGAGACCCGTCGCGGCCAGGGTTACCTGTTGCGACCCGATGCGTGACGGAACCGCGCCCCTGGATCGACCGCCAACATGAATTCGCTGCTGCACCGTCTGTCGATCTCCCTGGCCACTGTGCTGGTGCTGGCCGGTGCCCTGCTGGCCGTCGGCCTGCAGGCGTTCCCGCGCGGGCTGGTCGAGAACTACGTGCTGTCCCGCCTGCGCCACGATGCGGATCTGCTCTATGTGCGGGCGGTCGAAGCGCCAGCCGATGCCGCGGCGCTGGAGGCCGCCACGCGCGCCGCGGCCGGTTCCGTGTATGAACTGCCCCTGTCGGGGCACTATTTTCTGGTGCAACGCGGCGACCAGCAGAACAGGTCGCGCTCGATGTGGGACGAGGATGTGATCCTTCCGCGAGCCGAAGGCGACGGCGACCTGGTCGCCCACGTCACCGGCCCCGCCGGCCAGCGCCTTCTCGCGCTCGCGCGCCGCTATCCGGGTGAGGCCGCCACGCCCGTCTTCGTCGCCGTCGCCGAGGACGTCGCGGCGATCGACCGCGCGATCGCCACCTTTCGCACACGCACGCTCGCAGGCGTTGCCATCGCACTCGCCTTGCTCCTGCTGCTGCAGCGACGGCTCCTGGTCCGGGGCCTGGCGCCGCTTGGCGAGGCGGTGGCTGCCTGTCACCGCCTCGAGCGCGGCGAGGCCACCGCGCTGGGCAGCGATGCCCCGGTCGAGGTACAGCCGATGCTCGATGCGGTGAATCGCCTCGCCCAACACCACACCCAACGCCTCGGCCGCATTCGCCATGCCGCGGGGAACCTGTCGCATGCCTTGAAGACGCCGCTCGCCGTCCTGTCGCAAACGGCCGACGACATCGCCACGCACGGCAACACCGCCCACGCTGCGGAACTGCGTACCCAGATCGATGCCATGCGGTCGACCATCGAACGCGAACTGCACCGCGCGCGACTTGCCGGCGCCGGGCCGACGGCGGAGTACTTCGACGCCCGCAGCCAGCTCGGCGCACTTGCCGACGCGCTGCGGCGCCTGCATGCCGCGAGAGGAATCACGATCGAGCTCGACGTGCCGGACTGCCGCTTTCCGGTGGACCGCGAGGACATGCTCGAGCTGTTCGGCAACCTCGTCGACAACGCCTGCAAGTGGGCACATCGGCATGTGCGGGTGTGGATCGACGGCACGGTCGCGCCCGGCGAACTGTCGTGCCACGTCGATGACGACGGCCCCGGCGTTCCCGACGACATGCTGCAGCGACTCGGCACCGCAGGGCTGCGCGCCGACGAGAACCGCCCCGGTCACGGTCTCGGCCTGGCCATCGTGGGCGACATCGTCGCGCAGTACGAGGGCAGCCTGCACTACGGCCGCGCGCCCGCGCTCGCCGGCTTGCGCGTGAGCCTGCGGCTGCCCCTCGAATTCGATTGATTCGCGCGCCGCCCACGCCGTCGCATGTGCAATGTATGTGCAAGGCCCGGGCACCGAAGCGCCGCGCGTTTGTCTACGTTGTCGTCGGAGATTCGCCCTCGAGGGGTTCGAGCAGGCTTGCCCGCGCGGGCTCCGGGTTCAGACGGATCTCCGGCGCCAACAACGGGAGCGGACACAGGGGATGAATCCGGTCGAGGAGACGATCATGACCCTGCACGACCTTCCCAAGATGTTCTACTCGTATTCCGAAGGCTGGTCCGAACTCCAGCGCATCCATCCGACGATCGCGTGGCTGTTCGCACTGTACGTGATGCCGCTGTCGCTGCTACCGCCGGCGATGGTCACCTACTCCATGGAAGTGGCGCCCGGCGCGGTGTTTCCGCAGCTCGTGCCGGCGTTGAGCACATCCGAAGCCTTCGCGGCCGCCATCGCCTTGTATGTGGCGCAACTGCTGATGGTGTTTCTGATGGCTTCCATCATCCAGGACATGGGCGAACTCGTGGATACCACACCTGGCTACCACGACGCGTTCATGCTCGCCGCCATCGCACCGACGCCGCTGTGGCTGTCCTCGCTGGCGCTGTTCGTGCCGTCGGCCTGGGTTGTCGGCGCGGTCGTGGCCGTTGCCTGGCTGGGATCGGC
The DNA here is from genome assembly GCA_004295105.1 of Betaproteobacteria bacterium. Taxonomy (GTDB): domain Bacteria; phylum Pseudomonadota; class Gammaproteobacteria; order Burkholderiales; family Rhodocyclaceae; genus Thauera. The sequence goes on along the minus strand of SHNC01000062.1, from coordinate 10,006 downwards.
GGCGCTGATCTTCCACGGGGTCTGCCCGCTGTTCGGCATTACCGACCATGGCAAGGGACGCCTGATGGGCTCCTTCGTGCTGGCACTGGGTGTCGTCGCGTGGCTCGCCCTTCTCGTGGTGCTCGCGCTGATGCTCAGCATCATCGTCGGCCTGCGTTGACGCCTGCGGCATCCCGTCGTCGGGGCGGCCTGCGACCGATGGTCGAGCCGCCCCGGTTTCTTTCTGCCAGCCATCGTGCGATCCGTCATGCCGGATGCGAGAAATGTGCATCGAAAAATTGGCCACCCGCAACCTCGCCGCACGCGCGCGTAACATGCATGCATGAATTTCGCTCCGCTCCGGGAGCCCTTTTGCAGGGAGGATGGAATCATGTCGCGATCCAGAGTCGCTCGACGCGGTGTGCTGGTTTTGGCCCTCTCGGGCATCCTCGCCAGTGCTCCCGCGCTGGCCGAAAAGCCCGATTTCGCCGGCGGCGGCAAGGGCGGTAAACCGGAACAGCATGAGAAGCACGAGAGGCGCGATGCGGGTGCACCCCGCGACAAGGGCAACCGCGATGCCCGCAACCACCACGACGCCGACAACGGCCGCGACCGGGGGCGCCCCGATGATCGCGGCGCCAGGGACCGCGACGATCGTACCGATCGCGACCAACGCGACGGGCGACGTGAAAGCGTTCGCGAACGCCGGTATTTCGAGGATCGTCAGCGCGCTGTCGTACGGAACTACTATGCCGACGAATTCCGCCGCGGACACTGCCCGCCGGGGCTGGCCAAGAAACGCAATGGCTGCATGCCGCCGGGCCTCGCCAAGCGGTGGCGCATCGGCGAGCGCCTGCCAAGAGACGTGGTCTACTACGACCTGCCCGCTGCACTGCTGCTGGAGCTTGGGCACGCGCCCGCCATGCACAAGTACGTGCGTGTCGGTGCCGACATCCTGCTAATCGCGCTCGGCACCGGCCTGGTGGTGGACGCACTCGAAGATCTGAGCGGCATGTAGCGGACGGCAGGGCCGCCCCGCCTTGGCGCTCAGGGCGAGGGTGGCCCCGTCCGCCCGATGCCGTAGCGTTCCATCCACGCGCGAAACCCGATGTCGCATGGGTCGCGACGCAAGCGCGCGAGGTGCAACAGCATGTTCTCGACCATCGCGTGTGCGGCGATCGCCGCCATCATCTCGAGACGCTGATCGGCGGGCAGACCGAAATTCTCGAGCTGCCGGTCGATCTCGCAAAAATGTGCCGCCATCAGGCGCCGGGCGCCCTCCGCGTCGATGGCAAGCGCGCCGAAATCCAGCGGGTCGCCCGCCTCGATCTCGGCGATCAGGCCTGCAATGGATTCAGGAGTCATGAATGCCTCCAGCCGTCTGACTGTGATCCTATGACCCCCGTCCCCGCGTAAGAGTGCCATGCGGCCTGCAGGGGCCTGATGAGGGCGCCACCCCGCACGGATCGACGCCAGCCGCTGCACGCGCGGGCTCAGGTGTGCCGGATCAGGAAGCCGGCCCCATCGGCGCCCCGTGGGCATGCGACTTGAGCGTATCGAGATCGATGAGGCGCAGCGTCAGCTCGTTGGTCGCCTCCAGCACTACCGGACGAGCGACGCCCGCCTCCAGCGCCTCCTTCCAGCGCAGCGCGCACAGACACCAGCGGTCCCCCGGCTTCAGACCGGCAAAGCGATACTCCGGGCGCGGGGTCGACAGGTCGTTGCCCGCACGTTTCGAGAAGGCCAGGAACTCGGCCGTGACGCGCACACACACCAGATGCCGCCCCAGATCCTCCGGCCCCGTCTCACAGCAGCCGGTACGGTAAAAGCCGGTCAGGGGCGCATAACTGCAGGCGAGCAGCAGCCCGCCAAGGACGTTGCGTTGTTCGCTCATGTTGTTCTCGTTCGACTACCAGAGCACAGCGAAGGCTTTCTCCCGCTGCGCATCCTGTTCACTCCGGACCAGGGCCGACGTCGCGACGCCCCTCCTCCACACCGAATCCAGCCGCACGGCCGCAAAAACACATCCGCGGGACTTCCCCCTCCATTCCTTTGCCGCTAGAATGCGCGGCTTCCACGGAGAGGTGGATGAGTGGTTTAAGTCGCACGCCTGGAAAGCGTGTTTGGGATAATATCCCAACGCGGGTTCGAATCCCGCCCTCTCCGCCAGCACAGCGCAAAGCCCGTTGAACGTATCGTTCCAACGGGCTTTTTTCATGGTCTTTCATGGTCGGCGAACGCCTGCGATCGCCCCCTGTCGCGAACGTGCTCAGTTCAGTTGCGGAATCGGGTACTTGCGCGCGAAGTAGGCGTAGGCGCGGCGAAGTTCGCCTTCTCGGGCATGATCGCGCCTGGCCTCAGCCTCGGCGATCTGGTCGCGAAACATGTGATGCAGCGTCGTCACGCCGCTTCGGCTCGCCAGCAACTGGCGGGCGAACTCCACCGCGCGGTCCGGGGCCTGCCTCGTGGCGCTGATGACGACATGAACGGTCTCGTGGTCGAGGTCGATGAAGTCCCGCAGATCGGTAATCGATAACATGGTTCCGTCCTCCCTTGGCCTTGCTCGACCTCGAACATGATGAACGGTGGGCATCGATGGATGCGCACCGCGACGATTGTCCGACAGTATGCAAGCCTCGAGGTTCGCGATCGCGCACCCGATGTGTCGTAGTTCATGCGCCGGAGAAGATTCGACTTGCCTCCGACTCCTCATGACTTGCGGGACGATGGCAAGACTGTGTGACGTTGTGATGACGGTCGCGCCCACCGAGGCGTACGCCGGGCGAAAAAAAGCCCAGGCGCCGTCGTGCCCGGGCTCGAATCCACACCCACGGAGGATGGAGAGTGCGGAGGAGACACGCTTCAAAGATAGAACAGGCGTTTGTGCATCGCAATATTCTTTTCGCGAGCCTGTCATGCACACGGTTCGCAAGGCCGCGAGGCTGGTCATCGCTGGCGTCGGGCCCCGATGTCGAGCACCGACAACGCGACCAGCGCCAGCGACGTCAGCCCGCACATGCCGAGCGCAAGCGTCAGCGTGCTGTCCCACAGCATGGGCGCGAGCACGCCGGCCGCCAGTGCATTCATGCACATCTGCAGGAAGCTCTGGCAGCTCGAGGCGAGCCCGCGGCGCTGCGGAAAGAAATCCAGTCCCATCAACGACATGCTGGGCATCGCCAGCGCCATGCCGAAGGTGAACGGGGGAATGGCGAGCATGGACCAGGGCAGGCCTGGCGGCCGCATCGCCGACAGCCCGACGTTCAGCGTGGCGGCGCCGACCATGATCGCGAATCCGAGTGCGATGGTGCGTCGTGGCGGCCAGCTTTCGGCTACCCGGCCCGACAGGAAGGACCCGAGCATCATGCCGCCCACCGCCGGCACGAAGAGCCAGCCGAAGCCGCCCGTTCCGAGGCCCAGATGCGTCATGACGAAGACCGGCGCCGCCATGACATACAGAAAGAAGCCGGCGAAGTTCAGGGAAACTGCGACACCGAGCAGCATGAATGCCGGATGGGTCAGCACCGCGCCATACGCGCGCAGCAGACCGGCCGGATGCAGCGGTTGCCGCGCCTCGGGCGCCAGCGTCTCCGGCAGGTAGCGCCAGCACAGCACGAACAGGGTGGCGCCGAATACCGTCAGGAACACGAAGATCGAACGCCAGCCGGCCGCATCCAGCATCCACCCGCCCATCATGGGCGCGATGGCGGGCGCGAGCGCGAAGATCACCATCACCCGCGACATCTGTCGCTGGGCATGGGCGCCTTCATGCAGGTCGCGAATCACGGCGCGCCCCACCACCATGCCGGCGCCGCCACACAAGCCCTGCAGTACGCGCCCGACCCACAGCCATTCGACCGACGGCGCCGATGCACACCAGGCCGACGACAGCGCGAAGACCGCCGTCGAAACCAGCAGCACCACGCGTCGCCCATAGCGGTCGGCCAGCGCGCCATGCCACAGGACCATGCAGGCAAAGGCCAGCAGGTAGGCGGTGAGGGTCTGCTGCACCTCGAGCTGCGTGGCACCGAGCGATTCGGCCATCGCCGGAAAGGCGGGCAGATAGGCGTCGATCGAGAACGGGCCGATCGCGCCGAGGCCGGCGATCAGGAAGGCAAGAAGCGGATGGCTCGAAGGCATCGGAGCGGAGGAAGGGAGACTGCGGGATACACCGGCGCTGGTTCGCTCACGCGGTGATCAGCCGCGACGGTGTGAAACGCCCGCCGACCGCCGGCGATCACGGGCGGCCGATGAGCCCCTTCAGCGCGGTTTGCAGATCGGCCGGCAGGACGACGAGCTTGGAGTTCTCCGTCTGGCCGAGCGTCTGCATCGACGCGATGTACTTCTCGCCGAGCAGGTAGAGCATCGGCGCAGTCTGGTCGCCCACGGCGCTCGTTACCCGGCGGATCGCCTCGGCGGAGGCCTCGGCCAGCATCACCTGCGCATTGGCGTCGCGCTTGGCTGCCTCGAGCCGCGCCTCGGCCTCCAGGATGGCGGCCTGCTTCTCGCCTTCGGCCTTCGTCACCGCGGCCTTGCGCTCGCGCTCGGCGGCAGCCTGAAGCTCCATCGCCCGCTGCATCGATTGCGAAGGCTTGATGTCCTGGATCTCCACCGACTTCACCGTCAGCCCCCAGTCCACCGCCTCGTCGGCGATGCTCTCGCGCAGCCGCGCCTTGATCTTGTCACGCGAGGACAGCGCCTCGTCGAGTTCCATCTCGCCGACGATGGAGCGCAGCGTGGTCATTATCAGGTTGCGTATCGCCTCGGAGAAGTCGGTGACGCCATACACCGCCTTCACCGGGTCGGTCACCTTCACGAAGGCGATCGCGTTGGTGAGGATCACCGCGTTGTCGCGGGTGATGACTTCCTGCTCCTGCACGTCGAGGATGATGTCCTTGGTGACGAGCTTGTAGGCGACGTTGTCGAGGTAGGGAATCAGGATATTCAAACCGGGACGCAACGTGCTGTGGTACTTGCCCAGCCGCTCGACCACCCATTCCTCGCCCTGCGCGACCAGCCGCACGCCCTTGGCGATGGTGATCGCCACGAAGACCAGTATCGCGATTGAAATTGCCAGCCCTGCACTCATCGATTCATCCCTTGTGAAAATCCGCGTCAGGCCTTCGTCACCCTGACGAAACTGCCTTCGATCGCCACCACCCGCACGCGCTCGCCAGCCGTGATCGCACTCTCCGACAGGCACACCCATTCGTCGGCGCCCAGCACCGGCCGCTGGAAACGCACCCTGCCGTGCTGGTACGGCGCCACCGCACCCACCAGCAAGCCAATTTCGCCGATGACCTCGCCATCGGCCGTGCCCACCAGCGTCTTGTGCTGGTTGCGCTTGAACACGCGGAACCACAACACCACCATGGCCAGCGAAGTGACGATCCACAGTGAAATCTGATTGGTCAGCGACAGGTCGCCCGCGAAGAACAGGACGAGCGCGACGAGGATCGCGCCCAGGCCGAACCAGATCACGAAAAAGGCCGGAATGGCCAATTCCAGCAACACGAGGCCAAGCCCCGCGATCATCCAGTGCCACCATTCAGGAGTCATGTACGCCCTTCGCCGCGCAGCCGGCTGCCGTGTTCATGACAGCGAGTCTAGCAGGCGGACCGGGAATCGAAGATGACGGCATCGCGCGCTCTTCCGCGCGGCTGGGGATTACTTCACGAAGGACGGCACGCCGGGCACGCGGGCGTCCGCGCCGTGCGCGGACACGCCGATCAGGCCTGGAAGCGATTCCGATCGATGCCGTATTTCTTCAGCAGCTTGCCGAACGCACGCCGCTCCTTGCCGGCATGCTGTGCGGCGAGCGACACGTTGCCCCGCGTCAGCGCGATCGCCTGCTCGAGGTAGTCGCGTTCGAAGCGTGCGATCACCTCGGCCTTCGCCAGCTTCATGTCCATGCCGGCGAAGTCGATCATCCAGGCAACGGGAAACTCCGTGCCGGTCTCAGCCACGGCCGCTTCTGCCGCAGGCACCAGGCGCACGACATCGCCTTCGGCGAGCAGGAACTGGCGATGGATCACGTTCTCGAGCTCACGCACGTTTCCCGGCCACGGATGCGCGAGCGCGACGGCGGCGGACGAGGCCTCCAGCCTCGGCACCGGGCGTCCGTATTCGCGCGCGAAGCGGGCAAGGAAATGGTCGATCAACAACAGGATGTCGGTGCCACGCTGCCGCAACGGCGGCAGGTCGACCGCCATGATCGCAAGGCGGTAGTAGAGGTCCTGGCGGAACTGGCCGGCGCGCACCAGATCGCCGAAATCCTGATTGCTGGCGGCGATCACCCGCACGTCGGCCCGCACGTCGCCGTGCCCGCCGAGCTGGCGGTAATGGCCGTCCTGCAGGAAACGCAACAGCGCCACCTGGCCTTTCAGCGACAGGCATTCGATCTCGTCGAGGAACAGGGTGCCCCCCTCGGCGCTCCCGATCAGCCCGCGCTGGCTCTCGCGGGCGTCGGTGAAAGCACCCCGCGCGTGGCCGAACAGCTCGTTCTCCATCAGATTGTCGGGCAGCGCGCCGCAATTGACCGGCACGAACGGCTTGTAGCGACGATCGCCGAGATAGTGGATGGCCCGCGCGACCAGTTCCTTGCCGGTGCCGGTCTCGCCCTGGATCAGCACATGGGCGGACGTCTCCGCGAAACGGCGCATCAGCTTCATCGCAGCGACAAAGATCGGCGACTGGCCGAGAAGGCCGAACTCGCTCGGCTCGCCCTGCCTGCCAGAAAGGTGCCGGCTCCCGCCCGGCGATTCCGAGCCGGGTTCACCGCGGTCGCGAACTCGCTCCATCGATCCCCCATACGTCCTTCGGTAAGCCAACCGGAGCAGCCGGCGACGATGCCCGCCCGCATATCCCATGAGAATTTCCGCACAGGCGTCAGGCGCCCTGCATGAACCCTGCTTCAATCTGGAATAGACCTTCCGTTACGTCAAGCTGCGTTACACCTTGGCGAGGCGAGGATGGCAGCTTGACGCACCTGGCCTGCAGCCGGGGAACCGGCATGCGCCGCATCCATGTTCACGGCACGCAGCGAAGGGTCTGCGGATGCCCTGCCAGGGGGAAAGCGGCAAGCCCGCCGTCGATCATGGCCAGTATGGCGGACCCGCGAGTTTCCACAGCGCGTTCCGTACGCGGATGAAAGGCTCCGGCGGTTCGGTGCGTTCGACCACGACCGAGTGCGGACGACCGTCGATCATGACGTCCAGCTCGTCGCGAAACCCGTCCCGCCCGGCCCGAATCAGGCTCGCGGGCAATTGCGCGAAGCCGACGTCCACGATCAGTCGCCGCAAGGTCTGCAGCTCGGCCTCGCTCAGGCGCCGCAGCGGGCACTCGGGCCACGCGTCGGGCCAATCCTGTCCCGGCGGAAGGTCGGTCGCAATCAGGTCCGCGTAGAGATCGCCCTCGGCATCGATCCGCAGCCGTTGATTGCCCTTGCTCGACATCGACTGGATGCGTCGGAACTCGACCGACAAGCCGCGCATTGCCTCACCCGTTCCCTCTGGTCGCCTTCGGGCCGTGCCGCACGTCGTCGTCGGGCGACGCCCGCTCCCAGCCGCCGATCACGCCTTCATCCCAGCTTCCATTCCGCCTGCGCGATGTCGGGCGCGGTCATCCGCCCCAATGCCTCCCACAGGGTCACGTAATGTCGCGGCAGCACGTCGACGCCGCTCGCCATCTGGCTGGACGTGCTCACGCCCCACACTGCAGGTCCGCGCGCACCCGCAGACGTGACCAGTGCGGAATACAGGGCCTGCTGCGTGCCCAGGACACCCGTAGTGTTGTTCTGGTACTCATCGGGCAGCCCGAGCATATGGCCGAACTCATGTTCCCCCGCCGAGAACCGGTTCGACGCATAGCTGGTCTCGAACGTGTGATCCACCGTGATATCGGCCTTGCGGTTGGCGGCATCGTTGGCGGCGCCGACCGGCCCGTTGCCGCTGAAACCGATGGGCTGCGGCGCACCCTTCGTGACGAGGAAATCGCGTACGGCGATGGCGCGCCGCTCGGACAGGTCGACGTTATGTGCAAGTTCGCCGTCCATGCTGGCGAATCCATCGACATTGATCGGAATCAGCGGATCGGACGGGTTCTTCTGCTTCAGTGCCTCGGCAAAGGTCGTCAGCGGGCCTGCTGCGGCCGCGGTGATGGCATCGGAATCGCGCTCGAACAGCACCGGCGTGGCCGCCGCGGCGGCGAGCGCCGTCTCGATGCGCTGCCGCTCGGAGGTCGCCACCGCGGTACTTCTGCGGTTTGCATCCTCGACCACATCTCCGGAATCCAGATCCGCACTCGCCGGCCGCTCGGGATGCGCGACATCCGGATCGCTGGTCGTCGAGGTGCGGCTCGCACCCGGGCTCGACAGCTTGTGCACCGTCGTCACGTAATGCGCGTCCGCATCATCGGCGACCTCGACCGGGGTGACGAGCGCGATGGCGCGGAAACTCCAGCACGGCTTGGTCGATGCCATCGGGTGCCGCGCACTCCAGCGCGCCGTCACCCTGCCGATGAGGTCGCGCTTGAAGTCGGCCTTCTCGGTGTCGCTCCAGAAGAAGCGGCTCAGGTCCTCGCCGCGCAGCGACCGGCTCATGCGCTCCCAGAACCCGGGCGTGTTGTCGGCCGCGACAAAATTGAACTTCATCTTCACCGTCACCAGCATCAGCCCCGTCAGCGGCCAGTAGTCCGTGTCGAACATGCCGAAGGTCGTCGATGGGATGTTGCGGTCGAGGTGCAGGTGACGCAGGGCGAATGCGTCACGCCGCCTGCCCTCCTCCTCGGTCAGACAGGTGCCATAGAGGCTGTCGAACAGCGGGGGCGCTGGCGCGGCGGGCCCGCCGGCCGGCAGCGGCACGCCGCCTGGCAGCGGCACTCCCGCATCCGTCGGCCCGCCCGCGGCAGGTGCCGTCGCGCCGGCGTCCGACGCGACACCGGCGTCGGTCTGGCGCGCCACGGCGCTCCCGGCCTGCGGACGCACGACGTGCGCGAGCTCGTGCGCGATCAGCCGCCGGCCCGAATCCGTGCCGGGCTGGTAGCGTCCCTTGCCGAACACGATGTCGTTACCGAACGTGAACGCGCGGGCGGACAATGAACTCGCCAGGCGGCCATCATGCTCGCCCGCATGAACCCGCACCTCACCAAGATCCGCACCGAAGCGGGGTTCGAAGAAGGCGCGCGTTGCGTCGTCGAGCGCTTCGCCAGGTCCGAGCCGGGGCGCCGACGCGACCGGCGCCGCCTCCCCCTCGGCCGTGCGCGCGATGCCGGCGCAGGTTTCGCACGCCGCCACCGGGGTACAGCCCGGACAGGAGGCAGTGTCCATCACCTGGCCGGCAAGTTCGTCGGCCAGGCGCTCCGAACCATCCTCCGGCCGCGACACGGTCACGTCCTCGCGACCGAGAAAGCGCGGCATGCCAGTGACGCGGTCGGCAGCACGCCGGCTGGCACCGACCTGCCAGCTCATCCCGGCAAGCCTTCCCGCCGCCTCCGGCGCCCCCCCCTTGTCTGCCTTCCGAGTCAATGTGTGTAGCATCTTGCACCTTCCCTGCGGGAAATCCGTCCGCTGCTGGTTCAACGCCGCCGCCTGATGCGCGCGTTGCCCGTTGCCGAACACCGGACCCTCACACCGCCCGGTGGCCCGCTCGCACCTGCCACGGCGCCCTCCCACCCGCAACCATCCGTGGACGACTACTCCCAATCCTCTCTTCCGCCCGGCGTGATTTCGTTAAGCAAGTAATAGGCGCCGATCCCGACACCAATGCCGACAATGAAACCGATCGCCGTTCCGACTCCCGGCGCCACCGATCCTGCCGCCGCACCGTAGCCCGCAGACGTCATGATCACCGCCACCGCCCCGGTCGCTGGCGCAACCGTCGCCGCCCCGGCGGCGAGGCCGATCTCGGTCGACGACCATCCGAGCGCCGCGGCTCGCGCGGGCCGCACGATGGACTCCGCTGTGCCGTGCTCGCGCGGCTCGTTCGCCATGCCGTAGATCTCCAGGCCGCCGCTGACGACCCCCGCGCCGAGG
>SHNC01000205.1 GCA_004295105.1 Betaproteobacteria bacterium | reverse complement strand
GGTGGCCGCCTTCACCAGCGGCGGGCCGCCGAGGAAGATCGTGCCCTGGTTCTTGACGATGACCGTTTCGTCCGACATCGCCGGCACGTAGGCGCCGCCGGCGGTGCACGAACCCATCACCACCGCGATCTGCGGGATGCCCTTGGCCGACATGTTGGCCTGGTTGTAGAAGATGCGGCCGAAGTGGTCACGGTCGGGGAAAACCTCGTCCTGCTTCGGCAGGAAGGCGCCGCCCGAGTCGACCAGATAGACGCAGGGCAGGTTGTTCTGCTCGGCGATCTCCTGCGCACGCAGGTGCTTCTTCACCGTCATCGGGTAGTAGGTACCGCCCTTCACCGTGGCGTCGTTGGCCACGATCATGCATTCGACGCCCTGCACGCGGCCGATGCCGGTGATGACGCCGGCGCTCGGCGCCTCGTTGTCGTACATGCCGAAGGCGGCCAACTGCCCCACTTCGAGGAAGGGCGTGCCGGGGTCGAGCAGGTGGCCAACGCGATCGCGCGGCAACAGCTTGCCCCGGGCGGTGTGCTTGTCCCGGGCGGACGCGCCGCCGCCGAGACTGACCTCCGCCGCCTTGGCGCGCAGATCTTCGACCAGGCCGCGCATCGTCGTGGCATTGGCCTGGAAGTCCGCGCTGCGGGTGTTGATACTGGATTTGATCACGCTCATCGTGGCGCTCCGCTCAACGGGTTTCGCTGAACAGCTCGCGGCCGATCAGCATGCGGCGAATCTCGCTGGTGCCGGCGCCGATCTCGTACAGCTTGGCGTCACGCCACAGACGGCCGGTCGCGTATTCATTGGTATAGCCCACGCCGCCCAGGGTCTGGATCGCCTCGCCGGCCATCCAGGTGGCCTTTTCGGCGGTGTAGAGGATCACGCCGGCGGCGTCCTTGCGCAGCGTGCGCGCGTGGTCGGCACGGTCGCAGGCCTGGCCTACCGCATAGGCATAGGCGCGGCAGGCGCTCCAGGTCGAGTACAGGTCGGCGACCTTGCCCTGCATGAGCTGGAACTCGCCGATCGGGGTATCGAACTGCTTGCGCTCGTGCAGGTAGGGCACGACCACGTCCATGCACGCCGCCATGATGCCGAGCGGGCCGCCCGACAGCACCGCGCGCTCGTAGTCGAGACCGGACATCAGCACCTGCACGCCACGGCCGATGTTGTCCTCGCCACCGAGCACGTTGTCCACCGGCACCTCGACGTCGTCGAAGAACAGCGGAAAGGTGTTGGAGCCGCGCATGCCGAGCTTGTCGAGGTGGGTGCCATGGCTGAAACCCTTCATCCCCTTCTCGATGATGAAGGCGGTGATGCCCTTCGGCCCGGCGGCGACGTCGGTTTTGGCATACACCACCAGCGTGTCGGCGTCACCGCCATTGGTGATCCACATCTTGCTGCCGTTGAGCACGAAATGGTCGCCCTTGCGGTCGGCACGCAGCTTCATGCTCACCACGTCGGAGCCGGCATTGGGTTCGGACATCGCCAGCGCGCCGACGTGCTCGCCCGCGATCAGCTTGGGCAGGTATTTCTGCTTCTGCGCCTCGGTGCCGTTGCGGCGGATCTGGTTGATGCACAGGTTGGAGTGCGCGCCGTAGGACAGACCCACCGAGGCCGACGCGCGCGAGATCTCCTCCATCGCCACGATGTGGGCGAGGTAGCCCATGTCGGTGCCGCCGTATTCCTCGCTCACCGTCATGCCATGCACGCCGAGGTCGCCCAGCTTCTTCCACAGGTCGGCGGGGAACTCGTTTACACGGTCGATTTCCGCCGCGCGCGGCGCGATCTCCGCCGCGCAGAAGGCCTGCAGCGTGTCGCGCAGCGCGTCGATGGTCTCGCCGAGGTTGAAGTTCAGGCTGGGCACGTTCATGGGTTGTCTCCTCCACAAGTTTGTTCTGGCGCGTCGGGCCATGCGCAAATCCATTATGGACGGCGCATGCCGAAGGATGGGCGGAGATTAGCGGCCCACGGCGTGCGACGAGTGCCATCGAGGTTGCAATTCGTGCCACGGGGAATAGCATTCGCTGGCATGAAGATCCTCGCTCCCTCGCCCGCCGAACTCACGCGCGGCCGCGCCGCCACGCCGATCGCCTTCATCCGCGCGATCGTGCTGGGGTACCGCCGCCGCGGGTTGGATCCGGCCAGCGCGCTGCAGCAGGCGCAGATCCCGCCCGCACTCCTCGACGACCCCGCCGCGCGCGTCACCGCCGCGCAGATGGAAGTGATGTCGGGCACGGCGATGCAGGAACTCGACGACGAGGCGCTGGGCTGGTTCTCGCGCCGCCTGCCGTGGGGCAGCTACGGCATGCTGTGCCGCGCCTCGCTCACGTCGCCGACGCTGGAAGTGGCGCTCAAGCGCTGGTGCCGCCACCACCGGCTGCTCACCGAGGACATCGTGTTCGAGCTCGTCCCGCCGCGCTCCGGCCAGCGCGGCAGCGCCACGATCCGCGTTGCCGAGAACGTCGCCCTCGGCGAGCTGCGCGAGTTCTGCCTCGTCAGCACGCTGCGCTACCTGCTCGGCTACGCCTGCTGGCTGGTCGATTCGCGCATCGCGCTCGCCGAGGCCGCCTTCCCTTTTCCCGCGCCGGCCCACGCCGACGCCTACGCCTACCTCTTCGCCGGCCCGGCGCGCTTTTCCGCGGAGGCCGCCTGCATCAGCTTCGATGCGCGCTATCTGGAACTGCCGGTGCGCCGCGACGAAAAGGCGCTGCAGGCCATGCTGCAGCGCGCGCTGCCGCTCACCGTGCTGCAATACCGCCGCGACCGCCTGCTGGTGCACAGCGTCGGCCAGATCCTCGCCGCCGACCCGGGCGCCGCCCACACCGCCGAGGATGTCGCGGCACGGCTCAACCTGTCGGTGCGCACGCTGCACCGACAATTGAAGGACGAAGGCGTGTCGCTGCAGCGGCTGAAGAACGAGGCGCGGCGCGAACGCGCGATCACGCTGCTGCTGCAGACGAAGAAGCCGGTCAAGCAGATCGCGGCGGCGGTGGGCTTCGACAGCGAGAAGAGCTTCGCGCGGGCGTTCCGGGAGTGGACGGGGGCGGCGCCGAGTGCGTTCAGGACCCAGGACATGGCGCAGGAGCAGGAGTGGGGCCGGCCTGCCGGCTGAGACGTACGATCATCTCCAAGCCGAGCCCGACACGGCGCGATGGCGGCGAGGCGCCCAACCGGGCTCTTGATAATGCAACCGTTCACCTGAGCCCGTCGAAGAGCGCTGGCAGGACTTAGCCAGGCTCGGCCCGAACGGTACTCGCTTGCCGGGTCAATGGCCGCAAGGCGCCACGGACGCACCCTCTATGCCGTGCCGGGCGAGCGCCTCGGCGACGTAGCCGCTGGCCTTGACCGACTCGACGAAGGCGGCGAGGAAGGCGGCAGCCTCGGTCCCCCGCCGTTTCGGCAGACCCATCGCCTGCCGGATGACCATGAAGCGACCGTCGAGCAGGCGCAGACCGCCGAAACGCCGGGCGTCGGCCTCGAGCTGCTGCCTCACGCCCGCCGCCACATCGGCGCGCTGGGCGAGGAAGGTATCGACCACCGCGGGCGACGTCGGCGCTCTCTCGATCCGGGCATGGCGCAGCTCGCGCGTGAGGAACAGGTCGTAGGCGCTGCCATTTCCGACCACCACCACCCGGCCCTCGCGGTCGACCTCGCCGTTGTCGCGGATCGGCGAATCCTCGCGAACCAGATAGCAGCCCTCGATCAGCACATAGGGTGCGGTAAAGGCCAGGTTCTGGCCGCGGACCGGATCGATCGCGAAGAAGCCGACGTCGGCCTCGCCTCCCTCGACCGTCGCGACCGACTTGCCGGCCGCATCGACGACGACCAGATCGAGCGGCACACCCAGTCGGTACGCCAGCAGGCGTGCGAGATCGACCGAGACGCCTTGCGCCTCGCCCGTGCGCGCGTCGCGACCGGCGAGGATGGGATTGCCGAGGTTGATCGCTGCGCGCAGGCGTCCGCTCGGCGCGAGGCTGGAAGTGAGCGATTGCGAAGCATCCATGGTCAAGCCTCCGCCAGGTGTTTGTGCAGGATGGCGGGAATGACGCCGCCCTTGCGCAGCAGCTCGACCTCGAGCCGGGTCTCGACCGCCGCCGTGCACTCGACCATTTCCACTCGCCCGTCCTTGCGCAGGATGCGGACCGGCACGCGGCCACGCGGCGCCAGCGCGGCAGGGGCGACGTCGACCTCGATGCGATCGCCCGGGCCCAGCTTCAGCGCGTTCGGGTGCGCCGCCGTGGGCAGGCGCAGCGGCAGGATGCCCATGCCCACGAGGTTCGAGCGATGGATGCGCTCGAAACTCACCGCCAGCACCGCCCGCACACCGAGCAGACGCTGTCCCTTGGCGGCCCAATCGCGCGACGATCCGGTGCCGTAGCGTTCGCCGGCGACCAGCACCACCGGTTCCGCGGCTTCGCGATAGCGCCGGGCCGCTTCCCACAGCGGCAGCACCTCGCCGCTGGGCACGTGCAGGGTGTGCGCGACCGGTGCACCGGGCGCCAGCAGATTGACCAGCGACTTGCTGTGGAAGGCGCCGCGCAGCATCACTTCCCAGTTGCCGCGCCGCGACGCGAACACGTTGAGGTCGCGACGGTCTTCCCCCCTATCCACCAGATAGTCGGCGACCGGGCTGTCGGGCGGAATCGCGCTGGCCGGCGAGATGTGGTCGGTGGTGATGTCGTCACCCACGACCAGCAAGGGCCAGGCGGCATAGTGGCCGAGCTGGCTGCCCTCGCTCGCGGCGGCGAAGGGCGGGCGGCGCAGCGCATTGGACGCCTCGTCCCACGGGTACAGCGGCGCATCGGGCGCCGCCAGGTCGTGCCATCCCGGATTGCGCGACGCCAGCTCGAAGGCGCGGCGGTAATCGGCGCGGTCGGTGCCGCGCGCGAGATGGGCGTCGATCTCGTCATCCGTCGGCCACAGCTCGCGCAGGAACACCGGCCGGCCGTGCGCGTCGTGCTGCAGCGGCTCGCGGGTGAGGTCGCGTTCCGCATCCCCCGCCAGGGCGAAGGCGACGACCAGCGGCGGCGACATCAGGAATCCCAGTTCCAGGTCGGGATGGACGCGGCCGGGGAAGTTGCGGTTGCCCGACAGCGCCGCGACCGGCGCGATGCGCCCGGCGGCCATCGCGTCGCGGATCGCGTCGGGCAGCGGGCCCGAGTTGCCGATGCAGGTGGCACAGCCGAAGCCGACGATGTCGAAGCCCACGGCCGCCAGCTCCTCGCGCAGGCCGGCACGGGCCAGGTAGTCGGCGGCGGCGGGCGAGCCCGGGCTCAGCGAGGTCTTGACCCAGGAAGGCAGCCGCAGCCCGCGACGGCGGGCGTTGCGCGCCAGCAGGCCGGCGGCCACGAGCAGGCGCGGATCCGACGTGTTGGTGCAACTCGTGATCGCCGCGATCGCCACCGGATGGCGCGGCATCGCCGGATCGGGCCGCGTCGGCTCGAAGCCGAGCGCCGCCAGCGTGCGGCGGGCCTCGGACACCGGCAGCAGATCCTGCGGCCGGCGCGGGCCGGCGATGTGCATGCCGACGGCGGACAGGTCGATGTCGATCGTGCGCGTGTAGCGCGGCGCCGCGGCGGGCTCGAACCACAGGCCGGCGCGCTGCGTGCAGGCGCGGACGAGTTCCACGTCGCGCGGCGCGCGTCCGGTGCCGGCGAGGTAGTCGAGCGTGCGCCCATCGACCGGGAAGAAGCCGGTGGTCGCGCCGTACTCCGGCGCCATGTTGGCGACCACTGCGCGCTCGGCTGCGCTCAGCGTCGCCACGCCGGGGCCGAAGAACTCCACGAACTCGCCGGCGACGCCGATCGCGCGCAGGCGCTGGGTCACGGTCAATGCCAGATCGGTCGCCAGCGCGCCGCCCTGCAGTGCGCCGGTGAGGCGCACGCCGACGAC
Source organism: Betaproteobacteria bacterium (assembly GCA_004295105.1). Classification (GTDB taxonomy): domain Bacteria; phylum Pseudomonadota; class Gammaproteobacteria; order Burkholderiales; family Rhodocyclaceae; genus Thauera. The sequence goes on along the minus strand of SHNC01000205.1, from coordinate 26,625 downwards.
GTCGGGGATGCGCAGCATGATCGGCATGCCGAACATCACGGTTTGCGCCTCGAGGCCGCCGACACCCCAGCCCAGCACGCCGATGCCGTTGACCATGGGCGTGTGGCTGTCGGTGCCGATCATTACGTCGGGAACCGCCCACGTCGTATCGCCCCGCTGCTGGCGGGTGACGACCGTCGCCAGTTGCTCGAGGTTGATCGTATGCATGATCCCGGTGCCCGGCGGGTGGATGCGCACCCCCTTCAGGACCTTGCCAGCCCAGCGCAGGAAACGGTAGCGCTCCTGATTGCGCCGCAGTTCGTGGCGCAGGTTCAGTTGCGGCGCATCGTCACGTGCATAGGCCTCTACGGCGAGTGAATGGTCCACCGACACATCCACCGGCAGACGCGGGTTGAGCACCGTGGGATCGACGCCGGCCTCGGCCAGCGCATCGCGCATCGCGGCGATGTCCACCAGGGCCGGCGTGCTCGTGGTGTCGTGCATCAGCACCCGATCCGGCTGGAAGGCGATCTCGGCTTCGCTCGAACCGGTCTCGAGCCAGGCGAAGATGGCGTCGATCGCGGCGCTGCGCTCTTCGCCCCCGGTGTTGCGGATGACATTCTCGAGCAGCAGTCGCAGCACGACGGGCAGCCGCTGCAGCCGCTCGCCGAACAGGGCCGGCAGATCGACGATCGCCAGGCGCTCGTCGGCGAGCTGGAGTTCATGGGTAGGGGTCACGAATGGCATGGCTTGGTACTCGAATCCTTGGGTCATGGGGTCTTGCGGGTTTCAGGCCGTGCGGGCGCCGGACAGCTCGTCCGTGGCCTTGTTCTGCGTCTGCATGAACAGCGTCATCAGGAAGGCGACGACCAGCAACGCACTGAGGAAGACCAGGGCGCCGGTGGCACTGCCGCCGCTCGATCCCTTCACCACGCCGATCAGGTACGGCCCCGCGAATCCGCCCAGGTTGCCGATGGAGTTGATGACCGCCACCGAGACCGCCGCCGTCGAACGCGACAGGAACAGCGTCGGCAGGGCCCAGAAGGGCGACTTGAAGCTGTAGAGACCGGCCAGCGCGACGCTGATCAGGCTCATCGCGGCCACGGCATTGCTCACCATGCCGGCGCCGAACAGGGCCACGGCGGCCACGCCCAGGGGGATCGCGGAGTGCAGCTTGCGCTCGCCATGGCGATCGGAACTGCGCGACCACAGGATCATCGCGATGGTGGCGAAGAGGTAGGGCACCATCGCCACCATCCCGACCTCGGTGTGGCTCAGCGAGCCCGACAAGCCCTTGATGATCTGCGGCATCCAGTAGCCCACGCCGAGGCTGCCGCACTGATAGACGAAGTAGATGAATGACAGGTAGAGCACCTTGCCGTTCTTCATCGCCTGCAGGACGCTCAGGTGCCTGACGTTCTTGCGTTGCTGGCGATCGCGCTCCAGTTCGCCGGCAAGCCAGGCCTTCTCCTCTTCGCTCAGCCATTTCGCCTGCTCGGGCCGGTCGGTCAGGCGGAAGTAGCAGACGACGCCGAAGATCACCGCCGGCAGCCCTTCGAGCAGCAGCATCCAGCGCCAGCCGCTCCAGTCGAACCAATGCACGTGATCCATGATCCAGGTGCTCAGGGGGGCACCGGCGATGTAGGACACCGGGATCGCGGCGGTGAACAGCGCCACGGTCGTCGCCAGCTCCTTGCTGCGGAACCAGTAGGTCAGGTAGACGATGATGCCCGGGAAGAAGCCGGCTTCGGCCACCCCCAGCAGGAAGCGCAGGATGTACAACTGGGTGGCGTCCTGCACGAAGGCCGACAAGGTCGCGACGATGCCCCAGGAGACGAGGATGCGGGCGATCCACACCCGCGCCCCGTACTTGTTGAGCATCACGTTGCTCGGGACTTCGAACAGGAAGTAGCCGATGAAGAAGACGCCCGATGCGAAGCCGAAGGCTTCGCTGGTGAGCGCCAGCTCCGCGTTCATCTGCAGGGCGGCATAGCCGATGTTGGCGCGGTCGAGGTAGGAGATGATGTAGAGGAAGAAGACGAAGGGCACGATCCGCCAGGTGATCTTGCGGACGATGGCCTTCTCGCGGGCTGCGTCGATCGGTTGCATGGTTGTCTCCAGTTTGTCTTTGTCATGGTTCGGGCACGTTCCCGTCCTGCCGGGGCGGCACGGGGCCGCCTGCGCCATCAGGGAGAAAAGACCATGCACACCGGGCTGCCGCAGCTCACCGGGCGCCCGGTCGGGGTGATCCTCCCGGTCGCGGCATCCACCCGGAAGGACACGATGGCGTCGCTGTCCTCGTTGAGGGCGAACAGCAGGCGCGCGTCCGGCGACAGGGTGAAGAAGCGCGGTGTCCGTCCCAGGGTCGATTCGGCGCCGACGAAGCGCAGCATTCCGGTCGCGGCGTCGATGTGGAACAGGGCGATGCTGTCGTGCCCACGATTGGACGCGTACAGGCAGCGCCCTGCGGCGTCGATGGCGATCCCGGCGGCGCGGCTGTTGCCGGTGAAGGTCGCGGGCAGCGCGGAAAGGATCTGCAGCGGCTCGAGCGCCGCCGTCTCCGCGCTGAAGCGATAGGTCGTGACGGTCGAATCGAGCTCGTTCACCACATAGGCGAAAGCCCCGTTCGGGTGAAACACGAGCTGGCGCGGCCCGGCGCCTTCGCGTGCCGCCACGAAGGGACGCTCCGCCGGGACCAGGGCGCCCTCCTCGAAGCGGAAGCTGAACACGCGATCCAGCCCCTTGTCCGGCACGAGCACGTTGCGGCCCGAGGGGTCGAAGGGGTTGGCATGGGGCTTGGCCTGCTGCTGCTCGATGCGATGCGGGCCGATGGGGCCGGACAGCGTCAGGACCTGGCGGACCGGCAGCAGCGCGCCATCCGGCGCGAGCGGCAGCACCGCCAGGCTGGCGCCGATGTGGTTGGTGACCACCAGGTGGCGGCCGGACGGATCGACGGCGAGGTGCACCGGGTTCCTGCCCTCGGTGCTCTGGCGATTCAGCAACTCGAGTCGGCCCGACTTGCGGTCGACGGCGAAGGCGCTGACATCGGACTGGTCGCCATGCACCGTGTACAGGCGCTCGCCGTCGCGGCCGAGCGTCAGATAGGAAGGATTCACCAGGCCGCCGACGACCTGCACCCGCTCCAGCGCCCCACTTTCGGGATCGACGCGGAACACGCTGATCCCTTCACCCCGGGCGTTGCGTTCGCGCGTCGTCCGGCTTCCTACATAGGCGTACATCGTTATCCCTCTTGTCGTGGACGAGGCGGCAGCCTGCTGGCGGCTCCTCGTGGTTGCGCACGCCGTCGATGAACCCATCGCCACCGCACCCGCCCAGCCCCCCGCAGCGAGCAGAAACTGGCGTCGCCCGGTGTCGGTCGGTGCGGCGGAGTGCGGATTCGTGTGGTGGTCCATGAGGTCTGGCGTGCTCGTGTCGTCTCCAGTGCCCATCGTAGAGACGAGGACCCGGATGCAAAATTGAGCGATTGCCAAACCAGCGTTCTCGAAACGAGAACGCTCTTACGGGGAGGGGGTCGTGGCGTTGTGCGCCGATCGCTGGAGATGGTCGAGAAGGGTCTTGGCGATAGGGCTCAACTGCTCCGGATCGCGCACGACCAGTTGCAACTGACGCCACGCCCAGTCTTCGTCGAGTTGCAGGACCTTGATCCGGCCCGCGGCCGCATGGGGCGCGAGCACGCCTTCGGGCAGCATCGTGATGCCGAGGCGCGTCTCGACGAGGCGGCACATGGCATCGAAGCTGCTGGCCTGCACCCGCTGCTGCAGCGGCTGGCCGCAGGCCCTGGCGGCCTCGGCCATCAGCGCCGACAGCGAACTGTCGGCGTGGGGACCGACGAAGTCGTAGTTCAGCGCGTCGGCGAATCGAACCGATTTCCGGCGGCCGAGGGGGTGCCCCTTGGGCACGCCGATCATCAGGCGATCACGGTGGTAAGGAAACGCCGTCAGGCCCGCCGCAGGCGTGCCGCTGGCGATCACGCCCAGGTCCGCCGTGCCGTCGGCGACGGCCAGCACCACCGCCTTGCCGGTCCGTTCCTCCATCGAGATCTGGACCATGGGGTAGGAGGCGACGAAGGATTCGATGTCCTCGGGCAGGAACTGCGTCAGCGCCGACGCCACGGCATGCAGTCTGACATGCCCCTTGATGCCCTTCGCGTACTCTCCGAGTTCGGCGTCCATGCGCTGCACGAGCTGGAGGATCTGCCTGGCGTAATGCAGCAGCGACTGACCGGCCGGCGTCAGACTCACGCCCCGCGCCTGTCTCTGCAAGAGCGGCGAGCGGACCAGCTCCTCGAGCTCGGCGATGCGCTTGCTGATGGCCGACACGGCAAGGTGCTCCCGCTCGGCCGCGCGCGTCAGGTTGCTGCATTCGGCGACAGCGACGAAGATCTTCAGCGTGGTGAGGTCGTGGCGCATCGTCACAGCCTAGCGAAGTCACGCCGGGCGGGCCAGCACCGCGCACGCGCTGCGATCCGGCGACATCCGCCGCCATCCATGCCGACGGTTCGCCGACGATCTGTCCCCGCACGCAAACGCGTCTACAGTCTCGACATGAGGCAGGCCGCGGCACGCCCATTGCCTGCCACCCGCCGCAACAAGGGAAACTTTCCGATGACGATGCTGACGCCACCCTTCACCGTCCTGCTGACCTGGCCGCAGCGCTGGCTGCTGCTGGCCGTGTTGCTGGCGCTGGCTGCGCTCGTGATGTTCGGCCGCCTCGGGCCGCTGGACGAAGTCCTGAAAACGCGCGAACCGGGCGGCATCCTGGCGCTGGAATTCGCCTGGTCGGGCGAGCGGGCGGCACGCATCCTCGCCGCGTGGAAGGGGCTGGAGGCGGTGGTGCGCCTGCAGACCTGGTGGGACTTTCCGTTCCTGCTGTGCTATCCGCTCGCCCTGTCGCTGGCCTGCGCCATGCTCGTCGACGCGCCGGGCAATCCGGTGCCGATGATCGGTGCCTTCGTCGCTTGGGCGGTGCTCGCCGCCATTCCGCTGGACGCTGCGGAGAATCTGGCGATGCTGCGAATGGTCGATCACGGCGCCAGCGAGGCGCTGGCCAGGCTGGCGACGTGGTGCGCCGGACTCAAGTTCACCGTGCTCCTGGCGGTCGTCGGCTACCTGCTCACGGTAGGAACGGCAACGCTCATCCAGCGCCTGCTGCCGCACTGAGCGGCGCCATCCGGCTGCGACAGCCCCTCGCCCCGCGTCGATCGCCTGCAGCGGTCGATGACCTGCACCGCGGTGACGGCCGCGTCATCGCGAAGGCCGATCAGCGCCGAAGCGGCCGAAGTTCAGATCACCTCGAGCAGCTTGCCGCGCAGGTGCTCGGCCTGGCGGCGGCCATCGCGGGACGCGACGACGGCGCGATACCACTCGTCGAACAAGTGGCGCAGCTCGTCCTGGCTGCGCGCGGCGGCGATGCGGTCCTGCAGCGAGCTGGTGCCCAGGGCGCCGACAAAGGCATGGATCGTGTTGAGCATGAAATTGCGTGCCTGCTGCAGACGCAGCGAATCATCGCCGGGCGGATGCTGCCGGAACGCGCCGAGCGCCGGCGACGCTCCCGACTGGGCGGGGGTTCTCCCCACCTGGCTGCTTTCGACCGTCTCGATCAAGCCCTCCTCTTCGAGCAGGCCCAGGGTGTGCTGCAGGTCGTCGTACTGCAGCATCTCGCGCAGTTCGTCGACCGCGCGCCTGCCATCGACGAAGATCAGCACACGCCTGACCCGCGGACCGAGGCCGCCGGAACGGTGCGCGATCTCGGCGTGGCCCTTGCTCGTTTTCGCGAAAATGACCGCCATGCTCTCTCCTCGAAGGGCCGGAAACCCTCTGTCGCTGCACATCCCAAGGCGTCTCGAGCGGATTCACGATGCCGCCTTGCTGTACACATCCGGAGTGACATCGGCGCAATTGCGCAAGGCTTGAGGCCTCGCCGCACACGCACTCTTCTACGACCGTCGTTCGACGTCCATGTGCCCGCATCGACGAGGGTGTGCCCAAGCGCCTGTGCGTCGTCGTCACCCTCGACGATGCTGCCGACTCCGTCGGTGCGGGCATGGGGTCGCGCCGGGAGGAAAAGGCCTGCGGCGACATGGAGCGTCAGTGCGCGGCGCTTTGAGTCGGTGCAGCGTACAGGCAAGATGTGCAGGACGCCGACGCGATCGTTCGGACCAATCTTGCGCCCTGTTCAATCTTTCGAGAGCCCGCCATGGATCTGCCCGCCCACCAGCTCACCATGACCGTCCTGATGACGCCCGACACCGCGAACTTCTCGGGCAAGGTCCATGGCGGCACCATCCTCAAGCTGCTCGACCAGGTGGCCTACGCCTGCGCCAGCCGCTACGCCGGCCACTACGTGGTCACGCTCAGCGTCGACCAGGTGATGTTCCGCCAGCCGATCCAGGTCGGCGAACTGGTCACCTTCCTCGCCTCGGTCAACCACACCGGCAACTCGTCGATGGAAATCGGCATCAAGGTCATCGCCGAGGACATCCGCGCCAAGGTCGTGCGCCATGTGAATAGCTGCTTCTTCACCATGATCGCGGTCGACGACGCGGGGCGGCCGACCAAGGTGTCGCCGCTCAGTCCGCAGACGCCCGACGAGCGCCGCCGCTTCACCGAAGCCGAGCTGCGCCGCGCGATGCGGCGCGAGATGGAGCGCAAGTTCGCCGAGGTGCACGGCGGGGAGTGAGCGCCGATGGACGAACGCCGATCGAGCCAGCCTCCGCTGGCGGAACGAGGTGCAAGTTTCATCGCCGAGGCGCTCGATGCCCGCGAGCAGGTGCTGGACAGCGGCGCAGGCTAAGGCCGCCGACGTGCATGCCTGGCTGAAGGCACGGATCAGCGACTGCCAGGCCCTAAGGCCGCAGGCGAAGCCTTGGCGACGCCGATGCATTCCGCGCGCTGAACTGCGGTGAACAATCAGAAAAATGCAAGCCTGCCCTCTGCCGGGTCACGCCCCCGACGCGACCGGCTTCCGCCCGCGCCGCAGCTTGGGAGTCTCGGCGCCGCTTGCGGCCAGGCGCTCAAACAGTTCGGCGGCCGGTTCGGCGGCCGGGTCCTGCGGCACGAGTTCGCCGCGGAAGGCCTTGGCGAGCAGGGCCGGCGTCAGTTGCCCGGCCTGCTTGCGCGCGGCGGATCTCGGTGCCGACGCCGGACTCGAACAGCACGTTGTCGGGCAGCACCAACGCGGCACGGCCGCCGTCCCTCAGGTGGCGGACGATGTGCTGGACGAAGGCGAGCTGCTTGTTGCTGGTGGCGAAGGTGAAGTCGTCGCGGGTGGGGCCGCCGCCGCCGCGGGCGGTGCCGAAGGGCGGGTTGCTGAGGATGATGTCGCTTTTCGGCAGGTCGGCGCCGGCGCCGCCCAGCGTGTTGCCCAGGTGCACCACACCTTCGGCATCGCCCTCCATGCCGTGCAGCAGGCAGTTCATCAGCGCCAGGCGCCGCGTGCCAGGCACCAGTTCCATGCCGATGAAGGCCTTGTTGCGCTGGAAGCGGCGCTGTGTTTCGTCGAGGTCGTAGAGCTCGTCGGTGCGCGCCTTGATGTGCGCGTCGGCCGCGATCAGGAGGCCGGCGGTGCCCGCGGCCGGGTCCTGGATGGTTTCGCCTGGGTTCGGGTCGATCAGCGCGACGATGCTGTCGATGAGCGGGCGCGGCGTGAAGTACTGGCCAGCGCCGGACTTGGTCTCGGTGGCGTTCTTTTCCAGCAGGCCTTCGTAGAGATCGCCGAGGCCGTCGCGGCGGGCGGAAAACCAGTCGATGGCGTCGATGCTCTTCACCAGTTGCTTGAGGTGGCGCGGCTCCTTGAGCCGCGTCTGCGCATCGGCGTAGATGGCGGCGAGCAGCGGGTCGGTGCTGCGCGAGAGTTCGAGCAGCGTGCTGCGGTAGTGGTCGAGCAGGTTGAGGCCGGAGAGCCTGGCGATGTCGGGCCAGCGCGCGCCCGCGGGCAGCTTGTGGCCCTGCAGCACGCCGCTCTGGGCGTTCTCGTGCTCCATCTTGATGAACAGCAGCAGCACCAGCTCGGTGACGTAGTCGGAGTAGTTGATGCCGTCGTCACGCAGCACGTCGCACAGGTTCCAGAGCTTCTGGACGATTTCGTTGTTGACCATGTTTTGAGTTGGGGGCTAAGTTGAAATAAGGCGACGTCCTATTTCAGGTTGCGGGGGTGGGTGAGCCGATTTGGGGGCTCATTCGGCTCACGAGCAGAGCCGGTCCATGCGGGGACTTCCCGATCAGCGTCTTGCGTCCATCGAAGGCGTGGCCAAGTTCGATTTCAACGCCGTCCAGCACCATTGGCACGGCCTGGACCGGCGGCCCGAGCACAGTAACGTCAAGCCGGAATTTGCTGCCGAATGTCGTCTCCAGAGGAGATCGGTTGCAACGCGGTCGGCGCCGAGCAACAAGTTGCCTTCCAGCGGATTGTCCGACGCATCCGCGTCCTTTGACACCCACGGCACCGCAAGCCCGGCATTCAAGCGTCGGGAGAGTTCGGCCGCGACAAGTTCGTTCGCTCGCCGGTGTTCGGGACTTTCCTGCTTGGCGCGCCACCGGCTGGCTTCTTCATCGTCGAAGTGCGCTTTGGGGTTGAAGGTGTGCTGAGCAGGAAGCACGCGGAAATGGGATCGCCGACGCAACTTTCCATCTTCGAAGGAGGGGCTGACCCATGTCACCATCTGCCGTGATGCGCCGGGAGACACCTGGGGCCACAGTTTGCGCGCCTGTCCCCGGCTGCGAACGTCGCGCGCGGCGATCATGGTCTGGAAGATCCCCCTTCGAGAGAAGACTACGGTCGCGTCGTCCATTTCTATTTTTCCCTTATGGCGATACGGCAGCTATTTTCATGGCGCCATCCAGCTTGCGGTGAATCAGCGATACCAGCGTCAGGATGTCCAGTGCGTCCTGTTCGGACATGGGCCAATTCGTCTTGGGCGCATGGGCAAGCGGATTGCGCACCGCGCCGAACAGGCCGATCAGCAGGTTGGCAAAGCCTTTCTGCTCGCTCTTCTCGGACTCGCGGGTGAGCGGCCCCAGGGCCAGAACGGGCTGCTGGCCCGCGAACGCCTTGTTTACCAGGTCAGCGCCATCGCCGTTCAGGCCTGACAGCAGGCGAATCCGCTCCGCAACGCCTTTCGTCGCCTCAAAGACGGCATGGAAATAGTTTTCGTCCAGCAACTCGGCGCGGCAGTAGTTCAGCACTTCCGCGTGGACGACGCGGCTTTCCAGTGCGGCCTTGAGTCGTCCAGCTCGTGCGCGCGCGGCATCAAGCGTCGTGGCCTTGTCGGCGTGCCCGACCTTGCCGTCGTCGCGCACGTAGAAACCCGAGAAGGCAAGGACGACATTGAGTTCGTCGCGTCGCCAGGCGAACGTCGCCGGGTCACGGGCGTAGTTCACCGGGTTCATCGCGCGATTGATGAACATGATGAGATGGTTGCCGATCTGATGCTGGTTCTGTGCGCCGGCCAGCGCATTGAACAACCGCTTCCACTTGGTCATGCCAGGTGACGTGTCGGCAATCTTGATCTCTTGCAGAAGACGTTCGATCTGCGTGCCGCTCAGGCCGCGCTCGGTATCGGCGAGCACGCGGCACGCAGCTTCAAGATGCTGTGAGCTGAAAGGGTCAATTCGTGTCGCCAATGCCAGTCTCCCTCGTCAATCGTCAGATGATGGCCTGCAGGCCCTTGTCGGCGATGACGTTGAGCAGTTTGAGTGCCGGCCCCGTGGGATGGGTGTCACCTTGCTCCCACTTGCGCACGGTCGAGGCCGACGTGTGTAAATGAAGAGCGAACACCGGCTGGCTGAACTTCAAGGTTTCGCGCAGGCGTTTGATGTCGGCAGCGCTGAACTCCCGCACCGGCGGCGGGCAGATCGCGTCGAACTCGCGCATCGTCACCTTGCTGATCGCACCCGCTTCATGGAGCGCAGCCAGGTCACCACGTAAGGTTTCAATGATCTTGCTCACAGAGCACCTCCAATAACACGTCCAGTTGCAACGCCTTCGCCAAGGCTTCGGCGGACAGTTCCAGAAACACCTTGCCGGCGAATTGCAGCGCCTTCTTTTCGTCCTGTGTGATCTTCGCCTTGTCGCTCTTGGGGAACCCATGCAGAAACACGTACCGGCTACCGATCTTGGCCGACAGCAACGTACGGTAACCACCGCTCTTGCCGCTGCCGGGGCGGGCAACCCGCTTCTTGTAGAGGAAGCCGCCCAAGTCCGCGTCAATCAGACCGCTTTCCATCTCCTGAACCGCTTTGCACAAGGCGGCATCAGGCAGCTTTTCGCTTGCCTGCCACCGCGCAAAGTCCTTTCGCTTGAGAACACGCGTCATCTTGGCCTTCAAACCGTACCCGAAACGGGCACACTTTTCCAGACCCCCGCCCGATGCACGGCCGGGGAGGGTCGCCGGGCCGATTGTCGTGACAGCGATACGACAATCGGGGCCGACATGGCGGGGCGCAGGCCACTGGTCATGTGGTCACCACTTTTGGTGCCAGTGGATCTGGTAACGGGTCGAGCGTCCGCCACCAGGCAGCTTTTCCAGGCAGCCCTTGGCGACCAGGTCGGCCAGATGTCGCGTGGCGGTGGCCTTCGACACCTTGGCGACCGCCTGGTATTGCGCGGCGCTGATGCCGTGCTCGAAACCGCCCCGCCCGCGCTGGTCGCCGTCGAGCAGACGGTTGAGCACCTTGACCTGCTCGGAACTCACAACCTGCGCCCGATGACGATGCCAGAAGCGGCTCTTGGCGAGCGCGCGGTCGATCTGCGCCGAGGCCGACTCGATAGCGCGCAGCAGCGTGGCGAGGAACCAGTGCAGCCAGGGTGTGAGATCGAGCGGCGCCGGTGCTGCGCTCATCTTCTGCGCGGCTTCGAGTTGGGCGTAATAGGCCTTGCGGTCGGCAAGGATCGCGGCCGACATGGCGTAGAAGCGGATGCTCTGGCGCTCGCCCTGCGCCAGCACGAGATCGGTAAGCGCGCGGGTGATGCGGCCGTTGCCGTCGTCGAAGGCGTGCAGGGTGACGAACCAGAAATGCGCCAGCGCCGCGCGCAGCAAGGGATCGAGCGTCACATCGGCGCGGCTGGCGTTGAACCAGGCGACGAACTCGGCGATGCGGGCTTCCAGTCCTTCGCGCGGCGGCGCCTCGAAATGCACCGTGGGGCGGTCGATGCGCCCGGAGACAACCTGCATGGCATCCGGTCCACGCCAGTCGCCGATGCGGATGGGGCGGGCAAGAAAGACACCGGGCCCGCCGTCCTCGCCGGCGAAAAGCCAGGCGTGCCATTGCAGCAGGCGCGATTCGGTCAGCGGCGCATCGAGGTTGGCGGTGGCGTCCCACATGATCTGGGCGAGGCCTTCGGCGCGCGGTTCTGCCGGTGCACTGGCTCTCTCGGCCAGACCCAGACGGCGGGCAATGCTGGAGCGCACCGAGCCGACATTGAGCGTTTCGCCTTCGATGGCGCTGGAGTCGATGATGTTCTGTAGCAGCGCATCGAGCGTGAATTCCACCCGCAGTTCCGGCTCGAAGCCCTGGGCGCGACCGAGCAGCGTGCCTTGGGCGAGCGTGACCTGGCGCAGCAGCGGCGCCAGCGCCTCGGTCTGCCAGGTGAAGTGCGGCCAGTCGGGGTGTTGCCAGATCCAGCGCGACATCGGGGCGTTGCCAAAGAAAACTTGATTGGCAACGAGGCTCAGCCAAGGACCGCACTGCTTTTCTCCCTCCCCTTCAAGTGGGAGGAGACCCACGATCACATGCTGAGCATTGTTGCGAATCAGGAAAGAAAAGGTGAGCCGAATGCTAGCATTATTCGGCTCATATTTTTTTCGATCGTGAGCCGAATAATGTCGCGATTCGGCTCAGGCATTGGTGCAAGACAACCGCGTCGTCACGCTGCCCATGGCCACAGCGCGTCGGCCAGCGTTTCCAGCACCGTCTCCAGCTTGCCGCCGAGCCGCACGTCGAGCTGAAGCGCGCAGCCATCCTGGGCGAAGGCGCGGTTGACGAAATCGGCGTCGATGACGACTTCGTGGCCGAGCTGGCGGGCGAGGCGATCGAGCCACTTGCGCTGCATCGGCGTCCACTGGGTGAGCGCGTGGATGCGCGCCATGGCCTGGGCGACGCGCTGCTCGAAGGGGATGAGCGCCTCGCCGAGCGCGGCCTGGCGGATGTAGCCGACGATGCTGGCGGCGATCTCGTGATTGGTCTTGTTGCGCCAGGCGGTCTGCAGCCGGGCCTCGGCGTAGCCATGGCGGTCGAGCAGCAGGCGGACTTCCTTCAACTGCTCGCGGGTGAGGTCGCGCGGACGCTTGACCACCACCGCGAGCGCCACCGATTCGTTGAGCTGTTCGCGGACGAAGCGGCCGAAGGCGTCGAGGTAGTCCTCGGGCTTCTGGTAGCTGCCGTAGCTCTGCTCGCGCGCGACCAGCTCGTCGCGGTGCAGCGAGAGCAGCGGGCGGTAGCGGCTGCCGACCAGCACCTGCACGTCCTCGATCTGCTCGATGAGGCCCGCCTGGGCGCGGAGAAAGTCGGCAGCGCCCTGCGGGCCGAGGCTGCGCAGGTGGCGGTGCAGCTCGGCGGGCGGCACGGCCCAGTGCTGCTCGAGTTCGGCGAGGCGGGCCTTGAGTTCAGGCTTCTTGTCGGCCTTGTGCGTGGCATCGCGCAGCACGCGCATCAACTTCTGCGCCAGCGCGTCGAGCACGTCGTGGGCATGCGTGCTGCCGGCGCGGCTGCCCGGCGCGGTGTGGCTGGCGGGGTCGGCCAGCTCGGCGGCGAGCTGCGCCAGGTTGATGGCCGGATCCTTGACCAGCGGCTTCATGCTGCTGACGTCCTGCAGGTCGCGGTAGAGGTCGACCGGGTCGTAGATACGGAACACGGTCTTGCCGATGTCGTCGCAGCGCCGGGTGGCGCGGCCGATCATCTGCTCGTAGAGGATGCGCGAGCGCACCTTGCGCAGGAAGACGAGATGGCAGATGCGCGGCACGTCGATGCCGGTGGTGAGCAGGTCGACGGTGATGGCGATGTTGGGGTAGCGCTCGTTCTTGTAGCGCTTGATGAGCTCGGCCACGCGGTCGGACTTGCCGGTGATCTTGCGCACCGCGGCCTCGGCGTAGGCCTCGCCATGCACGGCCTTGAAGGCGTCGTCGAGCAGGCGCTTGACCATGTCGGCGTGCAGGTCGGAGGCGCAGAAGACCATTGCCTTCTCCTCGCCGAAGGGGTCGAGCTCCTGCGCGAGCTGCTCGCAGATGACGCGGTTGAAGTCCTCGTTGATGACGCGGCGGTTGAAGGCGTCGACGTCGAAACTGAGCTCGTCTTCCAGCTCGGATTGCTCGACCTCGCCGGTGCCGAGGTCGATGGCGCTGACCGTCTCGCCCTTGTCGAAGCGGATGCCGCTACGGCTGAGCAGGGTTTCGTAACGGATCGGCGGTTCGTGGTCGATCAGCCAGTCGTCGGCGACGGCCTCGCGGTAGGAATAGGTGTAGACCGGTTTGCCGAAGATCTCGGTGGTGTGCCTGGCCGGCGTGGCGGTGAGGCCGATCCTGACCGCGTCGAAGTGGTCGAGCACGCGGCGATAGGTGGACAGGTATTGCGCCTGGTCTCGCACCGCCAGCTCGCCTTCGGTCATGTCCTGGTCGAGGGTGTAACCGCGGTGGGCTTCGTCGACGATGACGCAGTCGAATGCGTCGATGGGCGGCGGCGCGGTGGCGGAATCGTCGGCCTGGAAGATGCGCTTGACCATCGCCTGCACGGTCGCCACCTGCACGCGGGTCTCGGCCTCCACTGCCATGTCGCCGAGCGCGGCGACGTTGTAGATCTTCGACAGCGGCTGGTTCTGCTCGAGGAGGGCGTCGTCGAAGGCTTCCAGCGCCTGGTCGCCGAGCGCGGTACGGTCGACCAGGAACAGGATGCGGCGGAAGCGCTCGGCCTTCAGCAGCCGGTACATCAGGCCGATGATGGTGCGCGTCTTGCCGGTGCCGGTGGCCATCGCCACCAGGCAGCGCGCCTGCCCGGCGGCGAGTGCGGCTTCCACCGCCTGGATGGCGAGTTCCTGGTACGGGCGCAGGCGCAGGTAGGCGAAACCTTCGTCGCGCAGCCGGGCTTCGGCGGCCTCGCGGCTGCGGGTGAGGTGGTCGAGCAGCCCTTGCGGCGAGTGGAAGTCGGCCAGCGGGCGGGCGAGGTTGGCCGGGCTGCGCACATCGCGGAACCAGGTGCCGCTGTGCTCGGCGAGTTGCGGCAAGTAGGGACGGCTGTTGCTCGAATAGACGAAAGGCACCTCGAACGCCTGGCCCTGCGCATCGGGCCAGCCGGCACTGCGCCCTTCCAGCTTCCAGGCCGGCTCGAAGCCGTCGAGCTGACGGAAGCCGGCGGCATAGCGCTCGGCCTGCGGGATCTTGCCCGCGACGTGCTCGTTGTCGCGCTTGGCTTCGACCACGGCCAGCGGCGTGAGGCCGGCGAACAGCACATAGTCCGCCGCCTGGCGGCCGGCGGTGGGCCATTCGGCGATGGCGCGGTTGCGCCCCCTGACCGGGCGCCCGCCCTTGGCGTGGTGCAGGCGCTGGGTGTCGGCTTCCCAACCGGCGTCGGCGAGTTGCTGGTCGATGAGGATGCGGGTGAGTTCTTCGGACAGTTCGAGTCGCCGCGCGGCGTGTTGGGTGCGCGTGGCGACGCGGCGGACGGCCGCGCCGGCGGCCTGGCGGGAGGCGGCGCGGCTGGCGTCGAGCTCGGCCTGCAGCGCCTCGAGACGGGCGTCGAACTCGGCCTCGAGCCGGCTCACCAATGCGCTCTGCTCTTCGGCGAGCGCGAAGGCGGCGGCCGCGTCGGCTTCCATGCGCCCGGCCAGCGCGGCGTACTGCGCCTTCTCCTGCCGCATCAGCTCGGCGAGCTGCTGGTTGCTGTCGAGCGCCTGGTGCTGGCTGGCGAGATCGGCGCGCAGGCGCTCGATCTCGGCCTGCAGCTCGCGCAGTTGCGCGCTGGGGTCTTCCGGCGGCACGAAGGGGCCGGGCCTGAAGCGCTCGCCCTGCTTGCCGAAGCTCTGGTGGAACCACACCGCCAGCGCCCGCGCCACGCGCAGTCCGTCCAGCGCCTCCTTGTGCAGCGTGCGGAACTGGTGGGTGGCCTTGTTGCCTTCGATGCGCAGGGTGTGGAACAGGCCGCGGATGGTGGGGTCGAGGCTGATCTCGCGGCCGAGGCGGAACAGCAGCTCGGCCTGCGTGGTGGTGTCGTCGAGCGCGATGCCGACGCGGGCGGCGATGTCCTGCGCGATCGCTTCGGCAAGCTGGCGCAGCTTGATCAGCCTGGTGTTGGGATCAGCCGCAAAGACCTGCTCCGCCGTGACGGCCAGTTGCAGGAAGACCGGATCGTGCTCGGCGAGGAAGGAGAAGTTGCGTGAAGTGGCCATGCCGGGGGCACCGTCAGCACGGTGCTTGCAGATCGCATGGCGCCGAATGTAACCGAATTGGGCTCAAGTCTGAGCGGCGGACGAACACATCCTCTTCAGGGCATCCTGCAGGGGCGGCAACTCCCGACTGACAACCAGCCACACGGCATCGAGGTCGAGCGCCAGATAGTCGTGCACGAGAATGTTGCGAAATCCAGCGATCGCACGCCAGGGCGTACCTGGTTCTGTCGCCTTGATCGGGTCGCTCAAGCGCTGGCTCGACTCGGCCAGGGTCTGCAGGTTGCGCACGATCGCATCCTGTACGAGGCGTGAGCCGCGGAATCGCTCCTCGTCCCCGCCGGCATACTCGAAGACACGGTCGATGCAGTCCAGCATGTGCGCCAAGTAAATCCGGTCCGCTGCCGCGCTCGGCTTCATCGTCTTCGGGCTACAGCGCGCACGCCTCGCTGAGGATGCGATCACGCATCAGCGGGTGCAGGGACTTCTCCGTCACGACATCGACCCGGCGTCCGAGAATGTCCTGCGCGTCCATCAGCAATGCACCGAGCGTGAAGCCGGACGTATCCGGCCCGGTATCGACGAGCAGATCGACATCGCTGTCTTCATCCGCATCATTCCTTGCCATGGAACCGAACACCTTGATGGACCGCACCCCATAGCGGCGCGCCAGCCCTTTCAGTTCCTCACGATGCGCTTCGATGACCGGATGCATTCAAGCCCCCGTCTGATGACCGTCTCGTTCCCAGTGTATCGAATCGAAGGCCCGATCCCAATTGCCCATGGTTCCGCAGTTCCCCTCGTGTCGCGTGCAGGTCGTGTCTTCAACCCGCGCAAGGGTATCGAACGACGCTCGCGACCCATCGTGATGACGCAGACCAAAGCTACCTGAAAACAGGTGCGGCCCGCACGTCCGCAAAGGACGATGCAGGCCGCGCACACTTGCAGGCGCCGAATCAGCCCGCCAGCGCGCGCCCGATCACCAGGCGCTGGATGTCGCTCGCGCCTTCGTAGATCTGGCACACACGCACGTCGCGGTAGATGCGCTCGACCGGGAAGTCGGTGACGTAGCCGTAGCCGCCGTGCACCTGGATCGCATCCGAGCACACGCGCTCGGCCATCTCGGAAGCGAACAGCTTGGCCATCGACGCCTCCTTCAGGCACGGACGGCCGGCGTCCTTCAGGCTGGCTGCGTGCCACACCAACTGGCGCGCGGCTTCCAGTTGCGTCGCCATGTCGGCCAAGCGGAAGTTCACCGCCTGGTGCTCGAAGATCGGCTTGCCGAAGCTCTCGCGCTCCTGCGCGTACTTGACCGCGGCTTCCAGCGCGGCGCGCGCCATGCCCAGACACTGCGACGCGATGCCGATGCGGCCGGCCTCGAGGTTCGACAGCGCGATCTTGTAGCCCTCGCCTTCCGCACCGATCACCGAATCGGCCGGAATGCGGCAGTTCTCGAACAGGATCTGCGTGGTGTCGGACGCCTTCTGGCCCATCTTCTCCTCGATGCGTCCGACCTGGTAGCCGGGCGCGTTCGCCGGCACCAGGAAGCAGGTGATGCCCTTCTTGCCTGCCGCCTTGTCGGTCACGGCGAAGACGATGGCAACGTCCGCATGCTTGCCGGTGGTGATGAACTGCTTGACACCGTTCAGCACCCACTCGTCACCCTCGCGCACCGCGGAGGTGCGGATCGCCGCGGCGTCCGAGCCGACGTGCGGCTCGGCCAGGCAGCAGCAGCCCAGCTTCTCGCCGCGCGCCAGCGGCTTCAGCCAGGCTTCCTTCTGCGCGTCGTTGCCGAAGCGGTTGAGGATGCCGCAGGGCAGCGAGTTCTGCACGCTGACGATGGTCGAGGTGGCGCCATCACCGGCGGCGATCTCCTCCAGCGCCAGCACCAGGCTCATGTAGTCCATGCCGGCGCCGCCCCACTCCTCGGGCACCACCATGCCCAGGGCGCCCAGTTCGGCGAGTTCCTTCAACGCCTCGCGCGGGAAGGTGTGGTTACGGTCCCATTCGGCAGCGAAGGGCGCCAGGCGCTCCTGCGCGAAGGCGCGGATGGAGTCGCGGATCAGTTCCTGTTCAGCAGTCAGAATCATGTGTTTCCCTCTCCGGGGCGGTCATGGCCGTCCCTTAAATAGGTTTGCAGTTAGGTCAGCAACCCAGCCGAGCCGGCCGTGTCGGGGACTTCTGGAGCAGCCGAGGACTGTCTGAGCCCGAAGGGCGAGTTCCGCAGGCTGCGGAGGAAGTCCCCGGCGCGGCCGACGGTTCGGAGCAGGACCGGTAGAGTTCGGATGCGTCCATCGCCTGTAAGCACCCCATCCCCCTCCCAACCTCCCCCTTGAAGGGGGAGGAGCCCCCGTGTCAGCCGCCGCAGCCCACCGACGCATCCACCTCGATCGCCATCGCCGTCGCCTCGCCGCCGCCGATGCACAGGCTGGCAACGCCGCGCTTCAGGCCGCGCTTGCGCAGCGCGCCAATCAGCGTCACCAGGATGCGTGCGCCCGACGCCCCGATCGGATGGCCCAGCGCGCAGGCGCCGCCATTCACGTTCACCTTGTCGTGCGGCAGCTTCATCTCGTGCATCGCCGCCATCGTCACCACCGCGAAGGCCTCGTTGATCTCCCACAGATCGACGTCGTCCGTGCCCCAGCCCGCCTTCGCCAGCACCTTCTGCATCGCCCCCACCGGCGCGGTGGTGAACAGCGCCGGTTCCTGCGCATGGGTGGCATGGCCGACGATGGTGGCCACCGGCTTCAGACCGAGCTTGTCGGCGGTCGACCTGCGCATCAGCACCAGCGCCGCGGCACCGTCCGAGATCGAGCTCGAGTTGGCGGGCGTCACCGTCCCATCCTTCCTGAACGCCGGCTTCAGCGACGCGATCTTGTCGATCTGCGCCTTCAGCGGCTGCTCGTCCTTCGTCACCAGCACGTCGCCCTTGCGCCCCGACACGGTGACCGGCACCACCTCCCAGGTGAAGTCGCCGCCCTCGATCGCCGCCTGCGCGCGCGTCGTCGACGCGATGGCGAACTCGTCCTGCGCCCCGCGGCTGAAGTTGAAGTGGCTGGCGCAGTCCTCGGCGAAGGTGCCCATCAGGCGGCCCTTGTTCTCCTTCGAGTAGCTGTCTTCCAGACCGTCGAGGAACATGTGGTCGAACATCTGGCCATGGCCGAGGCGGTAGCCGGCACGCGCCTTCGGCAGCAGGTAGGGCGCGTTGGACATCGACTCCATGCCGCCGGCGACCATGATGTCGTTGCTGCCGGCGAGGATCAGGTCGTGCGCCAGCATCGTCGCCTTCATGCCCGAACCGCACACCTTGTTGATGGTGGTGCAGCCGGCCGACAGCGGCAGGCCGGCGCCGAGTGCCGCCTGGCGCGCCGGCGCCTGGCCGAGGCCGGCGGGCAGCACGCAGCCCATGATCACTTCCTGCACCTGATCGGGCGTCAGCCGGGCGCGCTCGACCGCCGAGCGGATGGCGATGGCGCCGAGCTGCGGCGTGGTGAGGCTGGACAGGTCGCCCTGGAAGCCGCCCAGCGGCGTGCGGGCGACGGAAACGATGACGACGGGATCGGACATGAGGTTCTCCTGGTTGATTCGTTGAAACGGATCGCGCTCAGTTGCCGAGCGCTTCGAGCGCCGCGACGTAGCGCGGCATGAGATCGTCACTGCGGCTGAGGTTCAGCCCCAGGTCGCGGATCAGGCCGTCCTTCAGGCCGTAGATCCAGCCATGCACGGTCAGCCGCTGGCCGCGCCGCCAGGCGTCCTGCACCACCACGGTCTGTGCCACGTTCGCCACCTGCTCGAGCACGTTGAGCTCGCACAGTCGATCGTGGCGCAGTTCGGGCGGCAGATCGTCCACCGCGCGCTGGTGCTTCACATGCACGTCCTGCACATGGCGCAGCCACAGGTCGACCAGGCCGACGCGCTCGCGGTTGAGCGCCGCCTTGACGCCGCCGCAACCGTAGTGGCCGACGACCATGATGTGCTTGACCTTCAGCACATCGACGGCGAACTGGATCACCGACAGGCAGTTGAGGTCGGTATGCACCACCACGTTGGCGACGTTGCGATGCACGAAGACTTCGCCCGGCAGCAGGCCGATGATCTGGTTCGCCGGCACGCGCGAATCCGAGCAGCCGATCCACAGGTATTCCGGGTTCTGCAGATGCGACAGCTTCTCGAAGAAGCCCGGGTCGATCTGCTGCATCTGGCGCGACCACGCCACGTTGTAGTCGAACAGGTGGAACAGGTTCTCGTTGCTGACCTCGTCCTCGGACCACTTCGCCAGGTCGAGGGTCAGGAAGATCGTGCCCTCGACCGGCGTCGGATAGTAGGCCGGCGCATCGGTGAACCCGAGTTCTCGATACAGCTTCACCGCGATGCGCATCGCCGGCAGCGTGTCGAGCAGGATGCGGCGGTAGCCGAGCGCCTGGGCGGCCTTGATCGCCGCCAGCGCGAGCTGCCGGCCCAGGCCGTGGCCGCGCATGTCGGGGTCGACGTAGAGCCGCTTCATCTCGCACACGCCTTCGGAGAAGCGGCGGATGCCCACGCAGCCGGCGGGACGGCCATCGAGCTCGACGAAGAACAGGCGGCCGTCGGCCTCGCCATAGGCGCCCGGCAGGTTGGCGACCTCGTCGGCAAAACCCTGAAAGCTCAGGTCCACGCCCAGCCAGGCGGCGTAGTGGCGGAAGAACTGGCGCACCTGCTCCAGCTCGGTGGTGTCGGACGCGGACAGCGCGCGCAGGCGGATGGTCATGTCGCAACCCTCATCGGAATGACGAACGGGAACGAGGCGGAATCGTGCGGAACGCGCGTCAGCCCTCGCGCTCCTTCTTGCCATGCATGGCCATGATGGTCTGCTGCATGATGGCGCACAAGGTCCATTGTTCGTCGCGGACGGCGTACACGTCGGCCCGCGTCACGATCAAGGTGCGGCCGGGGCGCACCACCTCGCCACGTGCCACCAGGCGCTGGCCGTCGGCCGGCGCGACGAGGTTCATCTTGTATTCCACCGTCAGCACGCTGGCATCGGCGGGGGTGAGCGTGTTGGCCGCATAGCCGGCGGCGGAGTCGGCGATCATGCCGACCACGCCGCCGTGGATGTAGCCGTGCTGCTGGGTCACTTGCGGGCGGTGCGGCAGGTGGATCTCGACGTAACCGGGCTCCACGACGGCAAGCTCGGCACCGATCAGCGCCATCGCCTGCTGCAGGTCGAAACTGGCGCGCACGCGCGCGGCGTAGTCGGGATCGCGGGGCTGGAACTGCGGCAGTTCGGGGCGCATGCAGGGTCTCCTCGGGGGCAGTCCGTCAGGGCGGGCTGCGCTATTGTAATTACGTTTACGTAAACGTAAACTAACCACTGAAAAAATCAAGCATCGCTGGTGCTGTTGATGTGCTTCTCGAGTTCTTCACGTGCCGCCTCCGCGCCTTCGACGTTCTTGCCGAGCAGGGCATGGCATTGCTGTTCGAGCATGTCGATCTCGAGCATCACGGCCTCGATGTCCAGCCGCTGCTGCTCGAGCGCGGCGCGGCGCGCCGCCAGCACCGCCAGGAAGCGCTGCAACTGGGGCACGGAATCGTGAACACCACCATACATGTCGATCAGTTCGCGGATCTCGGCCAGCGACAGGCCGAGGCGCTTGCCGCGCAGCGTGAGCTTCAGTCGGGTGCGATCGGCCTTCGTGTACACGCGGGCGCGGCCCGCGCGCGCAGGGGTGAGCAGGCCCTCGTCTTCGTAGAAGCGGATGGCACGCGCGGTGATGTCGAATTCGCGCGCGAGTTCGGTAATGGTGTAGGTTCTTTCGTCGCTCATGTTCACCGAGATGCGTCAGAATTTCGAAATTCTAGCCTTCTTCCGCCGAGACCGCTCTTATACCATGCAGAAACGCTGATAGACCGCTGGCTTGGTCGGGCGCGCCAGCGCACGACGTCGTCCTCGCGTCCGCCGGGCCGAATCCACGCACAGAGATCCTCATGAACGCTCCCGACAGCATCCTGCACTACCCCTTCCCCGATCTGCCCGCCGAGGGCACCGCGCTGCAGGTCGGGCCCGGCGTGCGCTGGGTCCGCATGCCGCTGCCCTTCGCGCTCGACCACATCAACCTGTGGCTGCTGGACGACGGCGAGGCGCTGGTCGCAGTCGACACCGGCTATGGCATCGATCGCACGCGCGACGCCTGGAGCCGCATCCTCGCGACCGAATCGCGCCCGCTCGGCCGCGTCGTCGTCACGCACCACCACCCCGACCACGTCGGCCTCGCCGCCTGGCTGGCTGCGCGCGACGGCGGCCAGATCCACATGACGCTGGGCGAGTTCCTCGGCGCACACGCCATCTGGCACCAGTTGCCGGGCTATTCGGTGGTCGACATGGTGGCGCAGTTCCGCGCCCACGGCCTCGCCGAGGCGCGCGCGGCGGCGCTGGCCAATCGCGGCAACGCCTACCGCCACGGCATCCCCGAAATGCCCACGCGCTACAACCGCATGCTGGAAGGCGACCGGCTTCGCATCGGCGGCAACGACTGGCGCGTCATCACCGGCTACGGCCACGCACCGGAACACGCCAGCCTGTACTGCGAAGCGCTCGGCATCCTGGTCTCGGGCGACATGCTGCTGCCGCGCATCTCGACCAACATCAGCGTGTATGCTGCGACGCCACACGATGACCCGCTGGGACGCTTTCTCGACTCAATCAGGGAATTCTGCAAGTTGCCCGACGACACGCTCGTGCTACCATCGCATGGTAAACCTTTCAAGGGGATACGCGCGCGAGTGGATCAACTCGTCGAGCATCACCGCGATCGCTGCGCCGCACTGCTGGCCGAGTGTGGCGTGCCGCGCTGCGCGGGTGAATTGCTGGGCACCCTTTTCCCACGCGAGCTCGACACCCATCAGAGCATGTTTGCCATGGGTGAGGCGATTGCCCACCTCAACCACCTCGAAAAGCAGGGCGCGCTTCGTCGAGAGGTCGGCAGCGATGACCTGATCCGGTTCGTCCGAACGAGCTGAACGCCCAAAACGATCACAAGACAGGAGTTCCTGACAACATGGCTGCACCCACCCCCGAAACCCAGTACGCCGAACTGCCCGATCCGCAGGAAGTCGCCAAGACCTACGCCGAAGTCGCCCGCCGCGCCTCGAGCCTGATCAGCGACCATGTCCAGCGCCAGTTGAAGAAGGGCGTCAGCGCCCCGGCCGACGAACTGGGCATCGCCCAGGCCTTCATGGACATGATGGCCAAGCTGCTCGCCAATCCGTACAAGCTGGCCCAGACCCAGATGAACCTGGTGTGGGACTACTTCTCGCTGTGGCAGCACTCGATGATGCGCTTCGCGGGCATGAGCGCGAGCCCGGTGGCCGCTCCCGAGAAGGGCGACAAGCGCTTCAAGGACGAGGAGTGGGAACAGCACTTCCTGTTCGACTTCATCAAGCAGTCCTACCTGATCGCCGCGCGCCACATCCACGACACCGTGTGCTGTGTGGAAGGCATGGACGAGCAGGCGCAGAAGAAGGTCAACTTCTATACCCGCCAGTACATCGACGCGCTGTCGCCGTCGAACTTCGCGCTGACCAACCCGGAAGTTTTCCGCGAGACGGTCAAGAGCCACGGCCAGAACCTGATCAAGGGTCTCAACAACCTGCTGCGCGACGTCGAGGACGGCGGCGGCCACTTGCGCGTCAAGATGACCGACACGTCGGCCTTCGAGCTGGGCAAGAACGTCGGCACCACGCCGGGCAAGGTCGTGTTTCAGACGGACATGATGCAGTTGCTGCAATACTCGCCCAGCACCGACAAGGTGTACAAGCGTCCGATGCTGATCGTGCCGCCGTGGATCAACAAGTTCTACATCCTCGACCTGCGCGACAAGAACTCCTACATCAAGTGGTGCGTGGATCAGGGCCACACGGTGTTCGTGATCTCGTGGGTGAACCCGGACGAGACGCTCGCCGAGAAGTCCTTCGACTCCTATGTGCTGGAAGGCGTCGTTGCCGCGCTCGACGCCATCGAGAAGCAGACCGGCGAAAAGCAGGTCAATGCTGCGGGCTACTGCCTGGGCGGCACGCTGCTCGCCACCACGCTGGCCTACCTCGCCGGCAAGAAGCAGGCCGACCGCATCGCCTCGGCGACCTTCTTCACCACCATGACCGACTTCTCCGAGCCGGGCGAACTGGGCGTCTTCATCGATGAAACCCAGGTCTCCAGTCTCGAGAAGAAGATGTTCGAACGCGGCTACCTCGAAGGCTCCGAGATGGCCGGCACCTTCAGCATGCTGCGCTCGAACGACCTGATCTGGTCCTTCGTCGTCAATAACTACCTGATGGGCAAGGATCCGTTCCCGTTCGACCTGCTGTACTGGAACTCCGACTCCACCCGCATGCCGGCCAAGATGCACAGCTTCTACCTGCGTGCGATGTACATGGAGAACAGGCTGGCCGAA
Source organism: Betaproteobacteria bacterium (assembly GCA_004295105.1). Lineage (GTDB taxonomy): Bacteria > Pseudomonadota > Gammaproteobacteria > Burkholderiales > Rhodocyclaceae > Thauera. Next base: position 2,830 of record SHNC01000205.1, on the reverse strand, counting down.
CCGGGTGGTATCGAGATCGCCGGCGTCAAGATCGACCTCGGCAAGATCAAGGTGCCCTGTTACTTCATCTCGACGATCGAAGACCACATTGCGCCGTGGAAGAGCACCTACATCGGCGCGCGCAACTTCGGCGGCCCGGTGCGCTTCGTGCTCGGGGGCTCCGGCCACATCGCCGGCATCGTCAATCCGCCGGCGGCCAACAAGTACGGCTACTGGATCAACCCGGCCGCCAAGCTGCCCGCCACCTCCGACGCGTGGTTCGAAGGTTCGCAGCAGCACGCCGGCTCGTGGTGGACCGACTGGCAGGCCTGGGTGACCGCGCACGACAGCGAGCAGGTCGCGCCGCGCGACCCCGCCAAGGGCAAGCTCAAGGCGCTGGAAGATGCGCCGGGCTCCTTCGTGAAGGTCCGCTCCGGCGCCCAGCAGGCCGCCTGACCGCAACCGCGGCATCATGACGAAGGGAAGGGGCGACCCTTCCCTTTTTCGTTTTCAGGCTTGCCGATGAACGCGCCCCTGCACCTCGTCCTCGACACCAACACCGTGCTGGCGCTGTGGCTGTTCCGCGACCCCGGCCTGAGCGCGCTCGACGCGCTCATCGACGGTGGCACGCTTGCGCTGTACAGCCGCGCCGACGCGCTCGAGGAGTTGCGCCGCGTGCTCGCCTATGCGCAATTCGGGGTCGACCCCGACACCCAGGCCCGCCTCCTCGAGGCCTACCGTGGGCGGGTGACGCGGCTTCCGACGCTCGCGCCGCCCGAACCTGCCGCCGCCAGCGCCGACGGATCCGCGCCGCGGAGACCGACTGAATCATCGCCGCCGCCGGCCCGGTCGATTGCGTCCGGCTCTTCCCTTTGGACCGCCCCGTCCCTTTCGAACGCTCCGTCCCTTTCGCCCGCCGCGCCCGCCTCGTCCAAGGCTGCGATGCTGCCGGCGTGCCGCGACCGTGACGACCAGAAGTTCCTCGAGATCGCCGCCCAGGCGCCCGCCACCCACCTCCTTACCCGCGACAAGGCGCTGCTGAAGCTGGCGCGTCACCGTCTGCTGCGCGGGCGCTTCGCCATCCTCACGCCGGAGCGTTTTCTCGCCGCAATGCCGCCAGGTAGCGCAGCCCCGCAATGACGCGGCTGCCGTACCACGACGCCATCTCGCCGTCGATCAGCATCGCCGGCCGCCCGGCGAGGGCCTCGACCTCGGCGACATGCGCCTCGCGGAAGCGGTACGGCTCGGACGACAGCAGCACGCGCTGAACGGCCTGCAGCCACGGCGCATCCCAGTCGAAGGCAGGATAGCGCGCCGCGCCGGCCGCGCCGCCGACGACATCGGGCAGCGTCTGCCAGCCCACCTCGGCCAGCATGGCCGCGATGTAGGTGTCGCGCGCGACCGTCATCCACGGCTCGCGCCAGATCAGGTACAGCACATGCTCGGGCGGCAGTGCCGCCGCTACCGCGGCCGCTTCGTCCAGCGCCGCCCGCAGCTCTGCCCCCAGTTCGGCGGCCCGCGTCTCGCAGCCGAAGATCGAGCCGAACAGCCGGTACAGCCCGAGGTTGTCGCGCGGCGCGCAGGGATGAGTGACGATCACGTGCGGCACGAAGGTCGCCAGCTCATCGACCGTGTCGCGGCGGTTCTCGTCGATGTTCACGATCAGGTGAGTCGGCGCCAGTGCCCGCACGACGTCAAGCCTGACGTCCTTGGTGCCGCCGACCTTGGTCACGCTGCGCAGCGCCTCGCGCGGATGGATGCAGAAGCCGGTGCGGCCGACGAGCCGATCGCGCAGCCCGAGTTCGCATATCAGTTCGGTCAGCGATGGCACCAGGGAGACGATGCGCACCTCGCCGTCTGCCGGCGCGTGGCGCGTACCGGCGGCGTCGATGCACGCCGCGTCGTCGCGCACGCTTGCGCATGTCGCGCCGCGCGCCGGATCGGGTGTCGAATCGGGTGTCGGATCAGGAGCAGCACCTGCAAACCCGCGTTCCCGATCGTGTGCGCCCACACCGTCCCTTCCCTGCGCATCCCTCATCGCAACGTCCCTCGTCTCGCACCGGCCGTGCCGGCCGGCTCCCCCGGCGCCGCCGGGCGGAAGATCCACTCGGTGTAACTGGCGGCGGATTTCGCCGCTTCATCCAGCGCCGGAGGCAACTCGTGGCGGCGGATGGGCGCGAGCGTCGACAGGCTGTGCACGCCGACGATGGCCTCGCCCTCGCGCACCAGCCCCCACTCGGCGCGGCCGGTGAGCGGATCGCGATAGACGCGCCGCAGATGCCGTCGCGTCGTCGGCAGGCGCTTGTCCTCGACGAGCTGTTCCAGCCGGCTCGGCCACGGCGGCTGGCCGACCGGCGTCTGGTCGCGATAGCGCGCCAGGGCCCGCGCCATTTCGCTGCCGATCGCCAGCAGTTCGGCCTCGCGTTCGCGCTGCGTCGCCGCCTGCCACACCACGCCCGCCTGCGCCGCGAACAGGCCCAGGCCGGCGACGACGAACAGCACCAGCAGATACGTATAGCCGCCTTCGGCGCGCAAGCTGCTACCAGTCCGCATACGCCCTGCCGTCGCGTGCGGTGCCCGCTGCGCCGCTGCGCACATCGGCCATGCCGCCCTCCTCGCCCTCGCGCGGCGGCACCACCTGCCAGGTGCTGGCCGCGTCGGTGATGGGGTCCACCGGCACCGCGCGCAGGTAGCGCCGGCTCACCAGTTCGTCCAGATCCTTGGGAAAGGCTCCGGTATCGGCGCGGAACTTGTCGATCGCGTCGCGCATGACGGCCAGCGACTGATGCAGCGTGTTCTCCCGCGCGCGGTCGACATGGTCGAAGTAGCGCGGCGCGGCGATCGACAGCAG
>SHNC01000283.1 GCA_004295105.1 Betaproteobacteria bacterium | reverse complement strand
GGCGGGCGTGAGGGAACGCTGCGTCAGCAGCCCTTCGAGCTGGGCTGTCATCGCCGGCAGGTCAGCCGACTGCAGGAAGGCGGCCGCATGGGCGGCGGCCGGTGGTGGCATTGGCGTCTTCGGCCGTGCGGCGGGCTGGCGCGCGTTCATCGCCAGCCGGAACAGCATGCGTTCGGCGCAGCCGGTGATCTGCGCCCGCACCTGCTCGTCGCTGCCGCGCAGGAAAGCCGGCGGGAAGGCGGTTGCCAGGGCATGGCACTGGCCGCACTGGCGTGCGAAAGGTTGCAGGTCGGGCGGCCAGACGGTCTCGCGCACCGCGATCGGATCGGCGAGCCGTGGCGCAATGCGCGACTGCCGGTCGGTTGGCGAATTCATCGCTGCCGACGAGACGCCAAGGCTGGCGAGCACTGGTGCCAGCACCGCCGAGCGGCGCAGCGGCAGCGCGTCGAGGGCATCGCTGGTACCGGCGAGCGTGGCTTCGGCGAGCCGGTCGATCGCCGCGTCCAGCGGCGCCAGGTCGGCGACCAGCGTCACGTTTGCGCGCAGGGGCGCCGACCCGGCGTCGGCAGACGCAGCGGGCCACATGACGTCGATCCGTCGGACGGCCTCGCCGCTGGCGGCGCGCACGCTGCGATCGCTGCGACTGGGCAGAAAATGCGTTGTTCCCTGCGCCGCGCCTCCGGGCGCGGAAATCGGATCGAGCGCGGCCGCACCGATGGCGTCGTTGCCGGGAAGGACCAGCCGATCGACACTGCCGCCGGCCGGCGTCCCGCCCCGCAGCACCAGGCGCGCCTGCAGCCGGGCGCCCCCAGCCCCGTGGCAGTCGAGGTCGAGCCTGTCCGGGTGGGACGCGCGTCCGGTGCAGGTCAGGGCGATCTGGCGGACATTCGCGGTGGCGACGTCGGTGACCGCCAGACCGTTGGTGGCCCCTCGCTGCGACCCTGCGGGTGCCGCCATGCTGGCCACGGCGCCGTGCCGAGCCGACATGGCGGCCAGCCGCCGGTCGATCAGCGCGATGTCCGCCCGTGAAAAGAACATCGACAGCGCACCGACGAAGCGGACCGCATCGGCAGCACTGCGGCCCGGCCATGTTTCCAGCGGCGCGCGCAGCGCCAGCGGATCGAAAGCCGCGGAAATATCGGCGTAGCGGCGCAGCTCCTCGTCGGAGGGCGGCGGGCGGCCGCCCTCGATGCCGGCGAAGGGCTGCCGGTTGGGCAATGACGGGTCGGCGATCGCCAGCCCTGCCGGCCAGTGCTGCTGCCAGTTTGCCAGCAGCGGTCCGAGCAGGGCCGGCCGCTGGGCGAGCGCATCGACCGTCGTGCTGCGGCCGTCGGTGAGCCGATGGCGCAGGGCCTGGCGCAGCGCCTCGGCACGGCAGCCCACCGCCGCCTCACGGCTCGGCGCCGCGCAGCCCTCGCGCCACAGGCGTTGGGCTGCGCCGAGCAGGTTGGCGCGCGCAGTGGCGGCATCGATCGCATCCGGCACGTCCACCCCATGGCGCCAGTCGAGGCCGTAATACGGCAGTCCGGTCGCGGCCAGCCGCGCCGCCACGGGCGCGCTGGCGCTGGTCTCGTCCCATGACTGACGCGAGAAGATGGGCGCGGCGTTGTGATGGCAGGCGAGGCACAGCGTACGACTGGCGTAGCCGACGTCGGCCGTGGCGCCCGCGCGATAATTGCGCACCAACTGGAATTCGAAGCGTCCGGCGCCCTCGTTGTAGCTGATCACCTCGAGGGCGGCGGCCTTCTCGTGGTAGGCCACGTAAAGTCGGTCGCGCAGGTAGGGGTGGCCCGGAGGCGCCGTCACCGTCGGTTCGCCGGTCACGGCCGCGACCACGCGCGGGTAGCGGAAGGCGTCTACGTCGCCTGCGGCATGACGTTGAAGCGAGCGGCCGAGCGGAATCAGCACCACGGAAAGCCCCCCTGACGGCTGGCTGGCGTCGAGTCGGCTCGCAATGCGCTGCAACATCGCCGGGAAGGGGAAGGGCAATGAGGATGAGCCGCTGGCGCCGACCTCGAACAGTTCGTCGAACATCGAGCGTCCAACGGGAGGCAGGTCGGGACCGGCTGCCTCGAGGACGCTGGCCGGAGCAGCCGCCCACGCGGTCGTCGTGCCCGCGGGTGCCGGCGTCACAGCCAGCGCCAGGCTTGCGCACAGCGACGTCGATCGAAACATGTCCGCCCCCTGCACAGGTCGGCCGCAGCCGGACGTGCGTCAAGGCACGGCCGGGATCACTACCCGGTTCTGGCCGGCGCCATCACCACCAGACGCTGCTGCGTGCCGGTCCAGCAATCCTGCTGCACCTTGCCCGACTTCAGGAACTCATCCTTCGCGCGCTCGGCGATTTCCTTGTTGTAGAGCACGAAATTCACGACGAAGGCGCGGTCCATGTAGGCGCGGCCCAGGTAGAAGCCGGGATACACCATGCGGATCTCGTCGCGGATCGCGAAGCCGTCGCGGCCGGCCATGATGTCGGGCATGCGGCGGTAGCCCGGCAGCTCGTCGGTAAACGCGTAGTCGATGATGATGGACTCGCGCCGGCCGTCGAGCAGGCTTTGCCCGCAATACAGCTTGGCCGGGAACAGCAGCCACTGATCCTTGCCGTCCACGCGCGTCTTCTGCAGCGGATTGGTCGCGCTTTCCTCGACCAGCCCAAGCTTCTTCAACGCAGCCAGGTCCTCGATGCGATTGCGCAGCAGGCGCTGGTCGCGGTAGAAGACCTTGCCCTTCCACAGCGTTTCGCCGATCACGTCGAGCTTGGCGCCGGCCACGTTCACCAGCAGGCTCTTCAGACCACCACCGGCGATCTCGGATAGCCGCAGCTTGCCGCTGCCGCCGCGCGGGAAGAACAGGTCGCCCTCGAACGGCCCGTCCGGGATCGGGCCCGCAGTGAGTCGCGCGTAGATCTGGTCGACCTGTTCCTGATCGAGAAAGGACAGGTTCTTCGGCGTGATCTTGTAGAGGTCTGTCGTCGATAGCGGGAAGCGGTGTTCCACGTAGGCGAAGTCCGGTTTGCCGGCGTAGTGTTCGGTATAGGGCGCGAACGCGATCACCGGCGCCGCCTTGTCCTCGGCGCTCTCGAAGAAGCCGCAGCCGGCGAGCGCGAACGCGGTGAGCACAGCGCCTGCGCGCGCGAGGGTCGGGATCGGTCTCATGGCATGTCCCCCTGCAATCACAGCGTGGCGAGGAAGGCGATCAAGGCCTTCTTGTCGCTCTCGGGCAGGTCCTCGCCGAAGCGGTGGCCTTCGTTCTCGATTTCTGCCGTGCAACTGCTGTAGATCTGCTTGATCAGGTAGGGGCGCGCCTTCAGCGCTTCGACCAGCGCATTGGGCTTGCCGACGAGCTCGCCGGTGATCGCCTGCAGATCCTGCATCACCTTGCCGCCGGTCTCTGCGCCGAAGCGTTCGGCGAGGCTGCCTTCCAGTGCCTTGGCGTCGGTCTTGGCCCGTACGAGGTCGACGATGAACTGTTTGTGCTGGAAGTTGCCGATGGTGCCGGCGGTCACGCCGCGACCGTCGATCTCGCTCGGGATCGTGAGTTCGAAGCCGAGCAGCCTTTCCTTGTCGGTCCCGTCCCACAACCGCGGGCCGACGCGCAGCGTGACGTCCTCGTTGAGCAGGGTGACCTTGGGGATGCGCTGCGCCGGGTTCAGCAGCTCCTCCATCGAAGCCTTGTACAGGCGGAAGCGGCCTTCCACGCTGGGGTCGTAATCGAAGCAGGCGGGCTGCTGGTCGGCCGGCAGCAGCTTGACGTTGCTGGCGTCGACATAGCGCGGCCGCTTGGCGTAGAAGTCGTTCGCGGCGTTCTTCGGCTTGCCGCACAGTTCCGGCCCCATCGCGTTGTTGTGCAGGAAGGGGGCGTGGGCCCACAGGTTGAGCAGCGAGATGTTGCGGTAGTAGCCGCGCCCGCCGTCGCCCGGCTCCTTCACGTTGGGGTCGGGCGCGCGTGCGCGCAGGGTCTCGGAGCCATATTCCTGCCACACGTGGCCGGCCATGTGGTTGGAGTGCAGCGCACGGCAGCGGAAGGTGCCGACCTCGGACACCGGCGTGGCGCGGTCGTTGCCCAACCAGTCCTCGCGCAGGCCACTGCCGAGGTCGAGCTTGTGGAAGTCGAGTCCGGCAAACTGTCCGGCGAGCGCCTCGGGCTGGCTCGAGTGGCAGCGGGCGCAGGTGTTGGCGAAGACCTCGCTGCCGCGCGCTACCGCGCCGGCGCCGAATTCCTGCTCGAGATCGGCGATCAGGTCCTGTTCGGTGTAGGCCGCCGTCGGCATGGCCGCGCGCCGGATGTTCTCGCGCGCGGCGCGCAGGTCGGTGACGTGCGCCTCGGCCGACAGGAAGAAGTCGAGGATATTGACGAGCCGGTCCTCGATCGCACGGAATTGGGGGCAGTCGCGCCGGCACTGGCCGATGTCGAACGGCGTCTGGCCGAAGTTGCGCTGCTGCGGATCGATCTGGCGCAGGTCGGTGAGGTGGTTCACCCAGCACTGCTCGGAGCAGGAGCCGATGTTGAAATACACCCGCTGGATCGCCTCGAGGGCGCCGATCGAATCCTCGCCGCCCTTCAGGATGTGATGCACGGTGTCCTTCTGCAGCGACTTCTTCCAGCACTTGCCGTTGCGCCCGGGTTCGCACCAGCAGCTCATCTCGTCCTTGTCGTCGCCGCAACTGGCGACCTTGCGCCACTTGATGACGTCTTCGTCGGCGAAGGTGGGGCGCTTGGCGATGTTGATCAGTGCGTTGATCGTGCCGGGGTTGTTCACCTGGTCGGTGGGGATCGCCGAGGTGTCGCTGGTGCCGGGACGTGCGTGAGCGAACATCTGCCATTCGAGCGTGTTGCTGGCCATGCCCGACACCATGATTTCGGAGATGCGGGTGTACTGGTTGCCGACCAGCCCTTTGATGTTTTCCCACTTCGGGTTCGCCGGGTCGGCGGGCGGGTTCAGCGGGTCGAAGGCGATGTGGCACGAGCCGCAGGAAGTGCCGATCAGGAAGGGCGGTTCCACTCCGCCGTCCTGCAGGTGCGAGCGTGCCGCCTCGCTGCCGCCGCCGGCAGCGGCGATGGGCCGGTTGTAGCCTTCCCACGAGCCGGCCTTGCCGTTGAGCTTGATCCAGGCCGCCTTGTCGAAGCGCGGATTGGGAAACTTGCGGATGCCGAGCGCGCCGGTCGAGGTGCCGAAGTGGAGGTCGCACGCGGACTGGCGCTGTTCGCTGCTACCGTGCGGGTCGCCTTCCTTCAGCGGCGCGTCACGGAAATCGCACGCGGGATCCGGATAACCGCTGCGGCCGACGTAGCCGAGCAGTTCCTCGTCGCCCGGACACCAGTCGAGGCCGTAGGTCTCGTCCAGGCTCTTGGCCGGGCAGTTCTTCGATCCGGGCACGCAGCACGCCGGGTCATTGATGATGCCCCACGCGCGGAAGCGGTCGCCGCGCTGGTCGGCGCGCAGCACTCGGAACCAGTCGATCAGCACGCCGACGCGTTGCTGGAAGACGTAGGTATGGAAGCGTTCGTTGCCGGCGGTGGCCTTGAACCAGATCAGGCGGCCGGCGCATTCGGACTCGTTGAGGCCTTCGCGCGCGCAGGCTTCGTAGTAGGGCGCGTCCTGCTCGTGCACGATCTTCGTCGCCGTCGGCGCAGCGGTCGCTGCCGGGGCCGGTCCGCCGACGGCATCGGCGGCTCCAGCCGTCTCCGCGCCCTGCGGTGTGGTGGCGGTGAGGGGGATTGCCGCGACGAACACCGCGACCAGCAGGACGATGACGGCGAGCGCGCGCTTCATGATGCCACCTCCGGGGGGCAGGCCGACATCGACGGTGCGACGCCCACCCATCCTCGCGGACGCGGTGCGCCACCGCTCAACGCAGCATGCGTCGCGGCGGACGATACGCAGCAGGGCTCTCTGTCGACTCGACGGGCGCGCAGCCCCTGCCGCGCGCCCGCAGCTTGTTTCTAGTACTTAATTCGTAGCAGGAAATACCCCGTTTGCAAGCGCGGGGATGACGCCCGCAGCGAAAGACGGCGCGCTCTCGCGGCGCATCGGCGGGCACGGCTGCCGTAAACGGCATTCGCCGCCCGGCGTGGTGCCGGGCGGCGAATGCGGGTGCTGCCGGAGTCGGGGCGATGCTGGCATCACCCCGGGCAAGCCGTCATCAGGCGGCGGCATCCTTCTTGGCAGCGGCCTTCTTCGGGGCCGGCGCCGGCACGGCGGCCTTCTGCGCGGCGGTCAGGTTGGCTTCCAGCGTCTCGGTGGCCTGCTTCACCAGCTTGGTGAATTCGGCGTACGCGTCGTTGGCGGTAGCGATCGCCTGCTTCATGCCGGCGAACAGCGGCTCCGAACCCTTGGGGGCCGACTTCTCGGCTTGCTCGAGCGCTTGCGCAATGGCCTTGTTCACATCGGCGATGTTCGCTTCGACCAGCTTGGTCAGCTCTTGCTGGCCTTCCGTGGCGATCTCGAACACGCTGCGGCTGTAATCGACGAACTTGTCGACCACCGGCTGGGCCAGCTCCTGTTGCAGCTTGGCGAGATCCTGGGGCTGCTTGAGTTCGAGCAGGGTCTTGGTGCTGGCGGCGCTGTCTTCCAGCACGGCGCGCACGATGTTCATGTTCAGCGCGGCGAGGCGCTCGGCACGGTTCTGGATGCCGGCGATCATGTTCTGCATCGCGTCCATGTTGGCCTTGTTGGCGGCGGCGAAAGCGTCGGGGGTGGTGAAGTAGTTCATGGTGGATCTCCTGGCGGTTGAGTCGCAAGTACGGATTGGAAGTCTTCGCTGCTGCGTTTTGTGCGCTGCAGCATTGGAGCGAAGTATAAGCGTTCCGAAGCGGCCGTCAATACCTTTTTTGCTGCAGTGCACAATTCTCTTTCTTGGAGGGGCGTCGATGCTTCAGCGCGCCGCCAGGGCTTCAACCAGCCGCTGCAGGTTGTGCCGCATCATGGCCAGGTAATCGGGCGCGGCACCGTCCGCCGCGGACAGCGCGTCGGAGTAAAGCGTGCCGCCGACACGGGCGCCGCTCTCGCTGCGGATGCGCTCGATCAGGCGTGGGTCGGCGACGTTCTCGATGAAGACCGCCGGTGCCCGCTCCGCCTTGATCTGGCGGATGAGCTGCGCCACGCCCTGCGCGGTCGGCTCCGCATTGTTCGACACGCCGACCGGGGCGAGAAAACGGATGTCATAGGCACGGGCGAAATAGCCGAATGCGTCGTGCGAGCTCACCACTTTGCGCTGTGCGGGTGGAAGGCGGGTGAGCGCAGCGCGGATCTCGGCGTCCAGCGCCTGCAGCTTGCCCGTGTAGCGCTCGGCGTTGGCACGATAGAGCGGTGCGCCCTCGGGGTCGGCCGCGACCAGCGCCTCGGCGATGTTCGCCACGTAGCGCTGCGCGTTGACCACATCCTGCCAGGCGTGCGGGTCGATGCCGCCGCCGTGATCATGGTCGCCCTCGTGCTTGCCGTCGCGGTCCCCAACTTGCGTCATCTTCAGGGTGCGTACGCCGGCGCTGGCAACGACCAGCGTGCCGCGGAAGCCGGCGGAGCGGGCGAGGCGGACGATCCAGTCGTCGAAACCGAGACCGTTGGCCACCACCAGCTTCGAATTGCCGAGCGCGCGCGCATCCGACGGCCGTGGCTGGAAGGCATGCGCGTCCTCGTTGGGGCCCACCAGCACCCGCACCGCGACCCGCTCGCCGCCGACCTGGCGCACGAAATCGCCGAGGATACTGAAGCTCGTGGTGACGTCCAGCGCCGCGGCGGCGGCGGGCGCGACGAACAGGGCGAGCAGCGCCGCGCAGACGGAAGACGCCGCGTGGCGGAACGGCAGACGCATGGGGTTTCTCCGCAGCGCTCAGGATTCGAGGTGGTGGCGCACCGGCAGGCGGCCGGCGAGCAGGCCGCCGGGGGCGGCGAGCAGCGAGGCGAAATACACCAGGCCGCACATCAGCACGATGGCCGGGCCGGCCGGCACATCGACGTGGAAGGACAGCAGCAGTCCGGCGACGCCACTGCCCGCAGCGAAGACGACCGCGAGCCCGAGCAGGACGGGCAGTTCGTGCGCCCACAGGCGCGCCGCGGCCGAAGGCAGGATCATGATGCCGACCGCCATCAGCGTGCCCAGCGCGTGGAAGCCGCTCACCAGGTTCAGCACCACCAGCATCAGGAAGCCGTAGTGCGCCACCGGCGACCAGCGGCTGACGCCGCGCAGGAAGGCCGGGTCGAAGCATTCGAGCACCAGCGGCCGGAACAGCAGCGCGAGGCCGAACAGCGTCAGCGTGGCGATGCCGCCGATCAGCAACAGCGATCCGTCGTCGAGCGCCAGCACCGAGCCAAACAGCACATGCAGCAGGTCGAGATTGCGCCCTCGCAGCGACACGATCATCACGCCGGCGGCGAGGGACAGCAGGTAGAAGGCGGCGAGGCTGGCGTCCTCCTTCAGGATGGAGGCGCGCGTCACCACGCCCGCGGCCAGCACCACGACGAGGCCGGCGACGATGCCGCCCACCGTCATCGCGCCCAGCGACAGCCCGAAAGCGAGGTAGCCGAGTGCCGCACCCGGCAGGATGGCGTGGCTCATCGCATCGCCCATCAGGCTCATGCGGCGCAGCAGCAGGAACACGCCCACCGGTGTGGCGCCCAGCGCCAGCGCGAGGCAGCCCGCAAGCGCGCGGCGCATGAAGGCGAAGTCGGTGAAGGGCGAAACGAGCAGGTCGTACACGGCAGGTCGGCGGGTGTCAGGATCGCAGGGTGGAGAAGGTCGCGTTTGCGCCGCGGGGATCAGTGCCGGTGCCCGGCGTGGTCGTGCGGGTGGCCGTGGCGGTGGCCGTGAAGCGGCACCACTTCGCCACGCGGGCGCTCGCCGCCGGGGCCGCCGCCCGCCTGAATGCCCTCTTGCTCGCGGTGGCACTCGGGCGCATGGTCGTCGAAGGCCTCTGACAGCCGGCGCGCGCGCGCCAGCAGCGTTTCGGTGAGCACCTGCGGCGTGGGGCCGAAGGCGACCGGCTCGCGGGCCAGCAACAGGCAGGTGGGGAAGTAACGCCGCACCTGCTCGAAGTCATGCACCACGGTCAGAATGGTGCGCCCTTCCGCATGCCAGCCCAGCATCAGCCGGATCAGGTCGTCCACCGTACGGCTGTCGATGGCGGCGAAGGGCTCGTCGAGCAGGATCAGCGGTGCGTCCTGCAGCATCAGGCGCGCAAAACGTGCCCGTTGCAACTGCCCGCCCGAGAGCGACCCGATCGGCCGCGATTCGAAGCCCTCCATGCCCACCGCGGCCAGCGCCTCGCGCACGCGCTGGCGCTGCGCGCGCTTCAGCCCGCCGAAGGCGCCGAGTTCCCGCCACAGGCCCATGGCCACGACATCGAACACCGATACCGGAAAGCCGGGGTCGATCTCGCTGCGCTGGGGCATGTAGGCCAGCCCGCCGCGCGGTAATTCGGCGAGTTCGATGCGCCCGCCGAGCGGCCGCAGCTCGCCGGCCAAGCCTTTGAGCAGCGTGGACTTGCCGGCGCCATTCGGGCCGATCACCGCGACCAGCGCACCGGCGGGAATCTCGCCGCTCAGGTGATGAACCGCAGGGTGACGCTCGTAACCCAGCGTGAGGTTGTCGAAACGCACGACGGGAGGCGGGGCGGGGTGCATGTCAGCGCAACGCCCACACGATGCTGAGCCACAGCAGGGTCGCCGCAGCCGCGGCCAGCGCGAGCCGCTTGCCGAGGCTCGCCGTGAGCAGGCTGAAGGCGGGCTTGGCGGCGTGGCCCTTCATCGCACGCGCCCCGCTTCACTGCCAAGGCCGCAGGCCGCGCAACTGCCGTGCAGCACGAGTTCGGCGCGGTCCACATGAAAGCCCGACGGCAGGCCGGTTGCCGGCGCCGGTTCGAGCCCTTCGAGGCACACCACCTGGCCGCAACGGTCGCAGTGGAAATGTGCATGGCGGTGGGCGGCATCGCGCACGGCTTCGAAGCGCCAGGCACGCTCGCCGCCGGCAATGCGCCGTGCCAGCCCCTGTTCCACCAGCCAGTCGAGGGTGCGATACAGCGTGACACGGTCGTGCGCGACGCCGGCCGCTGCCAGCGCGTCGCCGATCTCGTCGTGCGACAGGGGATGCTCACTGCACTGCAGCAGTTCCAGCACCACCAGTCGCGTACGGGTGACACGGCCGCCGCGCGCGGCGATGCGCTCTCGCGCACTGGCGGGCGGAATGGCAGCGTCGAACACGTCGTGGCTCGACGGGGGCGGGGCGTACCGGCTGTGTGGGCTGGGCAAGGCGCTGTCGATATAGGGTCGTCTTGCAACATTGTAGCATTTGGTGCCCCGATCGATCGCTTCCGCCGCGCTCGGCCCGCCACCGGGGCGTCATCAGGTGCCGCTGTCTGCGGCTTCCGGCGATGCGTGGGGGCGGGTCCGGCCGGCGACGATGCCGATGCCCGGCCCGGTCATGCCGTCTACGCCCAGAGCCGCGAGGCAGTCGCGTTCGGCGGGGCTGACCACGCCCTGGGCAATCGTCATCAGACCGATCGAGTGCGCGATGGTACACAGGCCGCGCATGAAGGCCCGGTTGCCGGGCAATGCGTCGATTCCCCGCACGAAGGCCGCGCTGATCTTCAGGTAATCGATGCCGATGTCCTGCAACTCGGCAAAGCGCGAAAGGTGGCGACCGGCATGGTCCAGGCCGACGCGGCAGCCGAGCGGACGCAATGCCAGGCACAGCGCGCGGAATTCGACCTGATGGTGCAGCTCGCTGAGCTCCCGCACCTCGATCCACAGCCGGCGGGCCACCCGCGGTCGCGTCTTGAGGATGTCGTACAGCGCGTCGCGGAATCCGTGGTCGCACAGCGCCTCGGCGGACAGGTTGATGGCCAGCGTGCCGTCGTCGTCCTGTTCCAGGCTGCGCACCGCGGCACGTACCACGCAGGCGTCGATGGCCGAGGCCATTCCCAGTCGCGCCGCTGCGGGCAGGAAGCGCCCGGCATGCTGCCATTCGCCGTACAACTGCATGCGTGCCGCCGCCTCGTGGTGCAGCAACGCGCCCGTGCGCGATACCACCGCGAACTGCTCGAGGCGCAGCCGGTTGCCCGCCAGGGCCGCCTCGAGTTCGGCGCGCCAAGCGTCCAGCGGCCGCGCCGACCGCATGGTGTCGCGGCCGGGGGCGATCTGCGCCCGCGCCTCGCCCGATTCCGCCGCGGCGGCCAGCGCGCCGTCGATGCGGGCGAGCAACTGGCTGCAGCTCTCTCCCGGCGCATAGTCGGTTGCCGCGATGAGCAGGCGCGCCGGTGCTGCGTCCTCGCCAAGCAGACTCCTCAGTGCCTCGTCCAGCGCATCCGCCACCAGCGCGCTGGCCGCGCCACCGCTGGTGAGGATGGCGAAATCGCCCGCATTGAGCCGGCCGCAGTCGGATTCCACGTGCTGCGCGGCGACCTCGCGCAGGCGCTGCGCCAGCGTGCGCAGCAGCGCATCGGCGGCGGCACGGCCCAGACGCTGGTTCAGCCGCGCCAGGCCCTCGAGGCGTACCAGCACCAGGGCGCCGCCCGCACGCGCATCCTCGCGCGCGAGCGCGCTGTCTATCAGGTTGAGAAACGGCCTGCGGCTGTAGAGGCCGGTCGGTTCGTCCCGCTGCGTCTCGCGCTGCAGTTCCTCCAGTCGTTGCGCCTCGGCATCGAGCATGCTGCGGATCCGCGCCGACAACTGGTTCATGGACCGCACCACTGCGCGAAGCTCGCGCGTGCGCGGTTCGGGCGTGGTGATGAAGCGCCGATCGCCGATCGCCTGCGCCTGCTCGACCAGGGCGCGCAGCGGACGGCGGATCCGCTTCAGCAGCAGCGTGCCGGCGAGGCCGCACAACAGGCCGCCGCCGGCGAACCAGGCGAGCGACGGCATCGTGCCCTGCAGCGATCGGTAAGCGTCGTCGCTGCGGCTCGCCAGCCCGAGCGTGCCGGCGACGAGGCCGGCAGCCAGCGACAGCAGCATGACGACTGCAATGGCGATCCAGAACTGCCTGATCAACGACATGAAGGCATCTCTCCTGTAGCTGCCGTCATGAATTCGATGGCCGGGGGCCGGGTCCTCGTTGCGCATGCGGTCGCGGCCCTCGCGTCGGGAGGCCGCTACGGCGACAGGAAGGGGGAGGGAGACGGCGGCAATCGTTTCATCGCCATGCGCGAGTCGATTATCGCCAAGGCGCGCGAGCAAGACGAGCGCTCCCCGGTGCGGACCGTGAAGCCCGCCACGCGGTGTCGCGTGCGGCGTCCCTAGCGGCCGCGGAACACCGGCTTGCGCTTGCCGAGGAAGGCGGCGATACCCTCGCGGTAATCGTCGGTGGCGAGGAAGTCGAACGCCGCGCGCTTCTCCGCATCGCTCAGCGGTGCGCCGCTCATCAGCCGCTTCACCCACTGCTTGTGCCAGCGCGCGACCAGCGGCGCGCCGGCGCAGATCCGTGCGGCGCAGGCGGCCACCTCTTCGAACACCTTCTCGTCATCCACCACCCGGCTCAGCAGCCCCTTCTGCAGGGCCTCGCGCGCGTTCAGGATGCGGCCCTCGAGCAGGATCTCCAGCACCACCGCCGGCCCTACCAACGCGAGCAGGCCGGCCATTTCCCCCGGATACATCGAGAAGCCGAGGCGGTTGATCGGCGCACCGAAGCGCGACGATTCGCCGGCGATGCGGATGTCGCAGCAGCCGGCGATCTCCAGTCCGCCACCGATGCAGGCGCCGCGGATGGCGGCGATGGTCGGCACCGCGCAATCGCGGACGGCGTCGAGCGCATTGGCGACCAGCTCGTCGTGGTAGTGCAGGGCGTCGTCCACCGTGGCGCGTACGGTCAGGAACTCCTCGATGTCGCCGCCTGCCGCGAAGGCCTCCTCGCCGGCGCCGCGCAGCACCACGCAGCGCACGCAGTCGTCGCCGGCGATGCGTCGCATGGTGTCGCGCAGGCCGCGCCACATCGCGGCATTGACGGCATTGAGCTTGGCTGGATTGACCAGGGTGACGGTGGCAATGCCGTCGACGATGCCGAATTCGATGCGTGTATCCATGCCCTGCCGCGTTCTCCAGGTTGAAGGAGGCGCTGGTCGCGCAGGAAGTTGAAAAATTCTTCCATCGCGACAAGCGTTTACTTATTTACCATACGCACTAGTATGGACTCTTGTAGATGATATATCATCCGCCCGGTCGATACGCCGCAGCAGACAGGCGGTCGGCAGGAAGAGGGTGAGGCGACAACCGGGCTTGCTTGGTTTTTTTCTTGAGGAGAGGGACAGATGTCTAGTTCGATGTATGCGCACATCAGGCGCAATCCGCGGTTCGCGGAGCTCGTGGCGAAGCGGACCCGCTTCGCCACGCTGCTCGCGATCACGGTGCTGGTGATCTTCTACGGCTTCGTTCTGCTCGTCGCCTTCGCGCCGGATCTCATCGGCCGACGGCTGTTCGACGGAAGCAACGTGACCTTCGGGGTGCTCGCGGGTCTGTTCCAGTTCGTCTTCTTCTGGGTGCTCACGCTGATCTACGTGCGTCGCGCCAACGGTGAGTTCGACGACATCAACAAGGAAATCGTGCACGCAGCCTGGAAGGAGGACAAATGATGCGCATCCGATCGATCTCCCGCCTCGGCGCCGGCCTGCTCGGCCTGTCGGCCCCGGCCATCGCGCTGGCTGCCGGCCCCGCCATGGACGCCGCGCAGAAGCAGCCGCTCAACCTCCACGCCATCGGCATGTTCTTCGTGTTCGTGCTGATGACGCTGGGCATCACCTACTGGGCGGCCAGCCGCACCAAGTCGACCGCCGACTTCTACACCGCCGGCGGCGGCATCACCGGCTTCCAGAACGGCCTGGCGATCGCCGGCGACTACATGTCGGCTGCCACGCTGCTCGGTCTCACCGCGATGATGTATGCGCAGGGGGTGGACGCCTACATCTACATGATCGCGTTCTTCGTCGGCTGGCCCATCATCCTGTTCCTGATGGCCGAACGCCTGCGTAACCTGGGCAAGTTCACCTTCGCCGACATCACCGCCTACCGCCTCGACCAGGGCAAGGTGCGCACGATGGCGGCGGTCAGTTCGCTGACCGTGGTGTGCTTCTACCTCGTCGCGCAGATGGTTGGCGCCGGCCAGTTGATCAAGCTGCTGTTCGGCCTCGACTACAACGTGGCGCTGGTCGTCGTCGGCGCGCTGATGATGGTCTACGTCACCTTCGGCGGCATGGTTGCCACCACCTGGGTGCAGATCATCAAGGCCTGCATGCTGCTGATCGGCGGCACCGCGGTGATGCTGCTGGCGTTCAGCCAGTTCGACTTCAGCTTCGATGAGCTCACCACCCGCGCCATGGACGTGCACAAGCTCGGCCAGAAGCTGCTGAACCCGGGCAGCCTGCTGGCCGATCCGGTGACCGCGATCTCGCTCGGCCTGGGCCTGATGTTCGGCACCGCCGGCCTGCCGCACATCCTGATGCGCTTCTTCACCGTGACCGACGCCAAGGAAGCGCGCAAGTCGGTGCTGTACGCATCGGGCATCGTCGCCTACTTCTTCAACGTCATCGCCATCATGGGCGTCGCCGCGATCATCATCGTCGGTCAGAACCCGCAGTACTTCGAAGGCGGCACGCTGGGCGGCAAGATCGTCGGCGGCGGCAACATGGTCGCCATGCACCTGGCGCACGCGGTGGGCGGCAACCTGCTGCTCGGCTTCCTGTCGGCGGTGGCGTTCGCCACCATCCTGGCAGTGGTGGCAGGGCTGGCGCTGGCCGGCGCGTCGGCGATCTCGCACGACATCTATGCCCGCGTGATCATGAAGGGCAAGGCCTCCGAGACCACCGAGCTGAAGGTGTCCAAGTTCGCCACCATCGGTCTGGGCGTCGTCGCGGTGCTGCTGGGCGTGGTGTTCGAGAAGATGAACGTCGCCTTCATGGTGGCGCTGGCCTTCGGCGTCGCCGCCTCGGCCAACTTCCCGGTGCTGATCCTGTCGATGTACTGGAAGGGCCTCACCACCCGCGGCGCGCTGGTGGGCGGCTACCTGGGCCTGTTCAGCGCGGTGACCTTCGTCGTGCTGTCGAAGTCGGTGTGGGTCGATGTGCTGGGCTTCGCCTCGCCGATCTTCCCCTACACCCAGCCGGCGCTGTTCTCGATGCCGATCGCCTTCATCGCCACCTGGTTGTTCTCGGTGACCGACAGCAGCAGGATGGCAGGCGCAGAACGTGAAGCCTTCGAGGACCAGTACGTACGCGCGCAGACCGGCGTCGGCGCGGCCACCGCGGCTGCGCACTGACCACGGGCGGGGCGCCACCCGGCGCGCCCGCGCAGCAATCCGAACCCCCGCCCGGCGTCGGCCGCGGCGGGGGTTTTCCATTCGTGCGGGGAATCTGTCGCAGTGGCGTGGCGTCCAACGGCCATCATGCGTCCGCACGGAGGCCGCCATGCAAGCCTCGACCCGAATCGAACACGACTCCATGGGCGCGATCGAGGTGGCAGCCGATCGCTACTGGGGTGCGCAGACACAGCGTTCGCTGCATCACTTCCCGATCGGCGTCGCACGCTTCCGCTGGGGCCGGCCGATGGTGCGCGCGCTCGGTCTGCTGAAGAAGGCCACCGCCCAGGCCAATGCGGAGCTGGGCGAGCTCGACCCCGGGCTGGCGGTGCTGATAGTCCGTGCGGCCGACGAGGTCATCTCCGGCGCGCTGGATGCTCACTTTCCGCTGGTGGTGTTCCAGACCGGTTCCGGCACGCAATCGAACATGAACGCCAACGAGGTGATCGCCAACCGCGCCAACGAGATGGCCGGCGCGCCGCGCGGCGGCAAGTCGCCGGTGCATCCCAACGACCATGTCAATCGCGGGCAGTCGTCGAACGACACCTTTCCGACTGCGATGCACGTGGCCATCCTCGGCGAACTGGAGCTGCGCCTGTTTCCCGAGGTCAGCCGGCTGCGCGACACGCTCGCGGCCAAGGCGGCCGCTTTCGCCGGTGTCGTGAAGACGGGCCGCACCCACCTGCAGGATGCCACGCCGGTGACGCTGGGGCAGGAGATCGGTGCCTGGGTGGCGCAGATCGATTTCGGCCTCGATGCGGTGCGAACGGCGCTGCCCGGCCTGCACGACCTGGCGATCGGCGGTACCGCGGTGGGCACCGGCCTCAACGCGCATCCGCGCTTCGGCAGCCGTAGCGCCGAGATCCTCGGCCTGCTCACCGGCCTGCCGCTGCGCAGCGCACCGGACAAGTTCTTCGCCCTCGCCGCGCACGATGCACTGGTGCAGGTGTCGTCGGCGCTGCGCATGCTCGCCGGCGGCCTCATGAAGATGGCCAATGACGTGCGCTGGCTGGCCAGCGGCCCGCGCTGCGGCATCGGCGAACTGCGCATTCCGGAGAACGAGCCGGGCTCGTCCATCATGCCGGGCAAGGTCAATCCCACCCAGTGCGAGGCGCTGACGATGGTGTGCGCGCAGGTGTTCGGCAACGACGCCACGGTGGCCTTCGCCGGCAGCCAGGGCAACTTCCAGCTCAACGTCTACAAGCCGGTGATGGCGCACAACGTGCTGGAGAGCATCGATCTGCTGGCCGATGCCTGCGCCGCCTTCGACGCCTACTGCGCGCGCGGCATCGAGCCCGACCTCGAGCGCATCGGCGCGCACCTCGACGCCAACCTGATGCTGGTCACCGCGCTCAACCGCCACATCGGCTACGACCGCGCCGCGCAGATCGCGAAAAAGGCGCTGCAGGAGGGGCTGAGCCTGCGCGCCGCGGCACTGGCGAGCGGCCACGTGAGCGAGGAGCAGTACGCGAGCTGGGTGGTGCCGTCCGCCATGACGCGACCCGGCGATTGAGTGGCGCTGCGGGTCGCGCCGGGCGCGGCGACCGGCGCGAAAAGGCAGGGTGATAGACTCGGGGGCAGGGCCCGTGAGGCATCGCGCGCGCATGGGCCGTGCCCGCAGGAGTTGCCGTGCTGCTCAACCAGTTGTTCGCCATCGCGCTGCTGATCGCCGTCAGCGCGTTCTTTTCGCTTGCCGAGATTTCGCTGGCCGCCTCGCGCAAGATCAAGCTGCGCGTGCTCGCCGACGAGGGCAACGAACACGCCGCGCGCGTGCTCGCGCTGCAGCAGAACCCCGGCCACTTCTTCACCGTGGTGCAGATCGCCCTCAATGCCATTGCCATCCTGGGCGGCATCGTCGGCGAGCAGGCCCTGTCGCCGCACGTCGCCGACCTGCTGCGTGCCGTGTACGACGGCGCCCACCTCGACACGATCAGCTTCCTGATCGCCTTTGCCTTCGTCACCTCGCTGTTCGTGCTGTTCGCGGACGTCATGCCCAAGCGCGTCGCCATGGTGCGACCCGAGGCGGTGGCGATGGCGGTGGTGCGGCCGATGCAGGTCTGCATGGTGGCGTTCGCGCCGCTGGTGTGGGTGTTCGACGGGTTGGCGGACCGGCTGTTCCGCCTGCTGAAGCTGCCCAGCGCACGGCCGGAGGACATCACCGCCGACGACATCGTCGCCATGGCGGATGCCGGCGCCTCCACCGGTGCCCTGCTGCGCCAGGAACAGCAGATGATCAGCAACGTGTTCGAGCTCGACGCCCGTATCGTGCCTTCGGCCATGACCGCGCGCGACAGCATCGTGTTCCTGACGCTGGCCGAGTCCGAGGACAGCATCCGCGGCAAGATCGCCACCAGCCCGCATGGCAAGTTCCCGGTGTGCAAGGACACCATCGACAGCGTGATCGGCTATGTCGACTGGAAGGACATCCTGCCGCGCATCCTCGACGGCAAGCCCCTGTCGCTGCGCACCACGCCCATCGTGCGCAACGTGCTGGTGCTGCCGGACTCGCTCAGCCTGTTCGAGGCGCTGGAGCGCTTTCGCGACGCGAAGGAGGACTTCGCGCTGGTGGTCAATGAATACGCGCTGGTCGTCGGCCTGCTGACCTTGCAGGACGTCATGAACACGGTGATGGGCGAACTCGTCAGTCCGTTCCAGGAAGACATGATCGTGCGCCGCGACGACCGCTCGTGGCTGATCGATGGCGCCACGCCGATCGAGGACGTCATGGCTGCCCTGGACATCGCCCAGTTCGAGGGCTTCGAGAACTACGAGACGATCGCCGGATTCCTGATGTACACCTTGCGCAAGGTGCCGCGCCGTACCGATTCGGTGAACTACGCTGGCTACACGTTCGAGGTGGTGGACATCGACAACTACCGCATCGACCAGGTGCTGGTCACCCGCGATCCGGCAGCCATAGCCTGAATCACGCACCGACCGGGCGGCGCACCGGGATCAGGCGACCTTGCTCTTTGCCCGCGCGATGCGCTGCAGCGCCTCGCGGCCGCTGCGGATGTGTTCGCGCATGCGTGCCTCGGCGGCTACGCCGTCGCGCTCGAGCAGCGCATCGAGAACGGTGCGGTGCTCGGCCAGCGCCTGCTCGAGGCGCCCCTCCGAGAACAGGGAATGGTGGCGCGACAGCTTGATGACCTTGCGCAGGTCCTCGATCACGTGCAGCAGCCAGCGGTTGTCGGCAATCTGCTGGATCGCCTGGTGGAAGGCCTGGTTGGCCTCGAAGAAGCCGTCGATGTCCTGCTTGCCGGCGGCGCGCTCGAGGTCGGTGTGGATGGCCTTGAGGCGGGCGAGGTCGGCCTCGCTGGCGCGGCTGGCGCAGCTCCGGGCGCACTCGCCCTCGAGCATCGCCATCACGGTGAAGATCTCGTCAAGGTCGCGGTCGGAAATCTCGGTGACGTAGCAGCCGCGTCGTGGCTTCAGCGTGACGAGGCCTTCGGACGCCAGCACCTTCAGCGCCTCGCGCAGCGGGGTGCGCGAGATGCCGTACTGCTCGGCCAGGGCCTGCTCGTCCACCCAGGTACCGGGCTGCAGTTCGTGCGAGAAGATGCGTTCGCGCAGGCGTTCGGCGACTTCCTGATAAAGCGCGAGCGGGGCGATGCGTGAGGCACTCATGGGCATGGCTTCTGATGCGGGACAGGTGTCCGCAGGTAAGGAGGGCGACCTTGCAAGAGTCTTCGCTGGCCGTTGCATTCATAATTATGGATAAAGTATTATTTCGTCCGTGAAACAAGTCAACTTCCTTCGTGCGACGTGGCATGGGAGGTGCCGGGCGGCTGTCCGGCAGACATGAGAGGGACCGCGTCGCACGAGGGGCGTCGGCGGCCGTCCGTGGTGTTCGCCACGGGCGGCCCGTTGCCGCACCGGCTTGAGCGATTGCCGAATGTCGCATTGTCCAAAATCAAGGCCGCATCCGCGGCCCGACGGTCAGAGAGGATCAGTCATGTCGAACGCGAACGAGCCCGTCTATCCGCAGCCGGATCTGGAGGCCTGGAAGAAGGCCGCTGCCAGGCAGGCGCCAGGCGGAGACCTGGACAAGCTGAACTGGATCACCCCGGAAGGGCTGACGGTGAAGCCTTTGTATACCGCGGCCGACCTCGACGGCCTCAAGCACACCGACACGCTGCCCGGTTTCGAGCCTTTCCTGCGCGGCCCGCAGCCCACCATGTACGCGGTCAAGCCGTGGACCATCCGTCAATACGCGGGGTTCTCCACCGCCGAGGAGTCGAACGCCTTCTATCGCAAGGCGCTTGCCGCCGGGGGCCAGGGGGTGTCGGTGGCCTTCGATCTTGCCACCCACCGCGGCTACGATTCGGACAACCCGCGTGTGGTCGGCGACGTCGGCAAGGCCGGCGTGGCGATCGACTCGGTGGAAGACATGAAGATCCTGTTCGACGGCATCCCGCTCGACAAGATCTCGGTGTCGATGACGATGAACGGCGCGGTGCTGCCCATCCTCGCCGGCTACATCGTCGCCGCCGAGGAGCAGGGCGTGCCGCAGGAGCAGCTCTCCGGGACCATCCAGAACGACATCCTGAAGGAGTTCATGGTCCGCAACACCTACATCTACCCGCCGACGCCGTCGATGAAGATCATCGCCGACATCTTCCAGTACACGTCGTCGCACATGCCCAAGTTCAACAGCATCTCGATCTCGGGCTACCACATCCAGGAAGCGGGTGCGAACCAGGCCATCGAGCTCGCCTTCACGCTCGCCGACGGGCTGGAGTACGTGCGCACCGGCATCAAGGCGGGCATGGACGTCGACACCTTCGCCGGCCGCCTGTCCTTCTTCTGGGCGGTGGGCATGAACTTCTACCTCGAGATCGCCAAGATGCGCGCCGCGCGCCTGCTGTGGTGGCGGATCATGAAGCAGTTCAACCCCAAGAGCGCCAAGTCGATGATGCTGCGCACGCACTCGCAGACCTCCGGCTGGTCGCTCACCGAGCAGGACCCGTACAACAACGTGGTGCGCACCACCATCGAGGCGATGGCCGCGGTGTTCGGCGGCACCCAGTCGCTGCACACCAATGCGCTCGACGAGGCGATCGCGCTGCCCACCGAGTTCTCCGCCCGCATCGCGCGCAACACCCAGATCATCATCCAGGAAGAGACCCACATCTGTAACGTGGTCGACCCCTGGGCGGGCTCCTACATGATGGAGAAGCTCACCCAGGACATGGCCGACCAGGCCTGGGCGCTGATCGAGGAGATCGAAACCATGGGCGGCATGACCAAGGCGGTCGAGTCCGGCTGGGCCAAGATGAAGGTCGAGGAGTGTGCCGCCGAGAAGCAGGCGCGCATCGACTCCGGCAAGGACGTCATCGTCGGCGTGAACAAGTACAAGCTCGCCAAGGAAGACCCGATCGACATCCTCGACATCGACAACCACGTCGTGCGCGAGGCCCAGATCGAGCGCCTGGCGCGCATCCGCGCCACCCGCGACCAGGCGGCAGTCGATGCCGCGCTCGCCGCGCTTACCGAAAGCGCGAAGACAGGCGAAGGCAACCTGCTCGACCTCGCGGTGAAGGCGGTGCGCCTGCGTGCCACCGTCGGCGAGATCTCGGATGCGCTCGAGAACGTGTTCGGCCGCTACCGTGCCAACCCGCAGGCGGTGTCCGGTGTGTACGGCGCGGTGGTGGACGGCGACGACGACTGGCAGGCGCTGAAGGCCGAGATCGACGCCTTCGTCGCCGAGGAAGGCCGCCGCCCGCGCATCATGATCGCCAAGCTGGGCCAGGACGGGCATGACCGCGGCGCCAAGGTGGTGGCCTCGGCCTTCGCCGACCTCGGCTTCGACATCGACATCGGCCCGCTCTTCCAGACGCCGGAAGAGGCCGCGCGCCATGCGGTGGAGAACGACGTGCATGCGGTGGGCTGCTCCAGCCTCGCCGCCGGCCACAAGACGCTGGTGCCGGCGATCATCAAGGGGCTGGAGGGTCTGGGAGCGGACGACATCATCGTCTTCGTCGGCGGCGTGATTCCGGCACAGGACTACGACGCGCTGTATGCGGCCGGCGCCAAGGGCATCTTCGGCCCGGGTACCCCGATCCAGAAATCGGCGCGCGAGGTGCTCAAGCAGATCCGCGCCGCCCGCAAGGCCGCCGCGTAAGGCATCATCGAATCTGCAGGAGCGTCGGCCGCCGCGATTCCACAGGAATCGCCGATCGCGGTTGCCGCCGTGCCTGCGGATGCACAAGGGCCGAGTAAGGGCCGAGCCAACTACGATCGAACATGCTTTCTCCGACGTCATCCCTTCTCGATCCTGCGGACCAGTCACTGGTCGACGGCGTGCTGGCGCAGCGACTGCGACCGCTGGCCAAGGCCATCACGCTGATCGAATCGCAGCGCGACGACCACAAGGCGCGCGCGCGCCAGGTGCTCGAGGCGCTGCTGCCGCACACCGGCGGCTCGATGCGGGTCGGCATCTCCGGCGTGCCCGGGGTGGGCAAGTCCACCTTCATCGAGGCGCTGGGCCTGTACCTGATCGGGCAGGGGCTGCGGGTGGCGGTGCTGGCGGTCGACCCGTCTTCGTCGCTCACCGGCGGTTCCATCCTCGGCGACAAGACGCGCATGGAACTGCTGAGCCAGAACCCTGCCGCCTTCATCCGCCCGAGTCCGTCGGCGGGCAGCCTGGGCGGCGTGGCAGAGAAGACGCGCGAGACGCTGCTGGTGTGCGAAGCCGCCGGCTTCGACGTGATCATCGTCGAGACGGTCGGCGTCGGGCAGAGCGAAACCGCGGTGGCCGGCATGACCGACATCTTCTGTCTGCTGCAATTGCCCAACGCCGGCGACGACCTGCAGGCGATCAAGAAGGGCATCATGGAGCTGGCCGACCTGATCGTCATCAACAAGGCCGACATCGATCCGATGGCGGCCACCCGCGCGCAATCGCAGATGAAGACTGCGCTGCACATGCTGCGCCCGGCGAGCCCCAACTGGACGGTGCCGGTGCTGACGCTGTCGGCGCTGCACAAGCAGGGCATCGCCGACTTCTGGAAGGAAGTGACGCACTACCGCGCCGCACTGACGAAGTCCGGCGAGTTCGAGGGCAAGCGCCGTCATCAGGCGCTCGCCTGGATGTGGGACCTGATCGATGCCGGACTGCGCAGCCGCTTCCGCGGTCACCCGCGGGTGAAGGAGGCGCTGCCGGCGCTGGCGCGCGCGGTGGAAGAGGGCGCGACCACGCCCTCGGCTGCGGCGCAGCGCCTGCTCGGCTATCTGGCTTGACGCCGGGCAGCGAACGAAAAGAAGCGAAACAACGTCCCCGGCCGCAGGGCGGGGCGGGCAGCAACACCCGATAGGAGGTCGAACAATGCACGACATCATTCGTCAACTGGACGAAAAGCGCGCCCTGGCCCGCCTCGGCGGCGGGCAGAAGCGCATCGACGCACAGCATGCCAAGGGCAAGCTCACTGCGCGCGAGCGCATCGAACTGTTCCTCGACGACGACAGCTTCGAGGAATGGGACATGTTCAAGGAGCACCGCTGCACCGAGTTCGGCATGGATGCCGAGCACGTGCCCGGCGACGGCGTCGTCATCGGCTACGGCACGGTGAATGGCCGCCTGGTGTTCGTCTATTCGCAGGACTTCACCGTGTTCGGCGGCTCGCTGTCGGAAACCCACGCGCAGAAGATCTGCAAGGTCATGGACCATGCGATCAAGGTCGGCGCGCCCGTCATCGGCCTCAACGACTCGGGCGGCGCGCGCATCCAGGAGGGCGTGGACTCCCTCGGCGGCTATGCCGACGTGTTCCAGCGCAACGTGCTCGCATCGGGCGTGGTGCCGCAGATTTCGCTGATCATGGGGCCCTGCGCCGGCGGCGCGGTGTATAGCCCGGCGATGACCGACTTCATCTTCATGGTCAAGGACTCGTCCTACATGTTCGTGACCGGCCCCGAAGTGGTGAAGACGGTCACGCACGAGGAGGTCACCGCCGAAGAATTGGGCGGCGCCGTCACCCACAATACCAAGTCGGGGGTGGCGGATCTCGCCTTCGAGAACGATGTCGAGGCGCTGATGATGACGCGCCGCTTCATCGGCTTCATCCCGTCGAGCAACCGCGAGAAGCCGCCGGTGATGCCGTCCTACGATCCGGCCGACCGCGTCGAGATGTCGCTCGACACGCTGGTGCCCGACAATCCCAACCAGCCCTATGACATGCACGAGCTGATCGTGAAGATGGTCGACGACGGCGACTTCTTCGAACTGCAGCCCGACTACGCCAAGAACATCATCATCGGCTTCGCGCGCATGGAAGGCTCGCCGGTGGGCATCGTCGCCAACCAGCCGCTGGTGCTGGCAGGCTGCCTCGACATCAAGAGCTCGATCAAGGCGGCCCGCTTCGTACGCTTCTGCGACGCCTTCAACATCCCGGTGGTGACGCTGGTGGATGTGCCGGGCTTCATGCCGGGCACCTCGCAGGAGTACGGCGGCATCATCAAGCATGGCGCCAAGCTGCTCTATGCGTATGCCGAAGCCACGGTGCCCAAGGTCACCATCATCACCCGCAAGGCCTACGGCGGCGCCTACGACGTGATGTCGTCCAAGCACCTGCGCGGCGACGTCAATTTCGCCTGGCCCAGCGCCGAGATCGCGGTGATGGGCCCCAAGGGGGCGGTCGAGATCATCTTCCGCGAAGAGAAGAACGACCCCGAGAAGCTCGCCCAGCGCGAGGCCGAATACAAGGAGCGCTTCGCCAACCCGTTCGTGGCGGCGCACCGCGGCTTCATCGACGACGTGATCATGCCGCACAACACGCGCAAGCGCGTGTGCCGCTCGCTGGCGATGCTGAAGGACAAGGAACTCGAGAATCCGTGGCGCAAGCACGGCAACATGCCTCTCTGATCGCCGCACGAGGAAATATCCACATGTTCAAGAAAATCCTGATCGCGAACCGGGGCGACCAGCCGCGAAGCGGCGCAGCGACGAAGTCAAACCGCCTGGCGTGCGAAGCACGCTGCGATTTCACCGCGGAGACCACGCATGTTTAAGAAGATTCTGATCGCGAACCGCGGTGAAATCGCCTGCCGGGTCATCAAGACCGCCCGCAAGATGGGCATCAAGACCGTCGCCGTGTACTCGGTGGCCGACAAGGACGCGCTGCACGTCGATCTCGCCGACGAAGCGGTGTGCATCGGCCCGGCGCCGTCGAAAGAGTCCTACCTGGTCATGGACAAGATCATCGCCGCCTGCAAGCAGACCGGCGCCCAGGCCGTCCACCCCGGCTACGGCTTCCTGTCCGAGAACGAGGAGTTCTCGCGCCGGCTGGAACAGGAAGGCATCAAGTTCATCGGCCCGAAGGCGTACTCCGTCGGCAAGATGGGCGACAAGATCGAGTCCAAGAAGCTCGCCCTGGCCGCAGGGGTGAATACCATCCCCGGCTACAACGAAGCCATCGCCGGCCCCGACGAGGCGGTCGAGATCGCGAAGAAGATCGGCTATCCGGTCATGATCAAGGCCTCCGCCGGCGGTGGCGGCAAGGGCCTGCGTGTCGCCTACAACGACAAGGAAGCGCACGAAGGCTTCAGCTCCTGCGTCAATGAGGCGAAGAACGCCTTCGGCGACGATCGCGTGTTCATCGAGAAGTTCGTCGTCGAGCCGCGCCACATCGAGATCCAGGTGCTCGGCGACGCCCACGGCAACTATGTGTATCTGAACGAGCGTGAATGCTCGATCCAGCGCCGCCACCAGAAGGTCATCGAGGAGGCGCCGTCGCCCTTCATCGATCCGGCCACCCGCAAGGCCATGGGCGAGCAGGCGGTGGCGCTGGCGCGCGCGGTGAACTACGAGTCCGCCGGCACGGTGGAGTTCGTCGTCGGCGCCGACAAGAGCTTCTACTTCCTCGAGATGAACACCCGCCTGCAGGTGGAGCATCCGGTCACCGAGAACATCACCGGGCTCGACCTGGTCGAGCAGATGATCCGCGTCGCCGCCGGCGAGAAGCTGTCCTTCACCCAGGCCGACGTCAAGATCGACGGCTGGTCGATGGAATGCCGCATCAACGCCGAAGACCCGTTCCGCGGCTTCCTGCCTTCCACCGGCCGCCTGGTGAAGTTCCAGCCACCGGCCGAAGGCCACGGCGTGCGCGTCGACACCGGTGTGTATGAGGGCGGCGAGATCTCGATGTACTACGACTCGATGATCGCCAAGCTCATCGTGCATGGCCATGACCGCCAGAACGCGATCGAGCGCATGCGCCACGCGCTCAACGCCTTCGTGATCCGCGGCATCAGCTCGAACATCCCGTTCCAGGCCGCGCTGCTGCAGCATCCTCGCTTCTGCTCGGGACACTTCAATACCGGCTTCATCGCCGAGGAGTACCCGCAGGGTTTCGACGCGTCGATGGTGCCGCATGACGACCCGACCTTGCTCGCCGCCATCGCCACCTTCGCCCGCATGCGCTACATCCAGCGCGCAGTGCAGATCGAAGGCCAGATGCCCGGCCACGGCCGCAATGTGGCCAAGGACTGGGTGGTGGTGATGGGCGGCCGGCATTACCCGGTGGCGGTCGAGCCGGTCGATGGCGGCATGCTGATGCGCAGCGACGACAAGGCCTACTGCATCCTGTCCGAGTGGCGTTTCGGCGACCTGCTGTTCAAGGGCACGGTCAATGGCGAGCCGATCTGCCTTCAGCTCGAGCGTCGCGGGCTGCGTTACCGCATCTCGCACTTCGGCCTGCAGGTCGAGCCGATGGTGATGACCCGGCATGCCGCTCACCTGCTGTCGCTGATGCCGGAAAAGCTGCCGCCCGACCTGTCGAAGTTCCTGCTGTCGCCGATGCCGGGCCTGCTGCGCGAAGTGTCCGTCGCCGTCGGCCAGGACGTGAAGGCGGGCGAGAAGCTTGCAATCATCGAGGCGATGAAGATGGAAAACGTGCTCAAGGCCGAGCAGGACGGCAAGGTGAAGAAGGTGGTTGCCAGTCCCGGCGCCAGCCTGGCGGTGGACGAGGTGATCATCGAGTTCGAGTGAGCCTTGCGCCCTGACGTCGCGGGATGTCGCGCGGCGCCGGCACATCACGAGAGCCCACCTGACGGTGGGCTCTCGCGCCTGTGGCGGTCCATAATGTCGCCAGAGTTGCAGCGCCAGAAAGCGGGAGGCTGTCATGCGCTTCGAGAACGGCAGGGAAAGCGACAACGTCGAGGATCGTCGTGGCCAGGGCGGCATGCGCCTGGGCGGGGGCGGCAAGATCGGCATCGGTACCGTGGTGCTGGCGCTGATCGCCTGGTACTTTGGCATCGACCCCAGCGTGGTGCTCAACACCGCGAGCGTGGTGCAGACGCCGGCGGTGCAGGACAGCCAGCCGCGCTCACGTGCCGAAGATCAGATCGCTCGCTTCACCTCGATGGTGCTGGCCGATACTGAAGACACCTGGGGCGCGATCTTCCGCAACGGCGGTCGCCAGTATCAGCAACCCCGCCTGGTCCTCTACACCGGCGCCACGCAGAGCGCCTGCGGCATGGGGCAGGCAGCGATGGGTCCGTTCTATTGCCCGGCCGACGCCAAGGTCTATCTCGACCTGTCCTTCTTCGACGAACTGAGCACGCGCTTCGGCGCCCCCGGCGACTTCGCCCAGGCCTACGTCATCGCGCACGAAGTCGGCCACCACGTGCAGAACCTGCTGGGCATCTCGGAGAAGGTGCAGCAGGCGCGCCAGCGTGTGTCGGAGCGCGAAGCCAACCGTCTGTCGGTGCGGTTGGAACTGCAGGCAGACTGCCTGGCCGGCGTGTGGGCGCATCACGCCGACCGCTCGCGCAAGGTGCTGGAAGCCGGCGATATCGAGGAGGGGCTTGCGGCGGCGTCGGCCACCGGCGACGACCGCCTGCAGAAGCAGGCACGCGGCTACGCGGTGCCCGACAGTTTCACCCACGGCACCTCGGCGCAGCGCGCACGCTGGTTCCGCGAAGGCCTGCAACAGGGCACGCTGCGGGCCTGCGACACGTTCAGCGGCGCGGCGCTGTAGGGCGCCCTCAGCCCGCCGCGAGCCGGGCGAACGCGTCGACCACTTCCTTCGGCGCCTGCACCAGTTCGATCAGCACGCCTTCGCCTCCGATCGGAAACTCGTCATTGCCCTTCGGATGCAGGAAGGTGATGTCGAAACCCGCCGCGCCGCGGCGGATGCCGCCCGGCGCGAAGCGCACGCCGTTGGCCGACAGCCATTCGACCGCTTTCGGCAGGTCGTCCACCCAAAGGCCGACGTGGTTCAGCGGTGTGGTGTGGACGGCGGGCTTCTTGTCCGCATCCAACGGCTGCATCAGGTCCACTTCCACCTTGAACGGGCCGCTGCCCATGGCGCAGATGTCCTCGTCCACGTTCTCGCGCTCGGACACGAAATTGCCGGTGACTTCCAGCCCCAGCATGTCGACCCACAGGGTCTTGAGCTTTTCCTTGCTCGGTCCGCCGATGGCGATCTGCTGGATGCCGAGGATCTTGAACGGGCGCTGGGCCATGATGCGGTCTCCGGGTATGAAGTGGATTAAGAATTCATAATTATAGCGACGCTTGCGCTCGTTTTGGGGGAGTGCTTGTAACCCGTCGGCGGACGGGGCGGTGTTCGTTCCGCAGCCCGCGGAGCAAATGGCGCACACCCCCGACAGGGCAGCACCCCCCGTCGATCACTCCCATGCAACCTGCGCCGAGAACAGATACCCCGCCCCATACACCGTCTTGATCAGCTTGGGATTCTGCGGATCGTCGTCCAGCTTGCGGCGCAGGCGCGAGATGCGCACGTCGATGCTGCGGTCGAAGGGGTCGAGCTCGCGTTCGCCCAGCAGTTGCTCGCGCGACAGGATCTTGTTCGGCCGGCGCAGCAGGGTGGCGAGCAGGCCCGCCTCGGAGGACGACAAGCCGATCTCGCGCCCGTCCGGCGCGGTGAGGGTGTGACGGGCGCTGTCGAAGGTCCAGCCGGAGAAGCGCGCAATCGTGCGCTCGGCGGGCTCGACCGCCGCGGCGCGCTGATAGCGGCGCAGGATGGAGCGCACGCGCGCGACGAGTTCACGCGGCTCGAAGGGCTTCACGATGTAGTCGTCCGCGCCCAGCTCCAGACCGAGTACGCGATCGGTCACGTCGTTGCGCCCGGTCAGGATCAGCACCGCGCACGGGCTGCCTTCCTGCAGCTCGCGCACCACCTGCATGCCATCCATGTCGGGCAGGCCCAGATCGATGATGCACAGGTCGGGCGTCGCCTGCCGTGCGCGCGACAGCAACTGGCGACCCGTGCTGAGGTGCTCGCAGCGGAAACCATAGTCACCGAGGCTGGCGCAGATCAGGCGTGCGATGTCGGGTTCGTCCTCGAGCACGAAGATGTTGGCGGCGGAGTCGGAGCGTGGCTGGGTCATGATGGGCTGGCTTCCAGGAGCTCGGCGAGGGCGTCGGCAAGCGCGGGCTGGTCGAAGGGTTTGCGCAGTACCGGAACATCCGGCGCGGTGCCGGCGGTGAGGCTTTCGCTGGCGTAGCCGGTGATCAGCAGCACCGGCAGGCCGGGACGCAGCGCGCGGGCGCGCGCTGCCAGTTCCGGTCCGCCGATGCCGCCGGGCATGACCGTGTCGCTGACCAGGATGGCGATGTCGGCCACGTTCTCCAGCAGGTTCAGCGCCTCGATGCCGTCACCGGCCTCGATGACCGGATGGCCGAGTGCGGCGAGCTGCATGCGGATCACCTTGCGCACCTCCGGCTCGTCCTCCACCAGCAGCACCGGGCCGTCGTGCAGCGGCAGGCTGCGCGCCGGACGCTCGACCTCCGCGCCCACCGCCTGCGGCGCAAAGGTCATCGGCAGCACGAAGCGCACGTTCGTGCCCTTGCCCGGCGTGCTGAGAATGCGCAGATTGCCCCCCGACTGGCGCACGAAGCCGTAGACCATCGACAGCCCCAGGCCGCTGCCGCCACCGAAGGGCTTGGTGGTGAAGAAGGGTTCCAGCACGCGTGGCAGCAGCGCCGGGTCGATGCCGCAGCCGGTGTCCGACACGTCGATCTGCACGTAGTCGCCCGCCGGCACCTCGGCGGCGCGTGCCAGTGCCGCGTCGAGCGAGCGAAGCGTCACCGCGATCGTCAGCTCGCCGCCGTCGGGCATGGCGTCGCGCGCGTTCAGCGCCAGGTTCAGGATCGCGTTCTCGAGCTGATGCGGGTCGACCAGCGCGTGCAGCGGTTCGCCCGGCAGCCGCAGCCGCACCTTGATCGTCTCGCCCAGCGTGCGCACCAGCAGGTGGGTCATGTTGTGCACCAGCGAGCCGACCTCCACCGCGGTCGGCTCCAGCGTCTGCCGGCCCGAGCATCCCAGCAGGCGGCGGATCAGCTCTGCGCCGCGGCGCGCGGCCTGCAGCGACGGATCGACGTATTGCGCGACGCTCTCGCCCTCGGGCCGGTCCTGCAGCGCCGCCAGGTTGCCGATGATGATGGTGAGCAGGTTGTTGAAATCGTGCGCGAGACCGCCGGTGAGCTGGCCCACCGCCTCCATCTTCTGCGCCTGCACCAGGGCCGCCTGGTTGGCCTTCTGTTCGGTGATGTCGGTGGTCATGACGAAGAAGCCGACCACCGTGCGGCCGTCGGCGCCGATCTCGGGTACGACCACGCTGCGCGCATACAGCGTACGACCGTTGCCCCCGGCGCGGCTGTATTCGTAGCACACGCGCTCGCCGGCGCGCGCGCGATCGACCTGCGGGCGGATCTGGGCATACGCCTCCTCGCCGACCACCTCGCGGATGCTGCGGCCGACGATCTCGTCCTTCGGATAGCCGAACCATTCGGCATAACCGCGGTTGGCGAAGCGGTAGATCTCGCCGCTGTCCACATAGGCGATGAGCGCCGGGATGGAATCGATGATCAGTTGCAGGCGGTGCTCGCTGCGACGCAATGCGCCGGCGATCTGGTCGATCTCGCTGTTGGCCTGTTCGAGCTCCGCCGTGCGCTCGCGCACACGCGCCTCGAGCTGCGCGTTCTGCTGCTGGATCACCGCCTCGTAGCGGCGCTGCTCGGTGATGTCGGTCCACAGCGACACGAAGCCGAGGTTGGGAATCGGCACGCCGCGCACCGCCAGCACCGTGCCGTTGGGCCGCGCGCGCTCCACATAGTGGGGCTGGAAGGCGCGTGCCGCCGCCATGCGCTGCGCGACCAGCGTCTCGATGTCGCCCTCGCCGTATTCGCCGCGTTCGGCGTTGAAGCGCACGAAGGCCTCGAACGGCGTGCCCACCCGCACCAGCGCCTCCGGGAAGTCGAGCAGGCGCACCAGGGCCTTGTTCCAGGTGACGAGCTTGGGTGCGGTGTCGAACACGGCGATCGCCTGATCGAGGAGGTCGAGCCCCGCAAGAATCAGGTCGTGCCGGCGCAACTGCTCCGGCGTGAAGGCCTGGGCGTCGGGCGCGGCATTGGCAGGCTTCACCATGGGCGACGTGTCTCCGGATGGACGGGGTGTTGTCCTTGTCGGAGCGATGTTTGCACAACTTGCACCGCGATGGCTGTGCCATTCGACCTGCCGTCGCGCGTCGTGGCCGCGGACTGCCCGCCTCGTGACTTCTTCCATTGCCCGACTGCGCGATGCCGCTGTCGGGCACCACCAGCCTGTCCTGGGTCGCCGCGCTGCGCGACAACGCCGACCACGTCGCCGGCGAGCGCGATGTGCAGGCGGGCATGGTCTATCGCGCGACCTTCTGAAGTCCGTTTCCGCGATCGATCAGCCGACGCCGGAACTGCTCCGGAGACATGCCGGTCCAGGCCACGAAGGCGCGGTAGAAGGCCGAGGTGTCGGCGTAACCCAGCTCGGCGGCCAGTTGCGCGATCGGCTGTTGCGTCTTGGTCAGGCGGGCAAGCGCGATGTCGCGGCGGATGGCGTCCTTGATGCTGCGGAAGCTGGCGCCTTCCTCCTGCAGGCGGCGGTGCAGCGTGCGTGGAGATACGTGCAGGCCGCCAGCGACCTCTTCCAGCGACAGGCTGGCGGGCAGGGCGTCGCGCAGCAGGTCGCGCACGCGGAACACCATCTCGCGGTCGCGGCGGTACAGCATCGAGATCTTGCCTGGCGCGCCGTCCAGGAATTCGGTGAGTGCGGCCTCGTCGCGGCGGATCGGCAGATCCAGCAGGTTGGCCTGGAAGCTGGCCCGCAGCGATTCGCTGCCGAAGCTCGAGTGCTCGGTGTACACCAGCGCGTAGTCGTCGGCATGCGGCGGGCGCGCGTAGGGAAAGCTCACCGCATCGAGCGCCAGCCCGCGGCCCACGAACCAGCACGCCACCCCATGCAGCAGGCGCAGCAGCCACTCAAAGGCGAACACGCGCGCCGGGTCATCGCGGTCGGCCGTCAGCGGCTGCCTTTCGATGATGCCGAGTTCCGCGCGGCCATGGTCGCGGTGAAGGACGACTTCGAGATCGGGCAGCACGATGCGCAAGAAGCGCGCCGCGCGCGCCAGGGCCTCGGCCAGCGTCGGGGCGCCCAGCATGCCGCGGCAGAGGAACTCGAAGCTGCCCGGCGGCATGCTGCGGCCGAAGAGGCCGAAGCCCTCGTCGTCGAGCTCGGCGACCACCCGGTTGTACAAGGCCGCATAGCGATCGACCGGGATGCGGCTGGCAACGTCTGCAAGATCGATGCCGCTGGCAGCGAGTATGGGGGCAGGGTCGCGGCCCCGCCTGCGCATCCCGGACAGCATGCCGGTGACGAAACCCATCGCCACCGTCGCACGGCTGCGGTAGGCGCGGGGCGAAGCATGGGCGGCCGGAGCGGCGGGGCGGGGCATGGCGGTGGTGCGACGGCCCTCGAAGATGTGGCCAGGCATTCTGGCGGATTTTGCACGATCATCGTCCATTGCAACAATGGCAATGTCGATGGCCGCCTTCTACCATTCGAAAACAGACATTCAACCGTTGGAGGAGACCGAGATGACCGACCTGAGCGTGGCGCACAAGCTGTCACCCTACAAGCCGAAGAACAAGGTGCGCTTCGTCACCGCGGCGGCGCTGTTCGATGGCCACGACGCCTCGATCAACATCATGCGTCGCATCCTGCAGTCGACCGGTTCGGAGGTCATCCACCTCGGGCACAACCGCTCAGTCGGCGAAATCGTGAACGCGGCGCTGCAGGAAGACGTTCAGGGCATCGCCATCACCAGCTACCAGGGCGGCCATGTCGAGTTCTTCAAGTACATGATCGACCTGCTGCGCGCCAACGGCGGCGAGAACATCAAGGTGTTCGGCGGCGGCGGCGGCGTGATCGTGCCAGCCGAGATCAAGGAACTGCATGCCTACGGCGTCAGCCACATCTTCTCGCCCGAGGAGGGCGCGAAGATGGGACTGCAGGGGATGATCAACAGCGTCGTCGAGCGCGCCGACGTCGACCTGACGAAGGCAGCCCCCCAGAAGGCCGACGAAGTGCTAAAGGCGCTGGCC
>SHNC01000136.1 GCA_004295105.1 Betaproteobacteria bacterium | reverse complement strand
GAATCACACCTCGATCTGCGTCAGCGGCCCTTCGAGCATGGGCGAATCGGATGTCGCCGGCGGGTGAGAGAACCGCGGAACAGCAGCGGTGTGGCCGGACGCAGACGCGCAAGCCGATCGTCGAGGGCTGCGTCACGGCCGTCGATCGTTCTCGGCTGTCGGCTGCGCGATCTGGCGTGCTTTGGCCGCGGCGACATCCGGCCTTGGGCCACGCTTGTGCGGCGCCCATGTGAACGGAACGAGATTACTGACAGCGGTTAAGCTATCGGTTTTTACGTTTACATAATGCACATTATCGCTGTTTTGCCTACACACATTCGACTCAAGAAACATGGTGCGGGGAAAGAGACTCGAACTCTCACGCCTTGCGGCGCTGGAACCTAAATCCAGTGCGTCTACCAATTCCGCCATCCCCGCGTAACCGGCGCGCTCGTGAAGCGCGCGCATTATACACGCGCCGGCCGCCGCCACGCCGCGGCGTGGCGGCGGCCGGCGGTGGTGTCATTGCCCGGCACGTCCGTACTTGTCGTCGAAGCGAACGATGTCGTCTTCGCCCAGATAGCCGCCCGACTGGACTTCGATGATCTCCAGCGGCAGCCGGCCCGGGTTGGCTAGACGGTGCCTGTGGCCCAGAGGTATGTAGGTCGACTCGTTTTCCGCCAGCAGGAAGACCTTTTCGCCGCAGGTCACCTCGGCCGTACCGCGCACGACGATCCAGTGCTCGGCGCGATGATGGTGCATCTGCAGGCTGAGCTTGGCACCCGGATTGACCACGATGCGCTTGACCTGGAAGCGCTCGCCGGCATCGATCGAGTCGTACCAGCCCCACGGCCGATACACCTTGCGATGGCTTTGCGCGAGGCTGCGGCCTTCGGCCTTCAGTCGGGCGACGACCTTCTTCACGTCCTGTGTGCGGCTCTTGTGCGCGACCATCACCGCGTCGGGCGTTTCCACGACCACCATGTCCTCGCATCCGATCGCCGCCACCAGGCGGTTGTTGGCATGCACCAGCGTGTTGCGGCTTGCCTCGAACATCACTTCGCCGCGAGCGCTGTTGCCCTGGGCGTCCTTGTCCGACACCGCCCACAGCGCATCCCACGCGCCGACGTCGGACCAGCCCGCCGACAGCGGCACGACCACGCCGGCGCCGAGTTCCGGCGCCGACGGCAGCCGCTCCATGACCGCGTAGTCGATCGAATCCGACGGGCAGCGCTCGAACGCAGCGCGCTCGACACGCAGGAAGTCGGCGTCGCGCTGAGATCCGGTTGCTGCCTCGCCGCAGGCGGTGGCCATCGCCGGATTGCACTGTGCGATGGCACGCAGCCACACCGAGGCCTTCATCATGAAGATGCCGCTATTCCAGAAATACTGGCCGCTTTCCACATAGGTCTGCGCCGTCTCGGCATCAGGTTTCTCGACGAACTCGAGCAGACTGCGCGCGGTGTCGGCCCCCATGGGCACATCGCCCGCGCGGATGTAGCCATAGCCGGTTTCGGGGCGATCGGGAACGATGCCGAAGGTGACCAGCGCCCCGCCGGCCGCGAGTACGGCGCCTTCGGCAATGCCGCGCTGGAAGGCGTCGACGTCGGCGATGACGTGGTCGGCCGGCATCACCAGCAACACCGGATCGCCCTCCTCGCTCGCCACGTGGGCGGCCAGCGTCAGCGCCGGCGCGGTATTGCGGCCGACCGGCTCGAGCACGATCTGCGGCGAACGGACGCCGATCTGGCGCAACTGTTCCGCGATGATGAAGCGATATTCCTCGTTGCTCACGACGATCGGGCGCGGATCGACCTCCGTCGCTTCGAAGCCCTTCAGCCGCAGTGCCGTCTCCTGCAGCAGGGAGTTTTCCCCGGTGAGCGGCAGCAATTGCTTCGGATAGGTCTCGCGCGAGGCGGGCCACAGGCGGGTACCGGATCCGCCGGAAAGGATTACGCTCTTGATCGTCATCTGCTGGATCTCGTTCTCAATCGTCGAATCTTCAATGGTCGAAACTGGCCACAGGGCGGTGGCGGAGCCGGACCGGCCTACTGCAGGACCTCGCGCAACATGCGCCGCACGCCGATGCGCCAGTCGGGCAGCGCGAGGCCGAAGAGGTCGCGCAGCCGCGCGGTGTCGAGGCGCGAATTCAGTGGGCGCCGTGCGGGGGTCGGATATTCCGAGGTCGGGATGGGGGCGATGTCCGTCACCTTCAGTGCAAGGCCCAACGCGCGAGCCTCATCGATGACGAAGCGGGCGTAGCCATGCCAGCTCGTTTCGCCCGATGCGGCCAGGTGATAGATGCCGGACAGCTTGTCGTCGCGCAATGCGCTGCGCAAGGCGTGGGCGCTGACGTCGGCGATCAGTTCGGCGCCGGTGGGCGCACCGATCTGGTCGGCGATCACGGTCAAACGGTCACGCTCGGCCGCCAGTCGCAGCATCGTGCGGGCGAAGTTGCCGCCGCGCGCCGCATACACCCACGACGTGCGCAGGATCAGATGGCGACAGCCGCTGGCGCGGATCGCCTCCTCGCCCTCGAGCTTGCTGCGGCCGTACACGGACAGCGGGCCGGTGGCGGCATCCTCGCGCCACGGGTGGTCACCGCTGCCGTCGAAGACGTAGTCGGTGGAGTAATGCACCAGCCAGGCGCCCAGGGTGGCTGCCTCGGCGGCCAGGCGGCGCACGGCCTCGGTGTTGATCGCGCGGGCAAGGTCGGGTTCGCTCTCCGCCTTGTCGACGGCCGTATAGGCTGCGGCATTGACGATCACGTCCGGGGCCACGCGACGTACGCTGGCCACGAGTTCATCAGGGCGCGCAAGGTCGCCGCACAGCCCATCGCCGCCCATGCGACCGAGTGCCACCACATCACCCACCGGTGCGAGCGAGCGCTGAAGCTCCCAGCCCACCTGCCCATTGGCACCCAGCAACAGAACCTTCATGACCCCTGCCTTCGCGTCGCGGAAATTACGCCGGCCGGATTATCGCATCGGCGCCGCAGGCCAAGGCGTGCAATGCTGCCGGACGGGACGAAAATGAGTACGAAGGCATGGCGCCGTGTTGCTCCGCGCTCGCTGAGTCGTTCTTGACCTTGCCATCGGATACCTGTGCCCTGCCGGACGCCAGGCTCGCGCTTGCCGCGCTCACAAGAGCTCACCCGCCTTGCTCGTTTGCCTGGATTTCCCCGCCTCACATCCGGGGTCGATTGGCATAACCGGTCATCTCCAGATAGCCACGGCCGATCTCACGCGCAGGCCCGGGAATCTCGTTGCCTGCCGACGCGTCGCCGGCGGCCAGGACGCGCACCGCGCCTTCCCAGTAGATCGCGCCGGCCGAACGCGAGCTGTCGAGTTCCTGGTCGTCCATCAGGGGTACCAGGCGCAGCCGTCTGACGCGATCGCCGGCTGTGCTGGCCGGAAGCTCCAGCTCCCACTCCACCGGGTAGTCGGCGCCGGTACGAGGCGAGCGCCAGGTGCGCAGCGGCACGAAACGCACGGCGTCCGGTCCTTCGCCGCGCCGCGTCCGGCCTCCTTCGACCAGGGTCAGTGCGCTCCACATCGGATGGCCGTCGGCGTCACGCATGCGGAAGGCCATCAGCGATCCGCCCTCGTGAAGGTTGATGCCGATCCAGTCCCAGCCCCGCGCACGCTCCGGCATCAGCTCGCTGGACCACTCATGGTCGAGCCAGGCGCGGCCGCGCACCGCATGGCGCTCGCCGTCGAGCCGCAAGTCGCCCCGCACCACGAGTTGCGGACGACTGTAGTAGTGGCTGGCGTGCTTCGGGTCCGAAGCCTTCTGGCTGAAGCCACCATGACCGTTCAGCAGCGGTGGCCCGTCGGGCACGAAATCGAGCTCGAACGAGAAACCCTCCGCTGCAATCCGCGTGCGGTAGCGCTCCCCATCCCAGTCGAGTGACCAGTCGCGCACCCAGGTACGCGTTCGGCCCTCATCGGCACCGACCAGCGGAGGCAGCGCGCGCTCGGCGCGCTCGGCATGTCGCAGCCGGCCGACGGCAGGGTCGGCGATGGCAGCATGCGCCAGCACCAGTTGCCGGGGTGCGAAGCGGCTCCTGCTGCGCTCGCCGATGGCGGTGCGTACGCGAAAGAAGGTCACCTGGAAGCCGCGGTCGACGCCCGCCTCGTCGGTGACCCAGCCGGTCACGTACCACCACTCGGTGCGAAACTCGGGATGCGCGCCGAGATCGCGCGGGAATTCGAGCACCGTGTCCGGCCGGACCGGTGCGAAGACGGCGTCACCATCGGTTTGGGCGCAAGCGCCGCCCGCAAACCCGAACAGCGCGCGCCACAGCAGCAGGCCGCACATGAAGCGCCGGACATTGCCGCCCTCCCCCGTCCGTGCCGCACTCGGGCCCCTCATCACCAATCCTCCTTCACTGCCAGCACGGCGGACTGGCGCATCGCGTGCGCCCCGGCAAGCCGCGCCACCCAGCCGGCCAGCAACACGAGGCTAACAGCGAACAGCACCAGGGCGCCCCAAGGCACGGCGAAATCCATGCTCCAGTGAAAGCTCTGCCGGTTGATCACTTCGATCAGGACCACCGACAACGCGGCGCCGCCGAGCAGCCCCGTCAGCACACCCATCAGGCAGGCCAGCACCCCTTCCAGCGCCAGCAGGCGGCCGATGTCGCGGCGTGTGAGGCCGAAGTGGCGCAGCATGCCGAACTCACCCTTGCGCGTTGCCGCCTGCGCCGCGAAGGTCGTGGCGATGCCGAACAGACCGATCGCGACGGCGACCGCCTCCATCAGATAGGTGATCAGGAAGGTGCGGTCGAAGATCTGCAGCGTGATCGCGCGAATCTCGCCCGGTCGGGCGATGTCCACCCGCTCCGCGCCGAAAAGCGCGCGCAGCGCGGTTGCAACCTCGCCCGCATCGTGACCCGGTGCGAGACGGATCGCGACGTCGTTGATGCGCGCATCGCCGGTCATCGCCACGTAGGTTGCCCGTTCGATGACGACGGCACCATGCTGACGGGCGTAGTCGCGCCAGACACCGGCGACCGCGAAGCTGCGCATCGCCCCGCCGATGGGCAGGGTCAGGCGTTCGCCCGGTGCCAGGCGGTGGCCATCGGCGACCGCCTCGGAGATCCACGCCGGCGGCAGTTCCGCATTCGCGGGCGGCGGGCGCATCCCGCCCGCCACCAGCGGCAACCCCCAGCCCTGCGCCACCGGCCTCGCCAGCAGCGTGATCGGCGGGCTTGCGGCATCGAGCCTGAGGTTGACCGCGCGCACGGTATCGACGCCGGCCACACCCGGCAGCGCGCGGATGCGCCCCAATGCCGCGTCGTCGAGATAACCGCTGGCCGCCGACGAGGAGGCCCGCAGATAAAGATCGGCGGGCAGAACCTGGGTCAGCCAGTCGTCCACCGACAAGCGGAAGGAATTGACCATGATCGCCATAGCCGAGGCCAAGGCGACGCTCGCCACCACGCCGGCGCCGGCCACCACCACCTGCTGCGGCGATGCGACGAAACGCGCCCGCGCCAGTCGCCAGAGCGGATGCCGCCCCCCGGCAAGGAGCTTCGTAACCAGCACCGTCAAGGCCGGCAAGGCGAGGATGGCGGCAGCGAGGATGGCGACCACCGCAGCGTAGCCTCCCAGAGGAATACCGCCGACGGGCGGCAGCAGGCAGGCGAGGCCGGCGAGCGCGAGGGCGCTGAAGGCGGCCGCGGCGCGGGCCCGTCCGGCCCGGAACGCCCCGCCAGCAACGCCGGCCACGTGCAGCGCGCGTACCGGTGCGACGCGGGCCGCCTCGCGCGCGGGCAGCCAGGTGCCGCCGACACCGGCGGCGATTCCCAGGCACAAGTAGCCGGCAGACAGCGGCAGATCGAAGCGTAACGTCGGCGCCATGCCCTGGAAGAATCCGGCGCCGAGGTCGGCGCCCGCGAGGCGGAACGCCAGCGCGGCCAGACCGTGGGCCAGGGCCACCCCGACGACACCGCCGGCGCAGCCGATCACCGCGCCCTCGGCGAGCAGCCCGTGCACGAGTTGTCCGCGCTCCAGTCCGAGGGCGCGCAACACGCCGAACTCCCGTCGGCGGCGTACGACGGCGAGCCATTGCGCGGAGAAGACCAGGAAGCCGCCCGTCAGCAGCGCGATCGCCGCCAGCATGGTGAGATTTACGCGATAGGCGCGCGACAGGCCGGCGGCCTCGGTCGCGGCCTCCTCGACCGGCCGCAGCACGACACCGGCAGGCAGCAGCGGCGACAGGGCGGCGATCGCCTGCGCCACATCCAGGCCTGCCACAAGGCGCAGGTCGATTCGCGTCAGCAGGCCGGTGCGACCGAAGACGTCCTGGGCCGCCGCGATGTCCATCACGCCGAGGCGCTCGCGCGCGCCGGGCACCTGCCCCGCGACGTTCAATTCATGCACTTGCAGGCCCGATTGCACCGTGAGCCGGCGGGAACCTTCCTCGCCGTGCACCGCGCCATCCGGAAGCAGGAAGGCTTCCGCCTCATCCGACAGGAACACCGCGTCGTCGCGCAAGGCAGCCATGCGATCGGTCATCACCGTCGGTGCGCGGTCGGGCACCGGCAGCAGTTGCGCTTGCACGTATGCGACCCGGAACAGATCGATGCCGAGGATGCGCAAGGGCGTGGTCGCGCCCGGGATGCGCGCTTCGATCTCGAGCACCGGGCTCGCCTCGGCCACTTCGGGCCGCAGGGCCAGCACCGCGTAAAGCCCCTCATCGAAGCCCTCGCGCGCACCCACCACCTGCAGGTCGGCGACGCCGGACATGCGCCGTATGCCCTGGCCGAACTCGTCCAGCGCGGCGCCATGGATGATCTGGACCGCCAGACCAAGCGCCACGCCGAGCGCGATCGACAGCAGCGACAGCGTACTCGCCAGCCGACGTTTGAGCAGGCTGGCGACGAAGATCCGGCGCAGCACGCTGCTCATTCGAGCCGGCCGATGTCTGCGAGCCGTCCGCGGTCGAGTTCGAGCACGCGATCGGCACGCCGCGCCGCGGCGCGAGAGTGCGTCACCAGGATGCCGGCAGCGCCGCCTGCGCGGATCTGTTCCAGCAACAGGCCAAGGATGCTCGCGGCACGCTCCGGATCGAGGTTGCCGGTGGGCTCGTCCGCCAGCACCAGCGCCGGCCGATGCACCAGCGCGCGGGCGATGGCGACGCGCTGAAGCTCGCCCCCGGACAATACGTGCGGCGCGTCGGCGCCGCGGCCACCGAGCCCGACGCGCTCGAGCATCGCCTGCGCGCGGGCATCGGCTTGCGCATCGGTGGTCCCGAGCAGCCACAGTGGCAGAGCCACATTCTGCAGCACGCTCAGATGCGGCAGCACGTGAAAAGCCTGGAACACGAAGCCGAACTGCACCCGGCGCAAGCGCGCGAGGCTGTCGTCGTCGAGGCCGCAGACCTCTTGCCCGCCGATGACGATGCTGCCGCGGTCGACCGCATCCAGGCCGGCGATGCAGTTGAGCAGCGTGGACTTGCCCGCGCCGGATTCGCCGACGATGGCGACGCACTCGCCGGACTCGACCTGCAGCGCCAGATCGTCGAACAGCGTGCGCGGCGGGGAGCCAGGCAGCGTCTTGACGAGGGAATGAATTCTCAACATGGCCGCAAT
This sequence comes from Betaproteobacteria bacterium, assembly GCA_004295105.1. Classification (GTDB taxonomy): domain Bacteria; phylum Pseudomonadota; class Gammaproteobacteria; order Burkholderiales; family Rhodocyclaceae; genus Thauera. Next base: position 25,081 of record SHNC01000136.1, on the reverse strand, counting down.
GACTCCGCGAGCAAGGGAAAAGTGCCCGACGGGCGTCTTCGCTTATACTCCGGCCGCCCCGCACGCGCCAAAGGTCCAGCGTCTGCGCCCCGTCGCCCCCTCCGCCATGCCCGTCGATCACTACGAGAACTTTCCTGTCGCCTCAATGCTGCTGCCGGCATCGCTGCGCGAACCGGTGGAGGCGATCTACCAATTCGCGCGCAGTGCGGACGACGTCGCCGACGAAGGCGATGCGCCGGCGGTGACGAGGCTCGCCCGGCTGCACAACTACCGACTCGCGCTCGACGCCACCGAGCGCGGCGCGCCGGTGCGCGATGCCGGACTGGCGCCGATGTTCGACCGGCTGGGCCGGGTGGTGCGGGAGCATCGTCTTCCGGTGCAGTTGCTGCGCGATCTGCTCGACGCCTTCAGCCAGGACGTGGGCAAGACACGCTATGCCGATTTCACCGAGCTGCGCGACTACTGCCGGCGCTCGGCAGACCCGGTGGGCCGCTTGCTGCTGCACTTGTACGAGGAGGCCACGCCCGACAACCTGCTGCTCTCCGACCGCATCTGCACGAGCCTGCAGCTCATCAACTTCTGGCAGGATGTCGCGCTCGACTGGCGCAAGAACCGCGTCTATCTGCCGCAGGACGACATGGCACGCTTCGGCGTGCAGGATGCGACGATCGGCGCCATCGTGGATGGCCGACTCGGCGTCGATGCCGCCTGGCGCGCCCTGCTCGCCTTCGAGGTGCAACGCGCGCGAACGATGATGCTGGAGGGCGCAGCGTTGGCGACGCGGCTGCGCGGACGCATCGGCTGGGAGCTGCGCCTGGTCGTGCTGGGCGGGCTGCGCATCCTCGAACGCATCGAAGTGGCCGGCTACGACGTCTTCCGGCACCGCCCGACGCTGGGCAAGCGCGACTGGCTGCGGCTGGGCTGGCGGGCCCTCAACTGGAAACCTGCATGAATCCCCACGAGTATTGTCAGCAGAAGGCGGCCAGGAGCGGCTCGAGCTTCTACTACAGCTTCATGTTCCTGCCACCCGAGCGACGGCAGGCGATCACCGCCCTGTATGCGTTCTGCCGCGAGGTCGACGACGTGGTGGACGAGTGCCACGACCTGTCGATCGCCCAGACCAAGCTGGAATGGTGGCGACAGGAGGTGGCGCGAGTGTACGGCGGTACGCCGACGCACCCGGTCGGACATGCCCTCAAGGACGTCAACGCCGGATTCAACCTGCCGCAGGAGCAGTTGCTCGAGATCATCGACGGCATGGCGATGGACCTGTCGCAGACGCGTTACCTCGATTTCAAGGCCCTGCAGCTCTACTGCTACCGCGTGGCGAGCGTGGTCGGGCTGCTGGCGGCGGAGATATTCGGCTACCGGGACAGGCAGACGCTGAAGTATGCGCACGACCTGGGGCTCGCGTTCCAGCTCACCAACATCATCCGCGACGTGGGCGAGGATGCGCGCCGTGGCCGCATCTACCTGCCGATCGAGGATCTGCAGCGTTTCGACGTCCCGGCCCGGGACATCCTGGAGGCGCGCTACTCCGACGCCTTCCGCGAGCTGATGAGCTTCCAGGCCCAGCGCGCCGAGCAGTTCTACGAGCAGGCCTTCGCCAGCCTGCCCGCTGTCGATCGCAAGGCCCAGCGCCCCGGCCTGGTGATGGCGGCCATCTACCGCACGCTGTTGCGCGAGATCGCCGCCGATGGCTTCCAGGTGCTGGACCGTCGCACCTCGCTGACGCCGCTGCGCAAGGTGTGGCTGGCGGGTGTGACCTGGTTCAAGGGCTGAGCCGATGAGCGTGCCGGCAGTCGCGGTGATCGGGGCCGGCTACGCCGGACTTGCGTGCGCGGTCGAACTCGCGCGCCGCGGGCTGCATGTCACGGTGTTCGAGCGCTCGCACACGCTGGGCGGGCGCGCGCGCGTCGTGCACAAGGATCTGCACTGGCGCGTCGATAACGGCCAGCACATCCTTATCGGCGCGTATGTCGAGCTGACCCGCCTGCTGCGGCTGACCGGCGGCTCGCCGCGTCAGCTCGAGCGCCTGCCGCTGACGCTTCATGTGCCAGGCAGGCTGCACCTCAGGGCCGCCTCGCTGCCGGCCCCCTTCCATCTTGCGGTGGGGCTGCTGCGCGCGCAGGGGCTGACCTGGCGGGATCGCCTGGCGATGCTGAAATTGATGCGCAGCCTCAAGCGAAATGGTTTCCGCGTCACGCCCGGGGCGACAGTGGCCGACCTGTTGCGTACGAGCGGCCAGACGCCCGCGCTGATCCAGCTCGTGTGGGAACCGCTGTGCGTAGCCGCGCTGAACACGCCGGTTGCCGAAGCCTGCGCGCAGGTCTTTGCCAACGTGCTGCGCGACAGCCTGGCGTCCAGCGCCGCCGCCAGCGAGTTGCTGATCCCGCGCGTCGACCTGTCCGAACTGTTTCCGGTGCCTGCCGCGCGCTACCTGGCCACCCGACGCGGCAAGCTGCGCACCGGCAATGCCATCTCGGCCATCCGTCCGGTCGAGGGCGGTTTCCGCCTGGAGGGCGATCCCGGCAGCCAGCCGTGGCAGCAGGTGGTCCTGGCGACGGCGCCCTATCATGCCGCGCCGCTGCTGGCGTCCACCGGCGCCTGTGACCGCCTCGCCGCCCAGCTCGAAGCCCTGCCCTACGAGCCGATCGTCACCGTCTATCTGGCCCTGGGCCGCGGTCAGCGACTGCCCTGGCCGATGATCGGGCTCGTCAGCGGCGGCACGGCCGGGCCGGCGCAGTGGGCTTTCGACCGCGGTCGGCTGGGCGGCCACGAAGGCCTGATCGCCTGCGTGATCAGCGCACGCGGCGCACATGAGCAGATGCCGCGCGACGAACTCATCCTCGCCACCCACGCGCAGCTCGAGCGTCAGCTCGGACGCCGCCTGCCCGCGCCCGAGTGGTCGCAGGTGATCGTGGAAAAGCGCGCGACCATCGCCTGTCGGCCCGGCATTTTCCGACCGGGCATCCGCACGCCGCTACCGGGCTTGTGGCTCGCCGGCGACTACGTGGAATCGGACTATCCGGCCACCCTCGAGTCGGCCGTGCGCTCCGGCGTGGCGTGTGCTCAGGCCATCCTCACGGCCCTTAGCGGCAGCGCAACTTCAGTTTAGGAGCGGGCTCGACCGCGACCAGCGCACGACATCGCGGCCCGATCGGCTCCTTCTGCGAAGAAGTCGCCGTGGGCCCGCGGGATCGCCGGGAGTCGCGATCGCCCGCCCGAAGCCTGGCCACTCGCGCACCGGTGATGCAGCCGCCGCGTCAGCGGCCCTCACACAGGTGGCGCAGTATCGGATTGAGCATGGCCGCACCCAGGCGCTTGCTGCGCGCGCCGTTCCACCCGGTCTGGCCGTCCGGAAGCCTGGCATTGTCCTTGAAGGGCATCTCCAGCGTCAGTGACACGCAGCCGAAGTGGTTTGCCACCCATTTGCTCGCCAGAGTCAACAGTTCTTCACCGAAACGCCCCGGCTTGTAGCCTTCTTCGGTCTGAAAATCCGGGCTTACCGCCGCGAACGACTCGATGAAGCGCGCCTGGCGGGTGGCCGCTTCGGCGGTGAAGCCGGGCACCTCTTCGGCGGTGGAAAAGAACACGTAGGGCAATGCCTCGTCGCCGTGGATGTCGAGGAAGAGGTCGCACCCGGTGCGCTGCATCTCCTCGCGCACCAGGAAGACTTCCGGGCTGGCCCCGGGGTGGGGTTCCTTCCACTCGCGATTGAGATTGCATCCTGCCGCATTGGTGCGCAGATTGCCGAGCACCGAGCCGTCCGGGTTCATGTTCGGCACGATGTACAGCACCGCATGTTCACGCACCTTGCGTGCCACGGCGTCCGCGGGGTCGAGCAGGCGCTCCAGCAGGCCTTCGACGAACCATTCGGCCATCGTCTCGCCCGGGTGCTGACGCGCGATGATCCACACTGGCTTTCGTTCCGGCGTCGGCCGGCCCACCACGATCATGTCCAGGTCCCGGCCTTCGACGGTCGCACCGAGATTGCGCAGGCTGGCGAAGGGCGAGCCGTCGGCGCGGCCGAGCAGGTCGAGATGGCGTTCGAAGGAATACGGCTCGAAGTAGGCGTAATGGACGGTGTCGCGCTCGGGTGTGTGCTCGACGATCAGCGTGCCGTCCTCGTAGCGTGTCGAGTGGATGCGGAACCAGTTCTGGCGGTCGTAGGATGCTACACAGCGGTAGGCGGGCCAGCCATCCGGGTAGGCCGCCTCTGCGGCGTTCTCGAACACCATGCGCAACGCGGTACCCTCCCCGCCATGCAGGCGAAAGTGGAACCACTGGCGGAAGTCGGCGGCGTTGTCGGCGCGCAGTTTCAGGCGGATGTCCTGAGGATCATCCAGGCTGACGACCTCGATCGCGCCGGAGTCGAAATTCGAGCTGATGCGCATGTCGGTTCTCACTCCAGGCGACGGCGGAAGACCGGCGTGTCGACATCGGATGCCTCCGCGGCGAAGGCGTAGCCCTCGGAGTCGAAACCCCGCAGCGCCGCGACGTCGTCGACGCGGTTCTCGATCACGAAGCGGCTCATAAGCCCGCGTGCGCGCTTCGCATGGAAGCTGATGATCTTGTAGCGACCCGCCTTCCAGTCCTCGAACCGCGGCGTGACGATGGGCCCCTTGATCGCCCTTGCCTTCACTGCCTTGAAGTACTCATCCGAGGCGAGATTCAGCAGCACCGGCGCGCGCCCCTGCTCCGCCTCGCGCGCCAGCAGGCCGTTGAGTTCGGTGGTGATGCGCTCGCCCCAGAAGGCATACAGATCCTTGCCGCGCGGATTCGCGAGGCGCGTCCCCATTTCCAGCCGGTAGGCCTGCATGAGGTCGAGCGGACGCAACACGCCGTACAGCCCAGACAGGATGCGCAGGTGATCCTGTGCCCAGCGCAGGTCCGCCTCGCTCAGCGTCGAAGCTGAAAGGCCTTCGTAGACGTCGCCGTTGAAGGCAAGCACGGCCTGTTTCGCATTGCGTTCGTCGAAGGGCCGCGACCAACTCGCATAGCGCGCCACGTTCAGCGTCGCGAGCGGATCCGACAGCGACATCAGCTCCGCGATCTCGGCTGGCGAACGCTGCCGCAGGATGCCGATGAGTTCCTCGGCGTGATCGAGGAAGTCCGGCTGGGTATGGACGTCGGTGGTCGGCGGAGTCTCGAAGTCGAGCGCCTTCGCAGGAGAAATGACGAGGATCATGTTGCTCGGAGAACACGGAAACGCAATGGACAAGATGGTAGCAAAACGGATGCGGGCGGCCCGCTTACCTTGAGAAGGCGTGCGCCAGGCGCTGCCTGCGTTGCTCGAACAAACAGATGGCCGCCGCCGCACCCACGTTGAGCGACTCGATCCCCGCCGCCATCGGGATCGTCACGAGCCCGTCGGCGGCGTGCAGCAGGGCGGGCGACAGCCCCTGCCCTTCGGCACCGAACATCCAGGCGATCGGGCGGTCGAGTTCGAGCTCGTACAGCGTTCGTGCATCGGGCCCCACCGCGGTAGCGAGCCTGGCCCCGGGGAAGCCGGCGAGCAGGGCCAAGGCGTCTGCCTGCTCGCGGAGGCGCAACACGAAATGCGCCCCCATGCCGGCACGCAGCACCCGCGGCGACCAGGCCTGCGCACAGCCCTCGGTGAGCAGCACATCGACCACGCCGGCGGCGGCGGCGGTGCGCAGGATGGTGCCGAGGTTGCCAGGGTCCTGGACCGCGTCCAGAACCAGGACATCACCGCGGAAGCCGGGACCGTCCTCGCCGTCGCGAAGCCGGGGCACGTCGATCAGCGCAAGGATGCCGGAGGGCGTATCCACCGGGCTGACATGGGCGAACAGCCCCTCACCCAAGCAGACACGATCGACTGCGGCCGGCGCGCGCGCGAGCAAGGCGGCGACTTCCGCCCGCCCGAGCGCAGGCTCGGAAACGACGAGCCTCTTCAAGGGCAGGTGGTGGTCGAGTGCCGCCGCGATCAGGTGGGGGCCATCGAGCACGGTCTCGCCCGTCTTGCGCCGCTCACGCGCCGACGTCGCAAGTGCGTGCAGGTGCCTGACGAGCGCATTGTCGCGCGAAGTGATCGGCCTCATCGCGATTCGAGGATGCGGCGTATAGGCGCGAAACTGCGACGGGAGAAATCGGCGACGCCATGACGCTCGATCGCGGCAAGGTGGGCTGCAGTCGGGTACCCCTTGTGGGCGGCGAGCCCGTAGTGCGGGAAGGCGCAATCGAGCAGCCGCATGGCGTGATCGCGCGCTGTCTTGGCCAGGATGGAAGCGGCCGAAATCGCCGGCTCGGTGGCATCGCCCTTGACGATGGCACGTGCGGGATAGGGCAGCACCGGGCAGCGGTTGCCGTCGACGCGGACCTCGTGCGGCGCTCGCGCGAGTGCGGCGACCGCGCGCTGCATGGCCAGCATCGTCGCGTGCAGGATGTTGAGGCGGTCGATCTCCTCCACCGAGGCTTCCGCGACCGCCCAAGCCAGCGCGCGCTCGCGGATCAGCGGGGCGAGCCGCTCGCGGGCGCGTTCCGAGAGTTTCTTGGAGTCGGCAAGGCCGTCGATCGGCCGCGCGGGGTCGAGGATCACCGCCGCCGCGACGACGGGGCCGCACAGCGGGCCTCGGCCCGCTTCGTCGACTCCGCAGATCAGGCCGGCTGCTTCGAGAAATTCCATTCGGCGCTTCCGGTCAGGTAGGGCAGGATGGCAGCGGCCGCCTTCTCCGCGGTGTCCTGCCGCAGCGTGAGGTGCAGTTCGGTGAAGCGCTCGACCAGGCGCCCGACCGCGGCGGCATCGGACAACCAGCCCTCCAGGGCGTCGGCCAGCTTGTCGGGCGATGCGTCGTTCTGGAGCAGCTCGGGCACGATGGTTTCGTTGCACAGGATATTCGGCAACCCGACCCATGGCAGATAGGCGAGGCGCTTCATCAGCCGGTACTGCCACTTGCCGATGCGATAGGTGATCACCATCGGGCGCTTGAGCAGTGCGGCCTCCAGACTGGCGGTCCCGCTCGCCACGAGGACGGCATCGGCCGCCGTCATCGCATCCACCGCGTGGCCGAACAACATGCGGATCGGCAGTTCGCCTGCGTCGTTGCGACGCATCGCCTCCTCGAACAGCGCCCGCGTCTCGCGCGTCGCCAGTGGGACCAGGAACGCGATGTCTGATCGGCGCGTCAGCAGCAGCTTGGCGGTGGTGATGTAGGTATCGGCGAGGTTACGCACTTCCGATTGTCGACTGCCCGGCAGCAGTGCGATCACCTTGCGTTCGGGGCTCAGACCGAGCAACTCGCGCGCTGCGGCCCGATCGGGATTCAGCGGAAAGACGTCGGCCAGCGGGTGACCGACGTAGCTGACTGGAACGCCAGCGCGCTCGTAGATCTGCGGCTCGAAGGGAAAGAGGCACAACATGCGCGTCACCGAACGCGCGATGTGCTTGATGCGGCCGCCCCGCCACGCCCAGATCGACGGGCTGACGAAATGGATCGCTGGCATGCCCGCCCCCCTGACCTTGCCCTCGAGCCACAGGTTGAAGTCGGGTGCATCGACACCGATGAACGCCGCCGGACGCTCGCGCCGGATCTGCGACAGCAGGGTTTTGCGGATGCCCGACAGCTCGCGGTAACGCTTCAGCGCATCGACATAGCCATGCACCGCGAGCAGCTCGCACGGCCAGCGCGCGTCGAAGCCCTCGGCCTGCATCTTGGGACCACCGATGCCGAAGAACTCGGCATCCGGAAGATGGCGCTTGATCGCGCGGATCAGGTGGCTGGCAAGGAGGTCACCGGAGGCCTCTCCGGCAACCATGGCAATCCGCACGGCCATGGCGTCAGCGGACGATGCCGCGCCCGGATTCGGCGATGAACTCCGCGAACGGCGCCACCTCGGACTGCGTCACCGCGATCTCGGCGACGCGCTGGCGTGCCTCGTCGAGCGACAGGCCGGATCGGTACAACGCCCGGTAGGCGCGCTTGATCGCCGCGATGCCGTCGGCCGAGTAACCGCGGCGCTTCAGACCTTCGCTGTTGATGCCGTGCGGCTTGGCCGGGTTGCCCGACACAGTCACGAAGGGCGGCAGATCCTGCAACAGCACTGTGCCGACGCCGCAGAAACTGTGCGCCCCGACGCGGCAGAATTGATGTACGCCGGTGAAGCCGCCCAGGATGGCCCAGTCCCCAACGTGTACATGCCCCGCCAACGTGGCGTTGTTGGCGAAGATCGTGTTGTCGCCGACATGGCAATCGTGCGCGACGTGCACGTAGGCCATGATCCAGTTGTCGTTGCCGATGCGAGTGACATGCGCGTCCTGGCTTGTGCCGACGTTGAACGAGCAGAATTCGCGGATCGTGTTGCGGTCGCCGATCTCGAGCCGGGTCGGCTCGGCATCGTACTTCTTGTCCTGCGGCTGTGCGCCGATCGAGCAGAACTGGAAAATCTCGTTGTCGCGACCGATCCGGGTATGCCCCTCGATCACCACGTGCGGCCCGATGCGCGTGCCGTCTCCGATCTCGACATGCTCGCCGACCAACGAATACGCGCCGACCTCGACGTTCGCGCCGAGACGGGCCCCGGGATGGACGATGGCGGTCGGGTGGATCATAGGTTCTTGATCGCGCACATCAGTTCGGCTTCGGTGGCGACCTCGTCGCCGACGCGCGCCACACCCTTGTATTTGTAGATGTTGCGCTTCGCATGGGTGATGGTCATGTCGAACAGCAACTGATCGCCGGGCACCACCGGGCGCTTGAAGCGCACGTTGTCGATGCCGGCGAAATACACCACGCTGTTCTCGTCCGGCTTCACACCCGTGCTCTTGAACGACAGCAGCGCAGCAGCCTGCGCCATCGCCTCGATGATCAGAACGCCGGGCATCACCGGGTGGTGCGGGAAATGACCCGGAAAGAACGGCTCGTTCATCGTCACGTTCTTCAAGGCCAGGATGCGGCTGCCAGGTTCGATCTCCAGCACGCGATCCACCAGCAGGAATGGATAGCGGTGCGGCAGGTACTGGAGGATTTCGTTGATGTCCATGATTGTCAGCCTGGATTCTTGTCGGAAAGGCGCTGCACGTCCTGCTCCAGTGCCCGGATGCGGTCGGCCAGGGCATCGAGATGACGCAGGTGGGAAAAGTTCTTCACCCAGTCGGCATGGGATTGCAGCGGCAGGGTCGAAGTATAGACCCCAGGTTTGTGGATGGACTTCACCACCACCGTGGCGGCCGATACCACGACGTCGTCGACGATGGTGAGGTGGCCTGCAATGCCGACGCCCCCCGCGATCATGCAGCGCGCACCGATCGTGGTACTGCCGGCGATGCCGACACAGCCGGCGATCGCGGTGTCCTCGCCGATCTGCACGTTGTGTGCGATCTGGATCTGATTGTCGAGCTTGGCTCCGCGTCCGATCACGGTGTCGTCGAGCGCGCCACGGTCGATGGTGGTGTTGGCGCCGATCTCCACATCGTCGCCGATCACGACCCGCCCCATCTGCGGAATCTTGACCCAGCGACCATTCTTCTCGCGCGCGAAGCCGAAGCCGTCCGAGCCGATGACCGCACCGGAATGCACGATGCAGTTCTCGCCGATGACCGTGCCCGCATAGACAACGACGCGAGGCGCGAGCCGGGTGCCCGCGCCGATGCGGACGCCCTCGCCGACGCTGCACCCGGCGCCGATCACCACGCGCTCGCCGATGATCACGTCGGCTCCGACAACTGCACCGGCATCGACCTGCACCGAGGCCGGCACGGGGGACGACACGACCGCCAGCGCATGCACACCCGCAACGGGTGCCGGCGGCGGGTTGAAGAGGGCGGAAACGCGCGCGTAATAAAGATAGGGGTCGTCGGTGACGATGCGCGGGCGGTCGGTCACGGCGTCGCGCGCCTTGTGAGCGACGATGACTGCGGCTGCCTGGCTGGCCTTCAGTCGCGACAGATACTTGGGATTGGCGAGGAAGGCCAGATCGCCCTCGCCCGCCTGATCGAGCGTGGCGACGCGGCGCACGGCGATGCTGCCATCACCGACCAACTCGCCTCCCAGGCGCGCAACGAGTTCATCGAGCCGGAACATGCCCGAATCCGCTGCTTACTTGGTTTCGGACAGGGCCTTGATGACCTTGTCGGTGATGTCGATGCGCGGGCTGGCGTATACCGCTTCCTGGAAGATGATGTCGAACTTCTCGGCTTCGGCGATCTGCTTGACGGAGCGATTGGCACGCTCGAGGACCGAGGCCAGTTCCTCGTTGCGACGCTGGTTCAGATCCTCACGGAACTCGCGCTGCTTGCGCTGGAAGTCGCGGTTGAGATCATTGAAAGACCGCTCCTTGGTGCGGCGGTCGCTTTCGGCCATTGTCGCACCGTTACGCTCGAGGTCTTCCTGCATGGCCTGCAGGTCCTTGGCCATGCGCTGCAACTCCTGGTCGCGCTTCTCGAATTCCTTCTCCAGTCGCTGCTGCGCGCGCACCGCCGGCCCGGCCTCGCGCATCACGCGATCCGAATTGACGAAACCGATCTTGGTTTCTGCCATTGCAGTCTGGGAAAACCCGACCAAGGCCGCTGCAACGAGAGTGAGGGTGCTGACTTTCACAAGAATCTCCAGAAATTACGCTTTCGCGGACGTTATCAGAACACGCTGCCGAGCTGGAACTGGAAGCGCTGTGTCTGATCGTCCTTTTCCTTCTTGAGCGGAAAACCGAGGCTGAACTTCAAGGGCCCCACCGGCGAACTCCAGGAGAAGGCGAGCCCGGTGCTGTAGCGCAAGTCGCTCAGGCTGATCTTTTCCTCCTTGCCGGTGTCCGGGTCGTTGCCCCAGACATAGCCCGCGTCGAAAAAGGCCGAAACGCGGAAGGAGCGATCGGTGCCCGAGCCCGGCAGCGGGAAATAGAATTCCGCGTTGCCCACCAGTTTGCGCGTGCCCCCCGTCGACGTCAGGTCGCCGTCAGTGTCACGGAACTTGGCGCCGATCGAGCTCTGCTCGTAGCCGCGAACCGAGCCGATGCCGCCGACGTAGAAGTTCTTGTAGAACGGTACCGGCTTGTCGGCGAAACCCTTCGCCCAGCCCACGTCGCCGTTTACCATCAGCGCGTAGTCGCGGCCGAACGGGAACCAGTGCTGGTACTGGTAGTTGAGCTTGGCGTACTTGAGCTTTCCTGGCGGGATCGCCGCCTCGCCATACACGCGCTGGTACACGCCCTTGCGCGGGTAGATCGCACTGTCACGGGTGTCTCGCGCCCAGCCGGCGCTGAACAGCAGGCTGTTCACCGTCACGTCACCCACGCCATAGCTGGGGTCGGAGGGATCCGCGCTGCCGGCGCTGCAACCGAAGTCAACGCAGAACTCCTTGTACCGCAGCGGGCTGTCCGTGAACGTGGTCACTCGCGTACGGTCGACCGTCAGGCCGAAGTTGATCTGGTCGTCTTCCGCAATCGGGTAGCCGAGGCGAAGCCCAGCGCCGGTCGATACCGTCTTGTAGGGCGACACCGTATAGCTTTCGGTCGGATCGTAGGTGCGGTGGTACAGATCCCAGCCGAGGCTGACGCCATCGACCGTGTAGTACGGGTTGGTGAACGACAGGGCAAGCGTGCGACCGGAGCGGCTCGTGTTCAGGCCCAAGGTCAGCGCGTTGCCGCTGCCGAACAGGTTCTGCTGCGAGATCGAGGCCGACAGCACCACCTTGTCGGAACTCGAGAAGCCGGCACCCAGCATCAGGTTGCCGGTCGGGCGCTCCTTCACGTTGAAGTTGACGTCGACCTGGTCGGTCGTGCCCGGCACCGCCGGCGTCTCCACCGTGACCTCGTCGAAGAAACCGAGCCGATCGACACGCGTGCGCGACTTGTTGATGGCGGCGGCGTCGTACCAGGCGCCTTCCATCTGACGCATCTCGCGGCGCACGACCTCATCGCGCGACTTGGTGTTACCACCGACGTTGATGCGGCGCACATAAACGCGACGGCCCGGATCTACGAAGATGGTGAAGGCGACCTGGCGCTTATCCTTGTCTACTTCCGGTGCGGCGTTCACGTTGGCGAAGGCATAGCCTTCGTTGCCGAGCCGATCGGTGATGGCCTTGGTCGTCTCGGTCAGCTTCTCGCGCGAGAAAGTCTCGCCCGGCTTGATCTTGGCGAGCGCCAGGTATTCCGATTCGGGCAGGATCAGGTCACCGGTGAAGCGCACGCCGGTCACCGAATACTGCTCGCCTTCAGTGATGTTCAGCGTGATGTAGATGTCCTTCTTGTCCGGGGTGATCGAAACCTGGGTGGAGTCGATGTTGAAATCGAGGTAGCCGCGGTTCAGGTAGTAGGAACGCAGGGTCTCGAGGTCTGCCGACAGCTTCTGGCGTGAGTACTGGTCATTCTTGGTGTACCAGGTCAGCCAGCCCGGCGTGGTGAGTTGCATCTGGTCAACCAGGTCGTCCGCGTCGAAGGCCTTTGCGCCGATGATCCTGATCTCGCGAATCTTGGCGACATCGCCCTCGTCCACCGCGAAGTTGATGCCGACGCGGTTGCGCTCGAGCGGCGTGACGGTGGTGGTGATGGTCGCCGAGTACTTGCCGCGAGACAGATACTGGCGCTTCAGTTCCTGTTCGGCACGCTCGAGCAGCGCGCGATCGAAGATGCGCGACTCCGCCAGGCCGACTTCGCGCAAGCCCTTCTTGAGCGCTTCCTTGTCGAATTCCTTCACGCCGACGAAGTCGATCTGCGCGATCGCGGGACGCTCATCCACGACGACCACGATCACATCGTTTTCCGCCTCGATACGGACGTCGCTGAAGAAGCCGGTGGCAAACAGCGCACGGATCGCATCCGCCGCCTGGCCTTCATCGAAGCGGTCGCCGACTCGCACCGGAAGGTAGTTGAACACGGTACCTGCCTCGGTGCGCTGGATTCCTTCGACCCGGATGTCCTTGACGACAAAGGGCTCGAAGGCGAACGCCGGCGCAGCGGCAAACAGGGCCATGACGAGCCCGGGCAGGAGCTTGCGATTCATTCGGATATTCAGCCGGAAATTAGTCGGTTGATGTCGTTGTAGAAGGCGAACGCCATCAGCATTACGAGGAGAGCGAGACCGATCTGCTGACCGATCTCCATGACGCGCTCCGGAATGGGGCCGCCCTTGATGATTTCGACCACATAATACAGTAAATGCCCCCCATCCAGCACCGGAATGGGCAGCAGGTTCAGCACCCCCAGGCTGATGCTGATCATGGCCACGAACTTCAGATAATGGACAATGCCGAGTTGTGCGGTCTGCCCCGCATAGTCGGCGATGGTGACCGGTCCGGACAGGTTCTTCCACGAGATTTCACCGAGCAGCATGCGGCCGATCATCTGCAGACTCAGCACGCTGGTCTCCCAGGTCTGGCGCACGGCCTTCGTCATGCCCTCCAGCACACCATAGCGGACCTCGGCGAACATCGCCTGTCCGTCCGCGCCGATCGGCTCGGCCACACCAACGCCGATGCGACCGATCTTCATCCCGCTTTCGGTCTCCGTGTCGGGCATCACGCGAAGGCTCAGTGGCGCGCCGGCGCGCAGCACGTCGAGGCGCAGCTCGCGCCCCGCGGCGTGGCGAACACGTTCGACCAGTTGCGCCCAGCCAGCGATCGCCTCGCCGTCGATCGCCCGGACCTCGTCGCCGACGGCGAGGCCCGCACGCTGGGCCGCTCCACCCTCGACCAGACGACCGATCACCGCGGGGATGTGCGGGCGCCACGGACGCAGTCCGATGCGGGCGATGAGGTCGGTTCCCCCATCGTCAAGGTCGATGCCGGTCAGGTCGAGTACGCGGAAGGCATCCACGTCCTCGAAGGTTCTCACGTGCAGCACCACGCGGCGATTGTCGACCGCGTGCTTGAGCAGGATCCAGCGCAACTCCTGCCAACTCCGCACCGGTTCGTCGTCGACGGCGACCACGAGGTCGCCGTCGCGCATACCCGCAGCCGCCGCGATGGCCGGTGTGTCGGTGAGCGCAACGCGGGGCCTCAGTTCATCCGTACCGACGACGAACATGCCCCAGTACAGCACGATGGCCAGCAGGAAGTTGGCCAGCGGGCCCGCCGCCACGATGGCGAAGCGCCGCCAGACACTCTGCCGGTTGAAGGCGCGATGCAGTTCGGCACGCGGAACCTCGCCTTCGCGTTCGTCGAGCATCTTCACATAGCCACCGAGCGGAAACGCCGCCAGCGCCCATTCCGTGCCGTCACGTCCGGCGCGGTGCACCAGCAGCGGCTTGCCGAAGCCGATGGAGAACCGCAGGACCTTCACCCCGCACCAGCGGGCCACCAGGTAATGCCCCAGTTCATGAACCAGGATCAGGAGGCCGAGCGCGATCGCGAACGGGATGAGATAGTCGAGCAGGTTCATGGTAAGTGTCGCTTGCGTATCTCGAGGCGTGCGAGTTCCCGGGCGACGGCGTCGGCCGCAAGAACATCGTCGAGTGAATCGACCGGCATCCGGACGGCGCGTTCCAGCGTCGCCTCGATGGTCTGGGCAATTCGTCGGAAACCGATGCGTCCGTCGAGGAAGGCGTCAACCGCCTCCTCGTTGGCGGCATTGAGCACCGCGGGAGCGCTGCCGCCCATGCGCAGCGCCTCGAAGGCCAGACGCAGGCAGGGGAAGCGCTCCAGATCGGGGCGCTCGAAATCCAGGCGGGCAATCTCGAACAGGTCGAGCGCCTTGACCCCGGCATCGATCCGTTCGGGCCAGGCCAGGGCGTGCGCGATCGGCGTACGCATGTCGGGATTGCCGAGCTGGGCGATTACCGAACCATCCACGTACTCGACCATGGAGTGGATCACGCTCTGCGGATGCACCACCACCTCGATCTGTTCCGCGGGGGTGCCGAAGAGCCAGTGCGCCTCGATCACCTCGAGTCCCTTGTTCATCATCGTCGCCGAATCGACCGATATCTTGCGGCCCATGACCCAGTTCGGATGCGCGCAGGCCTGTTCCGGCGTGACATCTTGGAGAGCCTCGACCGGCGTCGTGCGGAAGGGGCCACCTGAGGCCGTCAACAATATGCGGCGCACACCCGCGGCGCGCGGGTCGCGCGCATAGCCGGCCGGGAGGGACTGGAAGATCGCATTGTGTTCGCTGTCGATCGGGAACAGCGCCGCGCCGCTGGCACCGACGGCGTCCATGAACAGTTGGCCCGACAGGACCAGAGCCTCCTTATTCGCCAGCATGAGCTTCTTGCCTGCGCGCGCCGCAGCCAGAGCCGGGCGCAGACCGGCCGCACCGACGATTGCCGCCATCACCGCGTCGACGTCGTCGTGCGCCGCGACGAATTCGAGCGCTTCGACGCCCGTCAGTACCTCGGTGCGGCCGCCGGCCTCGTGCAGCGCGCGCTGCAACACGGGAACGCTTGCGGCATCACCAAGGACGGCGTACCGGGGCGAAAATTGCAGGCATTGCGCCAACAGCTTGTCGGTCTGGCGTTGTGCGGTGAGCGCGAAGATGGAAAAACGCCCGGGATGGCGGGCGACCACGTCGAGCGTGCTGAGGCCGATCGACCCGGTCGCGCCCAGGACCGTGAGGCGCTGATGACGATTGATTGACATTGGAAGCCCGGCAGCGGTTAGCGCGCCCACCACAGGGCCACCAGGCCGGCGATGGGCAGCGTGGAGGTGAGGCTGTCGATGCGATCGAGGATGCCGCCGTGTCCGGGCAGCAACGTGCCGCTGTCCTTCAGCCCGGCCTGGCGCTTGAGCAGGGATTCGAACAGATCGCCGATGATGCTGATGCCGGTGTAGGCGATCAGCATCACGGCCAAGCCTGGCCACCCACCCGGGGGCGGGATGTTCAGCGAAACCGAGAGCACGACGCCGAAGACGAGAACGCCGACTGCGGCACCCGCCGCACCTTCCCAGGTCTTGCCGGGGCTGATGCTCGGGGCAAGCTTGTGGCGGCCGAAGGCCCGCCCGGAAAAGTAGGCTGCGATGTCGGCCACCCACACGACTGCCATGGCGGCAAGCAGCACGCGGGGATCGATGAGTCGAAGGTGCGCCAGCGCCAGGGCCGGCGGCACGAGCACGATCAGGCCGACGAGCACGGCCAGCGATGGCGCGCCGAGGCGCCACTTGCGTGCCAGCCAGGCCGGTATCGCAACGAGCCAGAACAGCGCGCTGACGACGTAGAAAGGGGCCAGGCTGCCGACCGGCGGCAAGCCGGATCCGGACAGCCCCGCCCAGTAGCCGATCGCGAGGCAGGCCAGCGCGAACACCAGCGCGAGACCTGCACGCGCGCGCCGACCAAACGCGGCGAGGCCGCCCCACTCCCAGGCGGCGCCTCCGCATACCAGCGCACAAAGCAGCAGCCACGCCGTCGCGGGCAGCAACAGCAGGGCGGACAGCAGGCCAGCAAGAAGAACGATCGCGGTGAGGACTCGCGCTTTAAGCATGACGCCCCGCAGGCGTCGTCCCCTTGGACTCCGGCGCTGCCTTCTCGACCAACTGTTCGCTGGTACGACCGAAGCGGCGCTCGCGCGCCCGGTAGGAGGCGATGGCCACGTCGAGCGCAGCGGCGTCGAAGTCGGGCCAAAGGGTATCGGTGAAATAGAGTTCCGCGTAGGCAAGCTGCCACAGCAGGAAGTTGCTGATGCGCTTCTCGCCGCCGGTGCGGATGAAGAGATCGGGTTCGGGGGCGAAGTCGGTTGACAGGCCCGCCGCCAGGTCTTCCTCGGTAAAGCCCGAGCGCTTGTCCGGATGGCGCTCCAGCATCTTGTCGACCGCATGAAGTATGTCCCAGCGACCGCCGTAATTCGCAGCGATCGTCAGGTTGAAGCGGGTATTGGCGGCGGTGAGTGCCTCCGCATCGCGGATCATCGACACCAGGGCCGGGTCGAAGCGCGACAGATCGCCGATCACCCGGAAGCGGATGTTGTTCTGGTGCAGGCGTTCGACTTCCTTCTGCAGCGACTTCAGGAAAAGCTGCATCAGAAAGGAGACCTCTTCGGCCGGCCGGCGCCAGTTCTCGGAGCTGAAGGCGAACACCGTCAGGTAGCCGACCCCGCGATCCATGCACGCGCGGATCACGTCGCGCAGTGCATCCACACCGCGACTATGGCCGGCCACGCGCGGCAGGAAGCGCTTGCGGGCCCATCGGCCGTTTCCATCCATGATGATGGCGATGTGCGCGGGCACGGCAGACACTGCCGGTATGTCCCGCGTCGAGCTGGTGAAACCTGCATTTGCCACGATTCGCCTCCTCGCGTGCCCCGATGGGAACAGCCGATCCGGAGGGATCAGACCTGCATCAGTTCCTGTTCTTTCTGCGCCAGCAGCTTGTCGATTTCGGCCACCGCCTTGTCGGTCAACTTCTGGATGTCGTCCTCGGCACGACGCTCCTCGTCCTCGGAGATCGTCTTGTCCTTGACCGCATCCTTCAGGTGCTGGTTGGCATCACGGCGCAGGTTGCGGACGGCCACCTTGGTCGTCTCGCCCTCGTGACGCACCACCTTGATCAGGTCGCGCCGACGCTCCTCGGTCAGTGCCGGCATCGGCACACGAAGCAGTTCGCCCATGTTCGCCGGGTTGAGGCCCAGGTCGCTGTCGCGGATCGCACGCTCGACCTTGCCCATCATCGGCTTCTCCCAGGTCTGGACGCCGATGGTGCGCGCATCGATCAGCGTGATGTTGGCCACCTGGTTGATCGGCACCATGGAGCCGTAGTACTCGACCATGACGTGATCGAGCAGGCCGGTATGGGCCCGGCCGGTGCGCACCTTGGCGAGATCCGCCTTCAGCGCCTCGATCGACTTCTGCATCTTCTGCTCGGTCGTTTTCTTCAGTTCGGAAATCATGCGTGCTTCCTCGGATTGAGCTCGACGGACAAACTCAGGAGTGGACCAGCGTGCCTTCGTCCTCGCCCATCACCACGCGCTTGAGCGCGCCGGGCTTGAAGATCGAGAACACGTTGATCGGCAGCTTCTGGTCGCGGCACAAGGCAAAGGCCGTCGCATCCAGAACCGCAAGGTTGCGGCCGATCGCTTCGTCGAAGCTGATGCGATGATAACGCTTGGCTGCAGGATCCTTGTTCGGATCCGCGCTGTAGACGCCGTCGACCTTGGTCGCCTTCAGCACGATCTGGGCACCGATCTCGGCACCGCGCAGGGCGGCAGCCGTGTCGGTGGTGAAGAAGGGGTTTCCGGTCCCGGCCGCAAAGATGACCACGCGCCCTTCTTCCAGATGACGGATCGCCCGTCCCCGGATGTAGGGCTCGACGACCTGGTCGATGCGCAGGGCCGACTGCACGCGGGCTTCGACGTCCATGCGTCGCATCGCATCGGCCAGCGCCATCGCGTT
This sequence comes from Betaproteobacteria bacterium, assembly GCA_004295105.1. GTDB lineage: Bacteria > Pseudomonadota > Gammaproteobacteria > Burkholderiales > Rhodocyclaceae > Thauera. The sequence goes on along the minus strand of SHNC01000136.1, from coordinate 6,809 downwards.
CATCACCGTGGCCAGCATGCCCATGTAGTCGGCGGTGGCGCGGTCCATGCCGGAGGCCGCGCCCTTCATGCCGCGGAAGATGTTTCCGCCGCCGATCACCACGCCCACCTGCACGCCGAGACGGGTGATCTCGGCAAGCTCGGAGACGATGCGGGTGACGACTTCCTCGTTGATGCCGTAGGCGTCGTCACCCATCAGAGCCTCGCCGGACAGTTTCAACAGGATGCGCTTGTAGGCGGCGGACACGTCTGCCTCCTTACTTCTGCGCGGCAGCGGCAGCGGCGGCCTGCTCGGCCACTTCGGCGGCGAAGTCGGTCACCTTCTTTTCGATGCCTTCGCCGACGATGTACAGGGTGAAGCCGGCAACCGAGGCGCCTTTGGCCTTCAACAGTTGCTCGATCGTCTGCTTGCCGTCCTCGGCCTTGACGAAGACCTGACCCAGCAGCGTGACTTCCTTGAGGAACTTCTGCACCGTACCTTCGGCGATCTTCTCGAGCATCGCTTCCGGCTTGCCGGCTTCGCGCGCCTTTTCGATGGCGATGCGACGCTCGGCGTCGATCAGTTCGGCCGACACGCCCGACGAATCGAGCGACTTCGGCTTGGACGCGGCGATGTGCATCGCGATGTCCTTGCCGAGCTGTTCGTCGCCGCCGACCACGTCGAGCAGCACGCCGATCTTGGCGCCGCCGTGGATGTACGAGAAGAGCTGTCCTTTGGCTTCGACACGGGCGAAGCGGCGGATCGACATGTTCTCGCCGATCTTGCCGACCAGCGCGGTGCGGGTGGACTCGACCGTACCCTCGCCCATCGGCAGTGCAGACAGCGCAGCGACGTCGGCCGGATTGTTGCTTGCAACCAGTTCGGCGCAGTTCTGCACCAGGGCGAGGAAGTCGTCGTTCTTGGCGACGAAGTCCGTCTCGCAGTTGACTTCGATGATCGAGCCGAGCTTGCCGTCGGCCGAGATATTGATGCCGACCACGCCTTCGGCAGCGACGCGGGCGGCAGCCTTGGAGGCCTTGTTGCCGAGCTTGACGCGCAGGATCTCTTCGGCCTTGACCATGTCGCCAGCCGCTTCGGTCAGCGCCTTCTTGCATTCCATCATCGGCGCGTCGGTCTTCTCGCGCAGTTCCTTGACCATGCTTGCGGTGATTTCCGCCATGCTAGCTCCTGAATGTCTCTATGTTGCAAGCGGCGGACGCAGCGCCCGCCGCGACTGGAATACCGTGTCGAAACCGTAGGTTGGCCCCAATCGGCACCCGGCGCCACAAGGGCGCCGGGCGGGATTCATCAGGCCTGTTCCTGCGAGCCTTCTTCTTCGACCTCGACGAATTCGTCTCCGCCGGCGGCGACGATTTCCTGCAGCACCTGGCTGCGGCCCTCGAGGACCGCGTCGGCGACGCCGCGGGCGTACAGGCGGATCGCGCGCGACGAGTCGTCATTGCCCGGAATCACGTAATCGACACCCTCTGGGGAGTGGTTGGTATCGACCACGGCCACGACCGGAATACCGAGCTTCTGGGCTTCGGTGATGGCGATCTTGTGGTAGCCGACGTCGATGACGAACAGCGCGTCGGGCAGCCCGCCCATGTCCTTGATGCCGCCAATCGACTTCTGCAGCTTCTCGAGCTCGCGGCGCACGGTCAGCGCCTCACGCTTCGACAGGCGCTCGATCGAGCCGTCTTCCATCATCGCCTCGACTTCCTTGAGGCGCTTGATCGACTGCTTGACGGTCTTGAAGTTGGTCAGCATGCCGCCGAGCCAGCGCTCGTCCACAAAGGGCATGCCGGCGCGGCGCGCTTCCTCGGAGATGATCTCACGGGCCTGGCGCTTGGTGCTGACGAACAGGATGTTGCCGCGGTTCGAGGCGAGCTTGCGCACGAAATTCATCGCCTCGTTGTACTTCGCCATCGTCTTCTCGAGGTTGACGATGTGGATCTTGTTGCGCTGGCCGAAGATGTAAGGGGCCATGCGCGGGTTCCAGAATCGGGTCTGGTGGCCGAAGTGGACGCCCGCTTCGAGCATCTGACGCATCGTGACAGACATGTGCTGCTCCAATATCAAGGGTTGTGCCGCCGCCCGCCATCGCCGCGGCGCAGACTCGCGCAACGGACCCCGGATTGTCGGGCGTGTGGATTTTGCCTGCGTTGACAGACAAGCCCGCGATGTTAGCACGCCCGGATTGCGCGACTCAAGGCGCACGCAGTAAGCGGTTTGCCCGCCCGGAGCGCATGCGATAGCCTGTCGACTCTTCTGCAGCCATTGAAAGCCGACCCCGACATGAGCATCACCATAAAGACGCCCGAAGAAATTGAAAAGATGCGGGTGGCCTGCCGTCTGGCGGCCGAAGTCCTCGACTACATCGACCCGTTCGTCAAACCCGGTGTGACCACCGGCGAACTCGATCGGCTCTGCCACGAGTACATGGTCAACGTGCAGCAGGTGATTCCGGCGCCGCTCAACTACGCGCCGCCCGGCTACACTCCCTTCCCGAAGTCGATCTGCACCTCGATCAATCATCAGGTGTGCCACGGCATTCCGGGCGAAAAGGTGCTGAAGAAGGGCGACATCGTCAATCTCGACATCACGGTCATCAAGGACGAGTATCACGGCGACACCAGCCGCACCTTCATCGTCGGCAACGACGCGAGCATCATCGCCAAACGCCTGACGCAGATCACCTACGAGTGCATGTGGCTGGGCATCGCCGCGGTGAAGCCGGGCGGCCACCTCGGCGACATCGGCGCCGCGATTCAGAAGCACGCGGAAGGCAACGGTTTCTCGGTCGTGCGCGAGTTCTGCGGTCATGGCATCGGCCGCAAGTTCCACGAGGAGCCCCAGGTCCTGCACTACGGCAAGGCCGGCACCGGCGTCGAACTGAAGCCCGGGATGATCTTCACCATCGAACCGATGATCAATGCCGGCAAGGCCGCCATCTCCGAACTGCCCGACGGCTGGACCATCGTCACCAAGGACCGCAGCCTGTCGGCGCAGTTCGAGCACACCGTGCTGGTGACCGAATCCGGCGTCGAAGTCCTCACCGTGTCCGAAGGAACCCCGCCTCCCCCTCCGCTGGTGGCCGCCCGCCTGGCCTGACCCGCCCGCCCTCCTCCGCCATGACCGATACCAGCCCCGACGGCCTGCAGCACACCATTGCCGCTGCGCGCAGCGCGCTTGCAACGGGGTCTGCCGCGCTGCGTGCGGCCTATGAAGCGCAGCCGCGTACGAAAGCCCTGCTCGAGGGGCGCGCCAAGCTGGTCGACGCCATGGTCGCGCGCCTGTGGTCCGCCTGCGGCATGCCTGTCGACGCAGCGCTCGTGGCCGTGGGCGGTTATGGGCGCGGAGAGCTGTTTCCGCACTCCGACGTGGATCTGCTGTTCCTGCTGCCGGCGCCTCCCGACGAGGCGCTCAGGGCGAAACTGTCTTCGCTGGTGGGGGCGTTGTGGGACATCGGCCTCGAGATCGGGCATTCGGCGCGCACGATCGAAGACTGTCTGGACGCGTCGGCGGCAGACATCACGGTGCAGACGAATCTGCTCGAAGCGCGACTCGTGACCGGCGATCCGGATCTGTTCGGCGAGTTGCTGCGGCGGTACGAGAAGGCCATGGACCCGCGCGCGTTCTTCAAGGCGAAGCGGCTCGAGCAGGAGCAGCGCTACGCGCGTTTCGAGGACACGCCCTACGCGCTCGAGCCCAACTGCAAGGAAAGCCCCGGTGGCCTGCGTGATCTGCAGATGCTGGGCTGGATCGCCCGCGCCGCGCGGCTCGGCCGGAACTGGCGCGACCTCGCCCGCCACCGGCTGATCACGGGCAGCGAGGCGGGCGACCTGCGCAACATCGAGCGTTTCCTCCAGCACGTGCGGATCCGGCTGCACTACCTCACGGGGCGCGCGGAAGATCGGGTCCTGTTCGATCATCAGGAAAAACTCGCGCGTTTGATGGGCGTCGAGGCCACGGGTGGCAAGCGAGCCTCCGAAGTCTTCATGCAGCGCTACTACCTGACGGCCAAGATGGTGACGCAGTTGAACACCATCCTGCTGCAGAACTACGGCAGCGTGATCTTTCCCAATCGCGGTGCGGCCATCGTCATCAGCGATCGCTTCCAGGCCGTGCGCGAACTGCTCGACATACGTCACGAGGACGTGTTCGAGCGCCATCCCGCCGCACTGCTCGAGTGCTTCCTGATCCTGCAACAGCGCTTCGAACTCAAGGGCATGACGGCGCGCACGCTGCGGGCCCTGTGGCTGAACCGCAATCGCATCAATGCCGAATTCCGCGCCGATCCTGCGCATCGGGCGCTGTTCATGCAGATCGTGCAGCAGAAGCGCGGCATCGTTCATGCATTCAGGCGCATGAACCAGTACGGCATCCTGTCCCGCTACCTGCCGGCCTGGCGCAAGATCGTCGGCCAGATGCAGCACGACCTTTTCCATGTCTACACGGTGGATCAGCACATCCTGATGGTGCTTCGCAACGTGCGACGCTTCACCATGGGTGAACATGCGCACGAGTATCCGCTGATGTCGCGCCTGATCCTCGCCTTTCCGCGGCACTGGCTGCTCTACCTGGCCGCACTGTTCCACGACATCGCCAAGGGGCGCGGCGGCGACCACTCCCGTCTGGGCATGGAAGACGCGCGGGAATTCTGCGTTCAGCACGCGCTGCCGGCCGATGACGTCGATCTGGTCGTCTGGCTCGTCGAACACCACCTGACGATGTCGCAGTTCGCGCAGAAGGAAGACACTTCGGATCCCGAGGTGATTCGGCGCTTCGCCGGCATCGTCGGCAACGAACGGCGCCTCACTGCCCTCTACCTGCTGACCCATGCCGACATCCGTGGTACCAGTCCGAAAGTCTGGAATGGCTGGAAGGGCAAGCTGCTCGAGGATCTTTTCCTCGCCACGCAGCGCCTGTTGCGCGGCGCGACGCCCGTCCGGGCCCTGGGCCTCGACGACAGGCAGGAGGACGCCCGCCGCCTGCTGCGCTATCACGGCCTGCGCCCCGGCGTCGAGGACGCCTTCTGGTCGCAACTCGATACCGTCTATTTCATGCGGCTCACGCCGGACGAGATCGCCTGGCACGCGCGCGTGCTGTACTACCGTCCCGATGCAGATGAACCGGTCGTAAAGGCGCGCGTCGTCGATGACGAGACCGGCATCCAGGTGATGGCCTACATACCCGATCAGAAGGATCTGTTCGTGCGTCTGACCGGTTTTTTCGGCCGCATGGGCTTCACCATCCTGGATGCCAAGGTGCATACCACCCGTCACGGCTATGCGCTCGACAGCTTCGTGCTACAGGATCCCGGGCACGACATGCCCTACCGCGACATCATCATGCTGATCGAGCACGATCTGACCGAACGGCTGAAGCATCCGGGCGCACCGGAACGGCCTGCTCGCGGCCGCCTGTCGCGCCAGGTCAAGCACTTCCCGATCACGCCTGAGGTCAGCCTGCGCGCCGACGAGGCGGGTCGGCACTACGTGCTGTCGCTCACCGCCGCCGATCGCCCGGGCCTGCTTTTCGACGTCGCCGAAGTGCTGGCCAAACATGGCATCCGCCTGCATACCGCGCGCATCGACACGCTCGGCGAGCGCGTCGAGGACACCTTCCTGCTGTCGGGCGGCGGCCTTTCGCAGGATGCCCAGTTGTTGAAGGTCGAGCGCGAAATCCTGGATCGCCTGCAGATCTAGCCGCTCGCGCTAGTGCCCCTTCCCGGCGAGGCGATCCATCCCCGCGTAGAGCAGGCCGGAGAACAGGAAGGTAATGTGGATGCCCACCATCCACGCCAGGTGGCGGTCGCTAAGGTTGCCGACGTTCATGAAGGCCTTGAGCAGTTCGATACCTGAAATGGCGACGATCGACCCGATCAGCTTGATCTTGAGATCGGAGAAGCCGATGTGCCCCATCCAGTCCGGCCGATCCTGGTGGCTATGCAGGTCCTCCATCTTGGATACGAAGTTCTCATAGCCGCTGAACATGATGATGATCAGCAGGTTCATGATCAGGGCGATGTCCACCAGTGACAGCACGCCGATGATCAGCTCGCCACCACTCGCCGTCATGATGCGGGCGAACAGTCCCCACACTTCCTTGCCGAACTTGACCAGCAGGATGAGCATCGCCATCACGAGGCCGAAATAAACCGGCGCCATGAGCCAGCGGCTTGAAAAGAGCAGGTGTTCGAATCCGTTCTCGAGGCGCTTCATTTGAGGTTTGGGCTGTTCAGGGAGCGCCGAATTCTAGCAGGGCAGCCCCGCGCGGACCATTCGCCTCCCGATCGATTACGTTTCGACGTGCTTCACGAAAATGCAATACGCATATTGCATTCCGTCCGATCTCGCTCCATGATAATGCACGAAGCATTTTTCGGAGGACTGGAAGATGGATCAGAAAGGGAGCGTTCCGGGTCAGCACGGCCAAGGCATGACCGAGTACATCATCATCGTTGCGCTGGTCGCCGTGGCGGCGATCGCCGTCTATCAGTATTTCGGCCAGACGGTGCGCGGCCAGACGGCTGCCATCGCCAGCGAAATTGCGGGCAGCGACGGGTCCTCGGCAAAGGGCAAGGCTCAGACGGCCGCCGCGAGCGCGGCCACGCAGGCGGACACCAAGCGTACCCTCGACACCTACGTCGGCAACGTCGGGCGCTGATCACCGATCCCCGCGAGCGGAGCCCATCCCTTGCCGTCCCCCGCCGCCAAGCTCGCCATCGGCCGATTGCGATTGCAAGGTAGCGCCTTGCTCGCCGGCGTCGCCACCAGCCTCGCGTTTCCGCCTCATGGCTTGTGGTGCATGGCGCCGATGGCTGG
>SHNC01000229.1 GCA_004295105.1 Betaproteobacteria bacterium | reverse complement strand
GCCGAGCGCGCGTGCCTGCGCGAGGTAGGTCACGTGGCCGCGGTGCACGATGTCGAAGCAGCCGTTGGTGAACACCAGCGGGCGGGGTAGCGCCGCGGCGCGGCTTGCGAGCTGGTCCGGCGAGCAGATCTTGGCCTCGAAGGCGGGGCGGGCGTAGGGCATGGTCGTTCGAGAAAGGGGCCGGAGGAGCGCGATTGTAGGTCATCCCTCGCCCCGGCCTGCAGTGTGCGATTTCAGCTCCCGTTTGCCGCCAGCGTGCCGTCGTCGGTGTCGGCCTGGTTGTCGGGTGGCGTCGCGCCGCCGGTCTTCTGCGCCGCCAGCATGCGTGCGGCCTTCGCCACCTGCTCGGTGGCGCGGCGCAACAGGCTGGCGTGACGCAGCCATTCCTGCATCGCGCGGATGTCCAGCCGGGCATGGGCGCCGGCCAGCAGCAGGGCCTCCTTCAACCGCTGGTAGTCGTCTTCCGCCTCCTCCAGGCGGATGGCGACAGCCGCGGCGCTGAAGTCCTCGCGCGCCGTGTCGGCCATCGCCGCCAGCGTGTCGAGCGCGGTACGGAACTCGCTCAGCGTGCCATCGAGATCGGCGGCAGGACGTGGCCCGAGGGCCGCGCCGAGGACGCCGGCCTGGCGCGCGGCCTCGACCGCGTTTTCCTGATACTGCAGCGCGCGCAGGCAATGCGCGAGCGACTCGACCAGTGCCGGCGGCAGGCGCAAGGCGCTGATCTGGTGCGCGTAATTGCCGATCGCGCCAGCCAGCGCGCCGAGGGCGAGCGCATTGCGCCGCAGCCCCAGCTCGTCGGGCGGCGTGGCGGTGGCTGCGGCGAGGCTGTCGCGCGCGAGCTGCTGGGTGCGATCGAGCTCCATGCGCAGGGCCCGCAGCGCCAGGTCAGGCACCGCGATCGAGTTCGCGTCCAGATGCCGGGGCTGAGCGATCTCTTCCTCGCGGCTGCGGAAGCGGGCACTCAACAGCCGCAGCAGCACGCCGCTGACCGGCACCATCAGCAGCACGCCGAGCACGTTGAAGGCGGTGTGGAACATCGCGATCATTACCGCCGGCGTCGGCGGCTGGTCGGCGAACCACTCCCGCAGGCGCGCCAGCACGTCGATCATCGCCGGCAGCAGGGCGAGGGCGACGATGCCGGTGACGACGTTGAACAGCACGTGCGCGGCGGCGAGGCGGCGCGCATTGGCGGTGGCGCCGATGGCTGACAGGATGGCGGTCTTAGAGGTGCCGATGTTGGTGCCGATCACCACCGCGCAGGCCGCATCCACCGGCATCAGCCCGCTTTGCGCGGCGGTGATGACCAGTGCGATGACGGCGGCGGAAGCCTGCATCAGCAGCGTCAGCAGCGCACCGACCGCGATCAGCAGCAGATAGCCGGTCAGGCCGGGGTGGGCGAAGTCCGTCAGGTCGAGCCGTTCCCCGAACACGGAGAAGGTGTTCTTCAGGATGGCGATGGCGAGGAACAGCAACCCGAAGCCGGCGATCGCCTGGCCGAGCGCCCGCGAGCGTACCGTCCGCCCGGCCAGCATCAGGATCGCGCCCAGCCCCACGAAGGGCAGCGCGAACGCTTCGATGCGGAAGCCGAAACCGAAGGTGGCCACCAGCCAGGCATTCAGCGTGGTGCCCACGTTGGAGCCGAAGATGACCCACAGCGCATTGCGCAGTGACAGCAGGCCGGTGTTCACGAAGCCGATGCTGGCCACCGTGACGGCTGTCGAGGAATGCACCAGCGCGGTGATCAGCACGCCCGCCGCCAGCCCGCGCGCCGGCGTCGAGGTGTAGCGCTCGAGCAGGTCTTCGAGCGCCCGGCCCGCCGCGAGCTTGAGGCCGTCGGTCAGCATCTGGATGCCGATCAGGAACAGGCCGATGCCGCCGATCAGGCCGGCGAACAGCTCCAGGGGGGTCGGGGTGGCGGGCGTCAAGGGGGCCGGTTCGGTGGCGTCGGGCGAAGGTGGCCGGGCTGTCGGCGTCGGGTCGTCGGCGTCCGGCAGGCGCAGTCGCAACCCCGGCCGCCGCGAGTCGCGACGGCTCCTAGCCTAATACCGTTCCGGTCGGCCGCGTAAGCCGACGTTTTCACGCCGGTCGGCAAATCGGTCAAGTCGCCGCCTGGGGGCAGGCGGTCCACCGGAGCGGACCGATCGCGTTTCGCGGGCGTTGATTTGTGCGTCGCAAAAAAAATGACTCCGGGAAAACCCCGAAGGATCGCCCGCAGGCGGCGCAATCCTTGCCGGCTAGCAGATTGTGCGATGCAGCATATTGATTTTCATCAAAAACCCGTGTTGCGACTGCCAAATTCACTATGGCAACATCGTTTGGGCATGCCAATACTGCATCCGCTAGGGGGAAACATGGGTCGTGCCGGTCGCATCGCAGGGTTGTTCCTCGCATCCTTCGTTCCGCTTGCCCATGCTGAGCAGCCGCACGCCCGCTACAACCTGCAGCAACCGGTCACCGGTATCGCCGAGCAGATCAACGACATGCACACGCTGATGCTGGTGATCTGCCTGTTCATCTTCGTCGGCGTGTTCGGTGTGATGTTCTGGGCGGTGTTCAATCACCGCAAGGCCAAGGGGGCGGTCGCCGCCCACTTCCACGAGAACACCGCCGTCGAGATCGCCTGGACGGTCATTCCGGTGCTGATCCTGCTCGGCATGGCGTGGCCGGCGACCAAGACCGTCATCGCCATGAAGGACACCTCCAACCCCGACATCACGGTAAAGGCCACCGGCTATCAGTGGAAATGGGGCTACGACTACCTGCAGGGCGAGGGCGAAGGCATCCGCTTCCTGTCGGCGTTGTCCACCCCGCGCGAGCAGATCGAGGGCAGCGCGCCCAAGGGCGATGCCTATCTGCTCGAGGTCGACAATCCGCTGGTGGTGCCGGTGGGCAAGAAGATCCGGGTGCTGCTCACCGCCAACGACGTCATCCATTCCTGGTGGGTGCCGGCCTTCGGCGTGAAGCAGGACGCCATTCCCGGCTTCATCCGCGACACCTGGTTCCGCGCCGAGAAGGAAGGCATCTACCGCGGCAACTGCGCCGAGCTGTGCGGCCGCGATCACGGTTTCATGCCGGTCGTCGTGCATGTGCTGTCGGCGGAAAAGTACGCCGCCTGGGTCGCCGAGCAGAAGGCGAAGGCGACCGCCGCTTCGCCATCCGTTACCGCGCCGGGCCAGGGCTGAGCCCGCCGGCGCGCATCGAACCCCACCCCGTACCCGTCGCCATCCGCCAGGAGAACCCCGCATGGCCGCCGTCACCCCGGAGCAGTTGCATGGACATCACGCCCCCAGCGGGCTGATGCGCTGGCTCACGACGACCAACCACAAGGACATCGGCACGATGTACATGGTCTTCAGCTTCATCATGTTCCTTTCGGGGGGCGTGATGGCGCTGACCATCCGTGCCGAGCTGTTCCAGCCCGGGCTGCAGGTGGTGCAGCCCGAGTTCTTCAACCAGCTCACCACCATGCACGGCCTGGTGATGGTGTTCGGCGCCATCATGCCGGCTTTCGTCGGCTTCGCGAACTGGATGATCCCGCTGATGATCGGCGCCTCCGACATGGCCTTCGCGCGCATGAACAACTGGAGCTTCTGGCTGCTGCCGCCGGCTGCGATCCTGCTGATCGGCTCGTTCTTCGTGCCGGGCGGCGCCACCGCCGCAGGCTGGACGCTCTACGCGCCACTGTCGGTGCAGATGGGCATGGGCATGGATCTCGCCATCTTCGCCATCCACATCATGGGCATCAGCTCCATCATGGGCGCCATCAACATCGTCGTCACCGTGCTCAACATGCGCGCGCCCGGCATGACCATGATGAAGATGCCCCTGTTCTGCTGGACCTGGCTCATCACCGCCTACCTGCTGATCGCGGTCATGCCGGTGCTGGCGGGGGCGGTGACCATGGTCCTGACCGACCGCCACTTCGGCACCAGCTTCTTCAATGCGGCGGGCGGTGGCGATCCGGTGATGTACCAGCACATCTTCTGGTTCTTCGGCCACCCGGAGGTCTACATCATGATCCTCCCGGCCTTCGGCATCGTCAGCCAGATCATCCCGACCTTCGCGCGCAAGCCGCTGTTCGGCTACGCATCAATGGTCTATGCGACCGCGTCGATCGCAATCCTGTCCTTCGCCGTGTGGGCGCATCACATGTTCGCCACCGGCATGCCCGCCGCCGGCCAGTTGTTCTTCATGTATGCCACCATGCTGATCGCCGTACCCACCGGCGTGAAGGTGTTCAACTGGGTCGCCACCATGTGGCGTGGCGCGCTCAGCTTCGAGACGCCGATGCTGTGGGCGGTGGGCTTCATCTTCGTGTTCACCATGGGGGGCTTCACCGGCCTCATCTGTGCCATCGCCCCGATCGACATCCAGGTGCAGGACACCTACTACGTCGTCGCCCATTTCCACTACGTGCTGGTGGCCGGCTCGCTGTTCGCGCTCTTCGCCGGCGCCTACTACTGGCTGCCGAAATGGACCGGCCACATGCCCAGCGAGGCGCTCGGCAAGCTGCACTTCTGGTGCTCCATGATCTTCTTCAACATCACCTTCTTCCCGATGCACTTCCTCGGCCTCGCCGGCATGCCGCGGCGCATTCCCGACTATGCGCTGCAGTTCGCCGACTTCAACGCCATGGCCTCGGTGGGCGCCTTCGGCTTCGGCCTGTCGCAACTGATCTTTCTCGTCGCCGTGGTCAAGTGCATCCGTGGCGGCGAACGCGCCGCGGCGCGGTCGTGGGAAAGCGCCGAGGGGCTGGAATGGACCGTGCCCTCGCCGGCGCCGCATCACACGTTCGAGGAGGCGCCGGTCATCCGGTGACTGAATCGTCGCAGCAGGCTGCGCCGATCAATCCCGGACCAGGCGACGATCGGGGTGTTCGCAGAGCTGGCGAGGATTGTCCGGGCACCGAGCGCAGCGAGGGCGAGTTCCACAGCCGGCGGCACGAACCGAAGGCACGAAGTCAGTGATGTCTCGCGAAAGCAGCCTGAATCCGGCACCGATTGCAGATGAAATGATGACGAAAACCGACCGCCGCAGCGCCAACCTCCGCACCGGCCTGTTGCTGGGCGCGGTCGCGCTCGGCTTCTTCCTGTTCGTCATTCTCAAGTACAAGGTCTTCGGCCGATGAAGCCGCGCGTCACCGACAGCCTCGCTGCCGACAACCGCCGCCTGCTGGTCAGGCTGGCCCTGTCGGCCGTCGTGATGTTCGGTTTCGGCTTCCTGCTCGTCCCCTTCTACGAGAAGATCTGTGAAGTCACCGGCATCAACAACTTCCTGCGCCCGGAAGCCGAAGCTGGTGCCCAGGCAGCCAATACCCAGATCGACACCAGCCGCAGCGTCCTCGTCCAGTTCGATGCCAACCTGCACGACCTGCCATGGCGCTTCCAGCCCGTGCAGCGCTCGGTGAGCGTGCACCCCGGCGAACTCGTCCACGTCGAATACGAAGTGAGCAACACCCGCCCGGAGCCGATCACCGGACAGGCCGTGCCCAGCTACGGTCCGCAGCTCGCCGGCCAGTACCTCCGCAAGCTCGACTGCTTCTGCTTCGCGCAACAGACGCTTGCCCCGGGCGAAAAGCGCATCATGCCGGTGGTGTTCGTCGTCGATCCCGCACTGCCGACCGACGTCAATACCATCACGCTGTCCTACACCTTCTTCGAGCTGAAGGGGCGCAACACCGCCGCAGGCGGCGCCGGAGGGACGTCGTGACCGAGGCCCCGCGACGTGCCGGCTTCCTGGCGACGATGCGCGCCGTGCTGTGGTCGTTCTTCGGGGTGCGCAAGCGCCAGGGCTACATCGACGACGCGGGCTCGCTCGACCCCCTTGCCGTGGTGGTGGCGGGCGTGCTGGCGGGGGCGATCTTCGTCGTCGTGCTGGTGTTGATCGTGCAGTGGATCGTCGGCGCCGCAGGCCTGTAGGAGCGGACCCGGCCGCGATTCAAGGTATGGCGGTATGGTGGTATGAGGAGTCGCGGCCGGGTCCGCGCCTGCGGAACAAAAACTGGAATGGGAGGCAGAGTCATGAACCAGGCGTCAGGCATGCATGCGGCGGATCACTATTTCGTGCCGGAACCCTCGAAGTACCCCATCGTCGGTTCCATTGCGCTGCTGCTGTTCGGCAGCGGCGCGGCCTTGTGGCTGAACGCCGTGCCGGTCGGGCGCTGGCTGTTGTTCCTCGGCGTCGCCACGCTGATCTTCATGATGTTCGGCTGGTTCGGCCAAGTCGTGCGCGAATCCGAGGGAGGCAAGTACGGACACCGGGTGGACAAATCCTTCCGCTGGTCCATGGGCTGGTTCATCTTCTCGGAGGTGATGTTCTTCGCCGCCTTCTTCGGTGCGCTGTTCTACGCGCGGGTGCTGTCGGTGCCCTGGCTGTCGTCGGGCGACAACGCCGCCCTGTTGTGGCAGGGCTATACCGGGGCCTGGCCGACGGCCGGACCTTACGCGCCTGACGCATTCACGCCGATGGGGGCCTGGGGCATCCCGGCGATCAACACGCTGATCCTGCTCTCCTCCGGTGTCACCCTCACCTGGGCGCACTACGGGCTGCTCAATGGCAAGCGCGGACAGCTCAAACTCGGCCTGGCAGTCACCATCCTGCTCGGTGCCATCTTCCTGTCGCTGCAGGCCTACGAATATGCCCACGCCTACGCGGACCTGAATCTGCGCATGGACAGCGGCATCTACGGCTCGACCTTCTACCTGCTCACCGGCTTCCACGGCATGCACGTCACCGTGGGTGCCATCATGCTCACGGTGATGCTGTTTCGCGCCTTCGCCGGGCATTTCCGACCGGAAAGCCACTTCGGCTTCGAGGCCGCAGCCTGGTACTGGCACTTCGTCGACGTCGTCTGGCTGATGCTGTTCGTCGTCGTGTACTGGCTGTGAAAGCCGTCAGAGCTTGCCGTCGATGAGCCCGGTCGCGAATCCCGCCATCAGCATCGCGAACAGCGTCAGCGACAGCCCGACGCGGATCGCCAATGCGCGCGCCACCCGCGTGCCGCCGTTGCCGCGGTCGCGCAGCAGGAACAGCAGCGCGGAGCCGAGGCTGGCGACGATCATGACGAGGAACAGGATGACGACGATGCGCATGGCCGGGCTCCGGGCGGTGACGCGCAAGTGTAATCCGCGTGCGGGGCAGGGCCAATGACTCTCCAGGCCGCGGACCGTTCGACGCCGCGGTCACGCCGTGTCGACGCGGGTACACCCGGACGTGGAGAGGTTCGCGAGCCTGCGGCCTTGCGCACGTCCATGCGCGGGGTGCTGCTCGCGTGTGCGCCCCTCGTCGCCGGCCTGCTGCTGATCGCGCTGACGGTCTCGCTCGGCAACTGGCAGGTGCGCCGCGCGCAGGAAAAGGCGGAGCTGCAGCAGCGCTTCAATCTGCTCGCGCGCAACGGCCCCGTCAGCGTGCGCGCGGGCGAGCAGCCGGTCGCCGGACAACTGCTGCGCCTCGAAGGCCACTGGCTGCCGCAGCACACCATCCTGCTGGACAACCGCACGCAGGGCGGGCGGGCCGGTTATCACGTGTTGACGCCGCTGCGGCTGGCCGATGGCTCCGGGGCGGTGCTGGTTAACCGTGGATGGGTCGCTGCCGCCGCCGACCGCAGCCGATTGCCCGAGGTGACGACGCCGGGCGGGCTGCAGGCGGTCGAGGGGCGCATGCGCCCGGTCGAACCGAGACCTTTCGCGCTGGGCAGCGACGTGGCGGAAGGCCGACGCTGGCAGTTCCTCGATCTCGACCGCTACCGCACCGCACTCGGCGCCGCAGCGGGTGGCCGCCTTGTCGACTGGACCCTCGTTCAGACTTCCGCGGCCGACGATGGCCTGTCGCGCGACTGGCCGCAACCCGCCCTCGGCGCCGATCGCCACCGCGGCTATGCGCTGCAGTGGTATGCCCTCGCCGGCCTGTTCGCCGCCCTTACCGCCTGGTACGCCGGGCGACTCTTCACGCGAAAACGCTCGAATGAACGATAGCCTGACCCTTCTTCCCGCCGCCGGCGACCCGTCGCAGCCCGCTCCGACGCAGGGGCCGGAGCCCACTGCCGCAATGCGACGCCGCGCACGTCGCACGCTGGTGCTGCTCGCCGTCGTCTGCGTGTTGCCCGTGCTCGCGTCATATCTCGCCTTCTATGTGTGGCAGCCGCAGGGCAGGGTCAATCATGGAACGCTGCTTGCCCCGACTGCGCTGCCGGCGACGATCCTGCCGGGCGCCGGCGGGCAGGCACCGCTCCGACACGGTGAACTGGAACGCCAATGGACGCTGCTGGTCGCCGCACCGTCGGCCTGCGATGCGGCTTGCGCGCGTGCGCTATACGTCTCGCGGCAGGCGCGGCTGGCCCAGGCGAAGGACATGGAGCGCGTCGGCCGCGTGTGGCTCGTCACCGATGCCGGTGATCCCGCTGCTGACGTGCTTGCCGAGCAGCACGGCCTGCGCCTCGCGCGCGCCGATGCCGCCTGGCTCGCCGCGCTCGGCGATGGCGGGAAGGCGGCGCAGGTGTTCCTGGTCGATCCGCTGGGCAACGTCATGATGCGCTTCGTCGACGATGCCGACACGACGCGCGCGGCACGCGGCCTGACGAAAGATTTGCAGCGCCTGCTCAAGTATTCCGCGCTCGGCCGCGGTGGCAGGGAGTGAGGCCGGCATGACGCTGCTGACGCTCTATCGCCGGCTGGTGCTGCTGGCGCTCGGCCTCACCGCCTTCGTCGTGGTGTTCGGCGCCTACGTGCGACTGTCCGACGCCGGCCTCGGCTGTCCCGACTGGCCGGGCTGCTACGGCAAGCTGAGTCCGGCGCACGCCGCCGACCAGATCCTGGACGCGCACGAGGCCGACCCGCACGGGCCGGTCAGCCTGCCGAAGGCCTGGAAGGAGATGATCCATCGCTATCTCGCCGCCGGACTCGGCCTGATCATCGTCGCCATCGCGCTGCTCGCCGGGCGGCTTCGCCGCGATCCGCAGGTGGCGCCGCTCGTGGCCTGGCTGCTGGTGGGCGTGGTCGTCTTCCAGGGGTTGCTGGGCAAATGGACCGTCACGCTGCTGCTCAAGCCTGCGATCGTGACTGCCCATCTGCTGGGCGGCCTGACCACGCTCGCACTGCTCGCCTGGCTTGCCCTGCGCGCGGTCGGCGTCGATCGGCTGCAGGCCGCCGGGGCTGGGGGAATCGCTCCGCGCCTGTACATCGCGGCCCGCACTGCGCTGGTGTTGCTGTTCGTGCAGATCGCTCTCGGCGGCTGGACGAGCACGAACTACGCCGCACTCGCCTGCACCGACTTCCCCACCTGTCACGGCAGTCTGTGGCCGGATGCCGACTATGCCAATGCCTTTCACGTGGTGCGCGAACTGGGCATGACCGCCGACGGCGAGCTGCTGTCGAACTCGGCGCTGACCGCCATCCATTGGTCGCATCGCGTCGGTGCCTTGCTGATCGGCGCGCTGCTGCTCGTGCTGGGCGCGACGCTCATGAGGCGGCGGGGCACCGAGCAGCTCGGCGTCGCACTCGTCGCGGCGCTGGTGCTGCAGTTGTCGCTGGGTATCGCCAACGTCTGGCTGTCGCTGCCACTGGGACTGGCTGCCGCACACAATGCCGGCGCTGCGCTGCTCGTGGCGCTGATGGTGGCGATCAACTACAGGCTGGCGGCGACGCCGGCGCGCACACGCCAGCGACTCGTCGCGCTGGCTGGCTGACGGAGAGCACACAGACGATGAGAACCTTCGCCCCCGCCCACGATGGCTTCGCGCGGCGCCTGCGCGCCTTCTACTTGCTGACCAAGCCGCGGGTGAACTCGCTGATCGTGTTCTGCGCAGTGATCGGCATGTTCCTCGCAGTGCCCGACGGGCTGCCCGACGCGGTGGTCGTGTTTTGCGCCACCGTCGGCATCGCCTGCGTGGCGGGCGCTGCGGCGGCGATGAACTGTCTGGTCGAGCAGCAGATAGACGCGCGCATGGCGCGCACGCGGGGCCGCCCGCTGCCGCGCGGCGAACTGGCCTCCGCCGAGGTGCTCGCCTTTGCCGGCGTGCTCGGCGGCCTGGGCCTCACCGTGCTGCACCAGGCCGTCAATCCGCTGACGATGTGGCTGACGTTCGCCACCTTCGTTGGCTACGCCGTCGTGTATACGATCTTCCTCAAGCCGCGCACGCCGCAAAACATCGTCATCGGCGGTGCCTCCGGCGCGATGCCGCCGGTGCTGGGCTGGGCGGCGGTCACCGGCGAAGTGTCGGCCGACGCGCTGCTGCTGTTCCTGATCATCTTCGCGTGGACGCCGCCGCATTTCTGGGCGCTCGCCCTGTATCGCACCGCCGACTACGCCCGCGCCGGCCTGCCGATGCTGCCGGTGACCCACGGCCCGGCGTTCACCCGCCTGAGCGTGCTGCTCTATACGCTGATCCTGTTCGCGGTGACGCTGCTGCCCTATGCCACCCGCCTCAGCGGTCCGCTCTACCTGGCCGCTGCGGTATTGCTGGGCCTGCGCTTCATCCACTACGCGTGGCGACTCCACCGCGACTACAGCGACGCCTTGGCACGGCAGACCTTCCGCTTTTCCATCGCCT
Organism: Betaproteobacteria bacterium; assembly: GCA_004295105.1. GTDB lineage: Bacteria > Pseudomonadota > Gammaproteobacteria > Burkholderiales > Rhodocyclaceae > Thauera. The sequence continues at coordinate 22,123 of SHNC01000229.1, read as the reverse complement.
ATCTGTCCTTGCTGTTCGCCGCGCTGCTGGCGGATCACTACCTGCCCTATTGACGGCGCGAGCCCGGACGGAGGGCGGTGGCGAATTGACGCAGCGCATTAACGGCGGCGCGGGCTGCCGGCTATCATCACTGTTTGCTGATGATGCCTGGAGTCTTGCGATGCGTCTGCGTCGAACCAACGTGTTGTCCCCGTCTCGAGCGCTGGTTGCGATCGCGCTTGCTGCCGCGCTGCTGAGCGGCTGCGGGCCGTCCGAACCCGTCTTCCGCTCGACCGACATCACCGGTGCCGACTATGGCAGGACGCTCGCGCTCACCGATCATCACGGCCGGCAGCGCACCCTGGCCGACTTCCGGGGCAAGGTGGTGACGATCTTCTTCGGTTACACCCAGTGCCCGGACGTGTGCCCCACGGCGCTGTCCGGCATGAGCGAGGTCATGCGCCAGCTCGGGCCGGATTCCGAGCGCGTGCAGGTGATCTTCGTCACCGTCGATCCCGAACGCGACACCCAGACCCTGCTGTCCGAATACGTGCCGGCCTTCGACAAGCGCTTCCTGGGCCTCTACGGCACGCTGGAACAGACCGCAGAAGTGGCGAAGGACTTTCGCGTGTTCTACCGCAAGAGCGGCGACGTGACCGGCCACTACACCATCGACCACTCGGCGGGAACCTACGTCTTCGACCCCAGCGGCAGACTCCGGCTGTACGTGAAGCACGGCGAAGACCCGGCGGTGATCGTGGCCGACATCAAGGCGTTGCTAGCGGGGAAGTGAGTCCCGCGCCGAACAGGAACGGCAGCCACGTGGCTGCCGTTCTCCTGTCGTCGGGGTGCCTCGATGCGTGAGCTAGTTTTCGCGGCTCTGCGAGAAACGCTCGGCATCCTCGCTGAGGGCGCGCAGATCCATCACCTGCAGCCCTGCTTGTCGCCATTCCGTGCAGTCGAAACGGTTGCGGGATATAGACGCGATGAAGCGCTCCGCCTCAAACCACCGCCGCCAGCATCCCCCGCATCTTCTGCATCGCCTTGGCCTCGATCTGGCGGATGCGTTCAGCCGACACACCGTATTCGGCGGCGAGTTCGTGCAGCGTGGCGGCGTCGCCTTCGGTGAGCCAGCGGCGTTCGACGATGCGGCGGCTGCGCTCGTCCAGGCTGGCGAGCGCCTCGCGCAGGCCGCTGTCCTGCAGGCGGGCGAGCTGGGTCTGCTCCAGCACTTCCGAGGGTTCGGCGTGCGGGTCGGGCAGGTAGGCGACCGGGGAGAAGCGCTCGTCGTCATCGTCGCTGCTGCCTTCGAGCGGGATGTCGCGGCCGGACAGGCGGGTTTCCATCTCCACCACTTCCTCGGGCTTGACGCCGAGGCGGGCGGCGATCGACCGCACTTCGCCGGGCTGCAGCGTCGCCGTGTCCTGCTTCATGCCGCGCAGGTTGAAGAACAGCTTGCGCTGGGCCTTGGTCGTGGCGATCTTCACCAGGCGCCAGTTCTTGACGATGTATTCGTGGATCTCGGCCTTGATCCAGTGCATCGCGAACGACACCAGACGCACGCCGCGCGCCGGGTCGAAGCGCTTCACCGCCTTCATCAGGCCGATGTTGCCTTCCTGGATCAGGTCCGCATGCGGCAGGCCGTAACCCAGGTAGCCGCGTGCGATCGCCACCACCAGGCGCAGGTGCGACATCACGAGGCGGCGCGCGGCCTCGACATCGCCTTCCTCGCGCAGCCGTGTCGCCAGCGTCACTTCCTCCTGCTCGGTGAGCATCGGGATGCGATTGACCGACTGGATGTACTGATCGATGCTGCCAGCCGACGGAACGGGGAACGACAGGGCGTGAGACATGGGCAATGATCCTCCTTGCGACGCCATTTTAGCACTCGGTGCGTGAGAGTGCTAAGGGCCGGCACAAGTTCAGCGTACTGCCCTGATGGACGGCACTTGACGGCTTTAATGACCATAGTCATGATCATGGTCAGATCTATGGAGGAAGCCATGCAAACCATCCAGGCATCCGAGTTCAAGGCCCGTTGTCTCGCCCTGATGGACGAAGTGGCGCGTTCGGGCGAGGTGCTGGTCGTCACCAAGAACGGTCGTCCCGTTGCAGAGCTGCATCCCTACTCGGGCGGGCGAGCGGCGTCCCCGTTCGGCATGCATCCGAAGGTCGAGATCCATGGCGACATCGTCGAGCCCCTCGACGAACCCTGGATGGTGCTCGAATGATCCTGCTGGATACGCACGCCTTGCTCTGGATGGACCGGGACGACCCCACGATTGGTCCCGCGGCCAGATCGTTGATCGAGCAGCACTGGGTGCGCGGCGAGGTCGCTGTCAGCGCGATCTCGCTGTGGGAATGCGCGATGCTTGCGCAGCGTGGCCGGATTTCGCTTCCCTGCACGGTGGAAACATGGCGTGCCGACCTGCTTGCCGCCGGTCTGGTCGAAGTCCCGCTCGATGGCAGGATCGCAGTATTGGCTGCGGGTCTCGAGAACCTCCATCGCGACCCTGCCGACCGCTTCATCGCGGCTACCGCGTTGCACAAGGACGCGGTGCTGGTGACGGCGGACGAGAAACTGCTCGGCTGGAACAGTGGCCTGCGTCGCATCGACGCACGGGACTGACGTCCGTGCTATGCCGCTGACGTTCTGTTACAAGAGGGAACGGGCGCCGCCCCGAGCCTCTCGTCTTGTTGCACGTCCGCAACAGATTTGTCCCAATTGTCGTGTTTTGGGCGCTGCCGCGCTTGCACGCTGCAGAGGCGGTTAGCACAATCGCCTCAACTTCTCTCGCCAGAGAGGTGAGCAGGACCGCAGCAACATCGTGGTCTCGACTTCATATTTGAGGAGAAACACATGCAGAAGAAACTGATCGCGCTGGCCGTCGCTGGCCTGGTTTCGGTTCCGGCCTTTGCGCAGTCCAACGTGACGATCTACGGTGTCGTCGATATGGGCTACAAGTATCTGGGCGACAATATCGATGACGGCGTCAAGAACCGCAGCGCCATCGACTCCGGCATCTCGGGTGGCAGCCGCATCGGCTTCCGCGGTACCGAGGACCTGGGCAATGGCCTTAAGGCCGGCTTCGTGCTGGAGCAGGGCATCAATGCCGACACTGGCACGTCCGCTCAAGGCGGCGCAACGTTCGGCCGTCAGTCGTTCGTGAGTCTGTCCGGCGGCTTCGGCACCGTGGCTCTCGGTCGTCAATACACGCCGGCGCACGCTCTGCTGGCCGGCAATATCGATCCGTTCGGCCTGGGCAAGGGCACGGTCGGCTCGATCGCAAACTTCTATGTCAGCGAAGCCCGCCTGGATAACCTGGCTGCCTACGTGTCGCCGAACTGGGGTGGTTTCAGTGTCGTCGCCGGCTACAGCTTCAACGCCGTTGGCAATGAGCAGTCGCCGAAGATCGACGGCGCTGAAACCGACACCCGCGCTTGGGTGATCGCGCCGACTTACAAGAACGGCCCGTTGTACGTTGCTCTGAACTTCCATAAGCTGGATCCGGTCATGAGCGGCCTCGACAGCACCAAGGTGTGGGATCTGGGTGGTACGTACGACTTCGGCGTCGTGAAGGTTGGCGCGGTGTATGGTCAGCGCAAGTCTGACGATGCGAAGATCAAGCAATGGGCGCTGACGGGTGCGGTGCCGGTTGGTGCGGCTGGCAAGGTGCAAGTGTCCTACGGCCAGCGCAAGTTCGACGACAGCGCTTCGATCTATGACGGCGCCAAGGTCAGCCAGTGGGCGCTGGGCTACGAGCATGCGCTGTCGAAGCGTACCGCCCTGTACACCACCTACGCTCAGCAAAATCAAAATGAGGAGCAGGAACTGGCTGGTGGTACCGGTATCGGCGACGCGACCGACAGCGGCGCGGCCGGTTATCAGCGTGGCTTCAACTTGGGCGTCCGCCACTCGTTCTAATCTCGTCTCCCGACGGGCTTAGTAAAACCGGGCGCTTCGGCGCCCGGTTTTTCGTTCACGGTGCCAATCGGGAGAATGCGCCAAGGTCCGTTGCTTTGTAACAACAGTTTTACGTCATTTCTCCCGCAAAAGACTCGAGGCGCTTGCCGCACGGATTGACCGCTCAGTAGCATTGCCCGCATCGAATGGCGCGCGGCAAAAGCGCGTGCTATCGGTTTTGATGTCCCCGCACCCTTGGAGAACAACATGCAAAAGAAGCTGATCGCGCTCGCCATCGCCGGCCTGGTTTCCGTGCCGGCCTTTGCCCAGTCGAACGTGACGATCTACGGTATCGTCGATATGGGTTATGTCTATCGTGGTGACAACGTCGATGACGGTGTAAAGAGCCGCAATGCCATCGATTCTGGCGTGGCCAACGGCAGCCGCCTTGGTTTCAAGGGTACGGAAGATCTCGGCAATGGCTTGAAGGCCGGCTTCGTGCTCGAGCAGGGCATTCGGGCCGACACGGGCGAATCCGCGCAGGATCGGACCTTCGGGCGGCAGTCCTTCGTTTCGTTGAGTGGCGGCTTCGGTACCGTGGCGCTCGGCCGCCAGTACGCGCCGCAGTTCCTGCTTGCCGACTCGGTCGATCCGTTCTCGACCGGCAACATGGGCGCGGTCAATAATGTCTACGGCATCGACGTCCGCCTGGACAACCTGGCCGCGTACGTTTCGCCCACTTGGGGTGGTCTCAGCGTCGTCGCCGCTTACACCTTCAACGGCGTTGGCAACGAAGAGTCGCCGCGCATCAAGGACGGCGTCAATGATGACGTCCGCGTGTGGGCGATCGCGCCGACTTACAAGAATGGCCCGCTGATGGTCGGCCTGAACTACCACAACATCAACCCGACCGCGCCGGGTTGGGACTCGACCAAGGTGTGGGACCTGGGCGGCAGCTACGACTTCGGTGTCGTGAAGCTCGGTTTGCTGTTCGGTCAACGTAAGGCGGATGACTCGGGCGACCTGACGTTCAACCCCGCCTTCGAGAAGAGCACTCAGTGGATGATCGGCGCCACGGTGCCGGTCGGTATGTCCGGCAAGGTGATGGCATCCTACACGCATCGCAAGTCGGAACTGACGTCGGACGCCAAAGCGGCGTTTGGTACCAGCGACGATGCCAAGTCCGGCCAGTGGGCGATCGGTTACGAGCACGCACTCTCCAAGCGGACCTCGATCTACACCGCTTACTCGGACATCAACAACAAGGACGCCGCCAAGGATAACGCCGATCTGAGCGCGGCGGTAGGCGACGCCACCAGCGGCGGTGACGGCTACCAGCGCGGCTTCAGCCTGGGCCTGCGTCACGTCTTCTGATCGAACGCGACGTAACACTGTAGTAAGAAACGGGCACTTCGGTGCCCGTTTCTGTTATCTGGAGCCATTTTGGCGATCCGGCGTAGAAGCGGATGAAGCTGTCCGGTTTTCGTAGCGGGCTTGACCGCGACGTCGGCGGTCTGATCGAGGCCAGGTCCGCTCCTACATCTATTAACCCGGCCCTTGAATACCTTGTTGCCGTTCGCCCTGAGCCTGTCGAAGGGCATTGCTGGCACAGGGCTTCGACAGGCTCAGCCCGAACGGAGATCAGCGAATCAAAGGGCCGGGTTGATAGCGTAGAGCTTTCCGCTGTGGGAGCGGGCTCGACTGCGATCTTGTACGCCAGGTCGCGGTGGAGCCCGGTCCTGCAGGATCGTTTGGCGGCCTTGACTTGTCCGGGTGGAGGCGAGCGCCTCGATCAGTTTCCATAGTGGAAGCGACACGCGATGACCACCAGTTCGCTGTCGCTCGCACGATAGACGAGGCGATTCACGTCGTCGATACGTCGCGACCAGTAACCGGAGAGGTCGCCACGCAGGGCTTCCGGCTTGCCTATGCCGGCAAACGGATCACGCGCAGCCGCGGTGATCAGCAGGTTGATGCGCTTGAGCGTCTTTTTGTCCTGTTCGTGCCTGTGCAGATAGGCCTCCCGGGCGTCGGGCACGAAACGGATGGAGCGCAAGGTCAGTTCCCGTTCAGTAGATCCCGTTGAACGGATTGTTCGGCCCGGTCCTGCGCGATGGCGCGAGCCAGCGCGGCTGCGTTGGCCGGATTGCTGGTGAGATGCAGGGTCTCCATGATGCTGTTGTAGCGGTCGAGCGACATCACCACTGCGTCGCCTTCGGCATCGCGACGGCTGATGATGGTGATGTCGGCATCCTGCACCACCGCGTCCAGAATGGACTTCAGTGCATTGCGGGCGTGAGAGTAGGTGACGACTTTCATGATGGCGACAGTTGATCAATAAGCTGAACAAGTCCAAGCCTGTGGGCCTCGGCGAAGGCTGAACGGGCGCACACCGGGCGCTGGTCGCGGCCGCGAGCGCGGTGGAAGCGACGCTTTTTCACCGGGCTTGCACGGATTCTGGTTTTTGGGACAATCAGTCCAGTTCTCGCCCTTCGCCCCGATACCATGACCGACCGTTACGCCGTAATCGGCAACCCCATCTCGCACTCGAAGTCTCCCATCATCCACGCGGCGTTTGCCCGCCAGACCGGCCAGGATCTGACCTACGAGGCCATCCTCGGGCCGCTCGACGGGTTTGCGGCCCGGGTACGGGAGTTCATGGGCGAGGGTGGCAAGGGCATGAACGTGACCGTGCCGTTCAAGATCCAGGCCTTCGAGCTGGCGGAGCGGCTGACCGAGCGCGCGCGGCTTGCGCAGGCGGTGAATACGCTCAAGTTCGAAGCCGATGGTGGCATCCTCGGCGACAACACCGATGGCATCGGCATGGTGCGCGACATCCGCGATGTGCTGGGCGTGCCGATCGCTGGCCGCCGGGTGCTGCTGCTGGGCGCGGGCGGCGCGGCGCGGGGCGTGCTGCTGCCGCTGCTGGACGAGAAGCCGGCCTGCCTGGTGATCGCCAACCGCACGCAGGAGAAGGCGCAGCAACTGGCCGCGCAGTTTGCCGATCGTGGCGACGTCGGCGTGGCACGGTTCGACGATCTCGGCGGGCAGGGCTTCGACATCGTGATCAACGCCACCTCGGCCAGCCTGGGCGGGGAGGGAATCACGCTGCCGGCGGGTGCCTATGGTGCCGGCGCGCTGGCGTACGACATGGTGTATGGCGATCAGCCCACGCCCTTCATGCTGCGCGCCCGCGAGCAGGGCGCGGCCCGCGTGGCGGACGGCCTCGGCATGCTTGTGGGGCAGGCCGCGGAATCCTTCTTCCTGTGGCGCGGTGTGCGGCCCGAAACGGAGCGGGTGATCGCGATGCTGCGTGCCGGCTGACGGCGGTGGGCGGCAGCCGGGCGGCTGCGCCGGGAAGCCTTGCATCACGATGCATGCGTTATGATGAGGCCGTTCAACGAAAGGAGTCTGCCAATGCCTTCATTGCAAATTCGTAGCCTGCCTGAAGACGTTTACGAGGCCCTCGCATTTCGTGCCGCCCGTGCTCGCCGTAGCCTTGCCCAGCAGGCGCTGGTGGAATTGGCGGGCGACGCGATGGGCGCTTCCATTGGTCGTCGCCGGCGGATTCTCGAGCGGATCAAGCTCAGTATGAGTTTGACTTCGGGCATGCTCCCTGCCGCGCCGGAGCAACTGATCCGCGACGACCGTGAGCGTTGAGGCCATGAGAGTGGTGCTTGACGCCTCGGCGGCGATGAACCTCGTAATGCGGAGCGAGCGGGCGGCTGTGCTGATCGAGTGGCTGGAGTCTGCGCAATTGGTTGTTTCCCCTGCTCTTTTTCAGAGCGAGGTGGCAAATGCGTTGTGGAAGTATGTCAAGGCTGGCGTGTTGAGCAAGGATCTCGCGCTGGAGCGCTTCGACGAGGCGGTAGGCCTTGTTGATCAGTTCGAACCCGACGAGGCGCTCGTGGTCGAGGCCTTGTCCCTTGCGGTACATCACGGTCACCCCGTCTATGACCTGCTCTATGTCGTGCTGGCCATGCGTAACGGAGCACGGATTATGTCGACGGACGCGCGACTGCTCGATCTGGCTTCAAAGCTCGATCCGAGCATGCTCTTCTGACTCATACCGTCGCTCGGATTCGAAGCGGTGGCATGGCTGCCTGCTGACTTTTAATCGACGTTTGCGCCGGGCGCCCCGGATCACGATTTGATCGAATCCATGACTGCTGATCCGCTCGTCGGCGGCTGGCTCGCCTCCGCCCGTCGCATCCCTTCACCCAATTTCGACGCGCGGCCGGGCGGCGAGCCGCCGAGCCTGATCGTGGTGCATGCGATCAGCCTGCCGCCCGACCAGTTTGGCGGACCGGGGGTGGAGCAGTTGTTCACCAACACGCTGGATGCGGACGAGCACCCCTACTACGCTGCCATCTGCCACCTGCGCGTGTCGGCGCATTTCTTCATCCGGCGCGACGGCGAGCTGATCCAGTTCGTGTCCACGGACGAGCGGGCGTGGCATGCCGGGGCGTCGAGCTGGGATGGCCGCGAGCGCTGCAACGACTTCTCCATCGGGATCGAACTGGAGGGCTGCGACACGATGCCGTTCGAGCCCGAGCAGTACCGGCGGCTCGCCGGCTTGCTGGAAATTCTGCAGGCAAGTTACCCGATTCGGGCAGTCGTCGGACACGCCGATATCGCGCCAGGACGCAAGACAGACCCGGGTCCGTGCTTCGATTGGGCGCGGCTGGCGCTTCCCGCACATGTTGCAAGGCGTTAAGTGCTTGTTTAGCATGCGCTGTCAAAGTTTGACAAAGCCGAGGGGAGGAAATACACTTCGGTCAAATGTTGCTCTGCAGCATTTATGAGCAAATCCTTTTGAACCCAAATCAACGGTGCGGCGCCGTCCTCCGGGAAGGCGCAGTTTCATGGACGTACGCACCGCGGGGTCCGTTGTCTGGTTGCGGCGACGGGCTTTAACACCTACTGGCGACCGAGTTTTCCGACACGCGAGGGCTGCTGACCGCAGCCCTCGCGCGTGTTCAGGGCCCCACCGGCACTGGGCAACCGTCGGCCCCACAAGGGCGTGCGGAACGTCGAGCTCAGGCCACAGCATGGAGGACACCATGAAACACGCAACTCGAACTCAGGGCCTCGCGCGTCAGGCGGGCGGCGTTCTTTTGAATCTCGCGCATGGCGCGGTGCTGGCTGGTGGCTTGATGGGGATGGCGACGGTCGCCGCCGATCGTCTGGAACCGGTCAGCGTCAATTACGTGGACACCCGGACGGCGGTGTCCGCACAGCAGGCCAACGCACATGCCGGCTTCACGGCGGCTGTGCCGGAAGCGGTCAAGCCCGCGACCCAGACGAAACTGGAACAGCTCGCGCAGATCGGCGATGACGGTCTGTCGCCCGAAATGGAGCGGGTGCGCGACTGGGTGTCGGATCGCTATCGCGTGCCTTCCGAGACGCTCGAGCCGGTGCTCGCGGCGGCCGAGGAGGCCGGGCGCGACCGGGGCATCGATCCGCTGCTGATCGTCGCGATCATGGCGGTGGAATCGAGCTTCAATCCGCGCGCGGTGAGCCACATGGGGGCGCAGGGCCTGATGCAGGTCATCCCGCGCTACCACCAGGACAAGATCGGCAAGAAGCGTGGCAAGAATGCGCTCTTCGACCCGGAGTTCAATGTCCATGTCGGCACCCAGGTGCTGCACGAGACCATCACCCGCTATGGCAGTGTGCAACGCGCGCTGCAGGCCTACAACGGTTCGCTGGGCGATCCGTCGATGCGCTACCCGCGCAAGGTCATGGCGATGAAGAAGCGCCTGTTGGCGGCAGCATCGGGTCGCGAGCAGGTCGCGTCGGCGGGCTGATCGGTCTTTTTCCGTCTCTTCTCAAGGTCGCGCTCGAGCGCGCTCCTACATGAAGCTGCGACAGCGGCTCGGTATTGTAGGAGCGAGCCTGACCGCGACCGCCTCGTGCGGTGAAGACGATCAGCGCAGCACGCGCGCAATGCGCTCGGTCGCTTCCAGCAGACGTTCCTTGCGGGTGGTGTAGGCGATGCGCAGATGGCGACGCGGCAGGTGGTCGCCGAAGTCGATACCGGGCGTCGCCGCGACACCGGCTTCCTCGATCAGCCGGCGTGCCAGCGTCTCGGCGTCGTCGGCCAGGGTCGAGATGTCCGCATAGATGTAGAAGGCGCCCTGCGGCTCGGCAGCGACGGTGAAGCCGATGTCGCGCAGCGCGGGCAGCAGGGTGTCGCGCCGTTCGGCGAATTCGTGCCGGCGCTCTTCCATTATGTCCAGCGTCGATGGGGCGAAGGCGGCGAGTGCCGCATGTTGTGCCGGCGTCGAGGGAGCGATGAAGAAGTGCTGCGCCAGCTTCTCGATGGTGCGCACACAGGCCGGCGGCACCACCAGCCAGCCCAGTCGCCAGCCGGTCATGCCGAAATACTTGGAAAAGCTGTTCACCACGAAGACGTCGTCGGCGCCGTTGAGCACGGGGCGCGACAGGGCGGTGGAGGCCTCCACGCCATACGTCAGCCCCTGATAGATCTCGTCGACCAGCAGCAGGCCGTTGCGGCCGTGGGTGACCGCATGCAGGGCTGCGATTTCGTCGCCGGTGAGCAGCGTGCCGGTCGGGTTCGACGGCGTGGCCACCATCAGGCCGCGCGTGCGCTCGCCCCAGGCGCCGGCAACCTGCGCCGCGGTGGGCTGGTAGCGGCTGGCAGGGTCGACCGGCAGGCCGCGCGCGACGCCCTCGAAGCTGCGCACCAGATGCCGGTTGGACGGATAGCCGGGGTCGGGCAGCAGCCATTCGTCACCGGGATCGGTGGTGGCGGCCAGGGCCAGCATCAGTGCGCCCGAGGCGCCCGCGGTGACGACGATGCGCTCGGGCGCCACGTCCGCGCCGAAACGGTCGCGGTAGAAACCGGCGATCGCCTCGCGCAGTGCGGGCAGGCCGAGTGCCGAGGTGTAATGCACGTCGCCGCCGGCGATGAAGCGTGCGGCGGCCTCCAGCATCGGCTGCGGCGTGGGAAAGTCGGGCTCGCCCACTTCCATGTGGATGATGTCGCGCCCCTGCGCCTCGAGCTCGCGCGCGCGGCGCAGCAGCTCCATGACGTGGAAGGGCTGGATGTCGACGGCCCGGCGGGAAATGTGAAGCATCTTGCAGGTCCTGGGCGGCTGAGAGCGAAATCGTAGCGCGGAAAACAAGAAAGCGCCTCGCGGCGCTTCTTGCTGCCCGGCTGGCGGCTACGGGCGAAGGAGTCTTGTCGTAGGAGCGGGCTTGACCGCGATCGTCATACGGCATCGCGGTCAAGTCCGCTCCTACGGCACGGCGATCAGACGGCGGTCGCCGGCCGCGGAGCCGTGGTTCAGTCGGTGCTCAGCGCCAGCTCGAACAGTTCGCGCTTCAGCGTGAGTTCGCGCGGCAGGCGGTCCTGCAGCTTGTCGAACCACTCTTTGTGCAGCGACAGCTCGCTCTTCCAGGCGTCGGCGTCGACCTTGGTCAGCGCGTCGAACTCGGCCTTGGTGACGTCGGACTCCGTCCAGTCGATGTCGTCGTAGTTCGGCATCCAGCCCAGCGCGGTTTCCCTGGCGCCGATGCGGCCGCGCACGCGGTCGACGATCCATTTCAGCACGCGCATGTTCTCGCCGAAGCCCGGCCACATGAACTGGCCCTGCTCGTTCATGCGGAACCAGTTCACGCAGAAGATCTTCGGCGTGTCTTCGACGACGTGGCCCATGCGCAGCCAGTGATTGAAGTAGTCGCCCATGTGGTAGCCGCAGAAGGGCAGCATCGCGAACGGGTCGCGGCGCACCACGCCCTGCGCGCCGAAGGCGGCGGCGGTGGTTTCCGAGCCGAGCGTCGAGGCCATGTAGACGCCGTAGTTCCAGTTGAAGGCTTCATACACCAGCGGCACGGTGGTGCCGCGACGGCCGCCGAAGATGAAGGCCGAGATCGGCACGCCGGCCGGGTCTTCCCAGTTCGGGTCGATCGACGGGCACTGGCTGGCCGGGGCGGTGAAGCGCGCGTTCGGGTGCGCGGCCTTGCGGCCGGTTTCCTTGGCGATCTCGGGCGTCCAGTCCTTGCCCTGCCAATCGACCAGGTGGGCGGGGGCTTCCTTGCTCATGCCTTCCCACCACACATCGCCGTCGTCGGTCAGCGCGACGTTGGTGAAGATGATGTTTTCCTTCAGGGTCGCCATCGCGTTGAAGTTGGTCTTCTCCGACGTGCCGGGGGCGACGCCGAAATAGCCCGATTCAGGGTTGATGGCGTAGAACTTGCCGTCCTTGCCGGGCTTGATCCAGGCGATGTCGTCGCCGACGGTGTAGATCTTCCAGCCGTTGAAGGACTTCGGCGGGATCAGCATGGCGAAGTTGGTCTTGCCGCAGGCCGACGGGAAGGCCGCGGCGACGTAGGTCTTTTCGCCTTTCGGCGACTCGACGCCGAGGATCAGCATGTGCTCGGCCAGCCAGCCCTCGTCACGCGCCATCGTGGAGGCGATGCGCAGCGCGAAGCACTTCTTGCCCAGCAGGGCGTTGCCGCCGTAGCCCGAGCCGTAGGACCAGATCTCGCGCGTCTCGGGGTAGTGCACGATGTACTTGGTGGTGGGGTTGCACGGCCAGCGGCTGTCCTTCTCGCCATGGGCGAGCGGGGCGCCGACGGTATGCACGCAGGGCACGAAGTCGCCGTCGGTGCCGAGCACGTCGATGGCGCCGCGGCCCATGCGCGTCATCGTGCGCATGTTGGTGACGACGTAGGGGCTGTCCGAGATCTCGACGCCGATGTGGGCAATGGGGCTGCCGAGCGGGCCCATCGAGAACGGGATCACGTACATCGTGCGGCCGTGCATGCAACCTCTGAACAGGTCGTTCAGGGTCTCGCGCATCACCTTCGGGTCTTCCCAGTTGTTGGTCGGGCCGGCGTCGTTCCTGTCCTTCGAGCAGATGAAGGTCCGGTCCTCGACCCGTGCCACGTCCGACGGGTCGGACCAGGCGAGGTAGGAATTCTTGCGCTTTTCCGGGTTCAGCTTGATCAGCATGCCGGACTCGACCATCTCGGCGCACAGGCGGTCGTATTCTTCCTGCGATCCGTCGCACCATACGACACGGTCGGGCTCGGTCAGTGCGGCGATCTCGCCGACCCACTTCTTGAGGCCTTCGTGGCGAACGTATTCGGGGGCAGCGGCGATGGCCGCCTGGGCGTGGCTCTGAGACATGTGTACAGCTCTCCCGTGCTGTGATGCAAAACCATCCCCGTCGGTCGGCCTTCGTGGACAACGCGGTGCTGCCTGGCCGGCGGGCCGCCGGGCGCTGGGCGCCCGGGTGGCGACCCGCCCGATCCGAAGGGAAAGGCGGTCGCCGAAAGCCCGAAATTATGCCACGCCGGCACACCATTCATGCGTGCGTACGGTGAGCGACTGCGGTGAATTCCGCTATACCGCGGCGACTTTTCATATCGCAGATCGGTTTTCCACAATATGAAAGCACGGCGAAACTTGCTATCGTGCGACAATCCCGCAAGCGTCGCGGTTGCCCGACGACGCGGCATCCGTCGGATGTGCGGGACATGCACACCAGCAACAGGACGAGACAGGAACAAGACCATGGATGAATTGATTCGCGCAGCCGCGCTCGACTACCACCGCTACCCAAGGCCCGGCAAGATCTCGGTCACCCCGACCAAGGTGCTGTCCAACCAGCGCGACCTGTCGCTGGCCTATTCGCCCGGCGTGGCTGCAGCGTGCGACGCCATCGTCGAGGATCCGGCCGAGGCGGCGAACCTCACCGCGCGTTCCAACCTGATCGGCGTCGTCACCAACGGCACCGCGGTGCTCGGCCTGGGCAACATCGGCCCGCTGGCGGCCAAGCCGGTGATGGAAGGCAAGGGTGTGCTGTTCAAGAAGTTCGCCGGCATCGACGTGTTCGACCTCGAGATCGACGAGCCCGACGCCGACAAGCTGATCGACATGATCGCCGCCCTCGAGCCCACCTTCGGCGGCATCAACCTCGAGGACATCAAGGCGCCCGAGTGCTTCTACATCGAGAGCAAGCTGCGCGAGCGCATGAAGATCCCGGTGTTCCACGACGACCAGCACGGCACCGCGATCGTGGTCGGTGCGGCCATCCTCAACGGCCTGCAGATGCAGGGCAAGGCGCTGGACAAGGTCAAGGTGGTGACCTCCGGCGCGGGCGCGGCGGCGCTGGCCTGCCTGGGGCTGCTGGTGAAGCTGGGCATCCCGGTCGAGAACATCTGGGTGAGCGACATCGAGGGCGTGGTGTATGAAGGCCGCGCCGCACTGATGGACCCGATCAAGGCGCGCTACGCGAAGAAGACCGACGCCAGGAAGCTCGCGGAGATCATCGAGGGCGCCGACGTCTTCCTGGGCCTGTCGGCCGGCGGCGTGCTGAAGGGCGAGATGGTGGCGAAGATGGCGGCGAACCCGCTCATCCTGGCGCTCGCCAACCCGACCCCCGAGATCCTGCCCGAAGAGGTCAAGGCGGTGCGCGACGACGCCATCATCGCCACCGGCCGTTCGGACTACCCGAACCAGGTCAACAACGTGCTGTGCTTCCCGTTCATCTTCCGCGGTGCGCTGGACGTGGGGGCGACCACCATCACCGACGAGATGCAGCTCGCCGCGGTGAAGGCGATCGCCGAACTGGCACGTGTCGAGCAGAGCGACATCGTCGCCGCCGCCTATGGCGAGAAGGTCGGCGGCTTCGGCCCCGAGTACATCATCCCGCGCCCCTTCGACCCGCGCCTGATCGTCAAGATCGCGCCCGCGGTGGCCGAGGCGGCGGTCAGCTCGGGCGTCGCGACGCGCCCGATCACCGACTGGGACGCCTACCGCGCCCAGTTGAACAATTTCGTGTGGCATTCCGGCCTGATCATGAAGCCGGTGTTCGCCGCCGCGCGCGAGAACCCGAAGCGCATCATCTTCTCCGAAGGCGAGTCGGAGAAGGTGCTGCGCGCGGTGCAGCAGGTGGTGGACGAGGGCCTCGCGCGGCCGATCCTGATCGGCCGGCCGGACGTCGTGAAGGGCAACATCGAGCGCTTCGGCCTGCGCATGCTGGCCGATCGCGACTACGAGCTGGTGAACCCCGATTCCGATCCGCGCTTCAACCAGTTGTGGCAGCACTATCACAGCCTGATGGAGCGCAAGGGCGTGTCGGTCGAGTACGCGAAGAAGGAAGTGCGCCGCCGCACCACGCTGATCGGCACCCTGCTGCTGAAGTTCGGCTACGGCGATGGCCTGATCTGCGGCACCTACGGCATGCACCGCCTGCACCTCGATTTCGTCGAGACGGTGCTCGGCCGCCGTCCCGGGGTGAACAACTTCTACACAATCAACCTCGTCGCCCTGCCCGAGCGCACGCTATTCATGGCCGACACCTACGTCAATTACGACCCGTCGGCCGAGCAGGTGGTCGAGATGACGCTGCTGGCCGCCGAGGAGATGAAGCGCTTCGGCATCGAGCCGCGGGTGGCGCTGCTGTCGCATTCGTCCTTCGGTTCGGCCGACTCGCCCACCGCCGAGAAGATGCGCGCCGCGCTGCATCTGCTGCACGAGCGCCATCCCGATCTGCAGGTCGAAGGCGAGATGCACGGCGACTCGGCGCTGGACGCCAAGCACCGCCTGCAGATCTTCCCCAATGCGCGCATGCGCGAGGATGCCAACCTGCTGATCTTCCCGACGCTGGACGCCGCCAACATCGCCTTCAACCTGCTCAAGAACGCCGCCGGCGAAGGCGTGACGATCGGACCGATCCTGCTCGGTGCGGCCAAGCCGGTGCATGTGCTGACGCCCTCGGCCACCGTGCGCCGCATCATCAACATGACCGCGCTGACGGTGGTGGAGGCGGGGCAGGCGCAGTAAGTCACGCACGCCCCACGGCCGCGGTTTTCCGTGCGTCTTCCCCTGTGCCATGATGGTTTCAGGGGAGGCGCAGGATGGGCGACGGCGGCGGACGGGCGGCACTGGTACTGACGGGCGGCGGTGCGCGCGCCGCCTATCAGGTCGGCGTGCTGTCGGCGATCCGCGAGATCCGCGGCCGGCGCCCCGGCAACCCCTTTCCCATCCTGTGCGGCACGTCGGCCGGCGGCATCAACGCGGTGGCGCTGGCGGTGCATTCCGCCAACTTCGATCGCGCGGTGCGCCACGTTGCGCGCATCTGGCGCAACTTCCACATCGACCAGGTGTACCGGGTCGATCCGGTGGCGCTTTTCGGCAGCGGCCTGCGCTGGGCCTCGGCCACCTTCACCGGCTGGGCCATCCACCAGACGCCGCATTCCCTGCTCGACAACAGCCCGCTGCGCACTCTGTTGACGCGGGTGCTCGACTATTCGGCGATCGACCGCGCGATCAAGGCCGGCTACCTGCAGGCGATCAGCGTGACGGCGTCGGGCTATGCCTCGGGCGAGAGCCTCGCCTTCTTCGAGGGCTCCATCGACATCCAGCCCTGGCGGCGCGCGCATCGCATGGGGGTGCGCACGCAACTGGGGGTCGATCACCTGATGGCGACCAGCGCGTTGCCGCTGGTCTTTCCGGCGGTGCGCATCAACCGTGAGTTCTTCGGTGACGGCTCGATGCGTCAGCTCGCGCCGGTGAGTCCGGCAATCCATCTGGGCGCCGATCGTGTCCTGGTGATCGGGGCCGGGCGTATCGCCGAGGAGGGGCGCCAGCGCGCCGAAGGTTATCCCTCGCCAGCGCAGATCGCCGGTCATGCCTTGTCCAGCATCTTCCTCGACACGCTGGCGGTCGATCTCGAGCGCCTCGAGCGCATCAACCAGATCGTCGGCACGATGACGCCGCAGCAGCGCAGGACGATGGCGGCGGGCCTGCGTCCGGTCGAGACGCTGGTGATCTCCCCGTCGCAGCGCATCGATACCATCGCGGCGCGGCACCGGCAGGAGGTTCCGTCCTTGCTGAGCGCGGTGCTGCGCGGCGTCGGCGCGATGCGTCGCGACGGATCGACGCTGCTGTCGTATCTGCTGTTCGAGCCGGGCTTCATTCGCGCCCTGATGGAGCTGGGCTACGCGGACGCGATGGCGCGCCGCAGCGAGGTTGCCGCCTTCCTGCGCCTGTAGGCGGGCCGCCGCGGCGAGGAGGTCCCGCGTGCGCGACGCAGGTCAGTTTCTGGGGCTTGGCGCCTTTTTTTCTAAAGATGCGGCCGTGCCGAGCCGTTCATGGGACAATGGCGGAAAAGAATTTCGAAACACCTTCAAAAGTTCTTGCTATCTGCTTATTTTGGTTAAGAATTAGCTCATAGCCTGCCTCTCGTCTCCGACTCTCCGTCTTGCCGCCGCCATGAAGCCACGACTCCTTCTTGCACTTCTTCTTGGCCTGTCCGTTGCGCACTCCGGTCTGAGCACCGCCGCTGCCGCAACTGCAGCAGGCGCCGCCAAATCCTCCAAGACCGCAAACGCGCAAGGGAAGACGGCCGCCAAGGCCGCTGTCCGGCCCGGCGTCAGAGCCAAGACCGCGGTGGCCCCGAAGACTGCCGCCAAATCGGCGGTGCGTGTCTCCAAACCCTCCGTCCGCAGCCAGGCGCGGCGCGCGCATGCGCGCGACGTCGCCCAGGCCGGCCAGCGCACTGCGGCGCGGTCGGCAGCGCCGCTCCGGGTGGCGCTGCGCAAGCAGCAGGTCGTCAGCAAGGCTGCGCCGGCAGCGCTGATCGCACCTGCCGCGATCGAGCCGGAACTCGCCGTCGATGCCCATGGTTTGCCGCAACTCGGTTCGGCCGCGTTCTACGTCGCCAATCAGACCACCGGCGAAGTGCTGCTCGAACGCAACGCGAACTCGGTCCTGCCCATCGCCTCGATCACCAAGCTGATGACGGCGATGGTCGTGCTCGACAGTGGTCAGGCCCTGTCCGAGGAACTCGCCATCTCCGAGGGCGACATCGACACCCTGAAGGGCACCGGCTCGCGCCTCGCGCTGGGCACCCGCCTCAGCCGGGAGCAGTTGCTGAACCTGGCGCTGATGTCCTCGGAGAACCGCGCGGCCTCAGCGTTGGCGCGGCATTATCCGGGCGGCGAGCAGGCCTTCGTGACGGCGATGAACATCAAGGCCCGCATGCTGGGGCTGCACGATACGCGTTTCCATGACAGCACCGGCCTGAACCCGTCGAACGTGTCCAGCCCGCGCGACCTGGCCAGGATGGTGGCGGCGGCCGCGTCGTATCCGTTGATCCGCGAGTTCTCGACCACGCCGGAACGCTATGTCGAGATCGGCGCCCGCCAGTTGCGCTTCGGCAACACCAACTCGCTGGTGAAGAGCCCCGACTGGCAGATCGCCGTGCAGAAGACCGGCTACATCAGCGAGGCCGGGCGCTGCCTGGTGATGCAGGCCTGGATCCACCAGCAGCCCGTGGTGATGGTGCTGATGGACTCGAACGGCCGATATACCCGCACGGCCGATGCGCAGCGCGTGCGCAAGTGGCTCGAGACCGAAGGCGCGCAGCGCCTTGCCGTGGCGCAAAAAGGGCGCACCGGCTGAGCAGCGCGCCGGGGCGCAATACCTATCTCAGGGGCGGGCGCCGGTGTAGCCGAGCGCCCGCGAGATCTCGTCGGCCGTCTCGCGCACGAGCGGCGCCCAGTCCGGATTGAAGCGCTCCGACGGCGTCGACAGTGACAGGCCCGCGATCAGCACACCATTGTTGTCGCGGATGCCGGCGGCGATGCAGCGCACGCCCGATTCCACTTCGTCCAGGTCGAAGGCCACGCCATGTCGGCGCACGCGATCGAGTTCCTTCTCGAGCGCGGCGACCGTGGTGATCGAGGCGGGCGTGGACGCCGGCAGGCCGGTACGGCGGGCATAGTCGCGTATCAGGTCGAGGCCGTCATCCACCAGGAACAGCTTGCCGGTGGCGGTGGTGTGCAGCGGCGCACGCGCGCCGACGATGTGCACCACGCGCACCGACGAGCGGCCGCTCGAGGTGCGCTCGACATAGACGATCTCGTCGCCGGCGCGGATGCCCAGGTTGACGCTTTCGCCGGTGGCCGCGTGCAGTTTGAGCATGCAGGGCATCGCGGTGTCGCGCAGCGAGATGCGCGATTTCACCAGGCTGCCCAGTTCGAGCAGCCGGATGCCCAGGCGGTAGACGCCGGCTTCGGAGCGCTCGACGAAGCCGCTCTGCGACATGGCGCCGAGGATGCGGTGCGCTGTCGACGGATGCAGCCCGGTTTCCAGCGCCAACTGCTTGAGCGGCACCGGATCGGCATGCTGGGCGAGGACGTCGAGCAATTTCATCATGCGCTCGATGACCTGAATGGGGTTCTTGCCTTCGCCGGAGGCAGTTTCAGACTTGGGGGTGGACACTTCGGCCTTGCGGTTTTGGTACAGGCATAGATGGTAACCTTCTGCCTTCATTGCGCCTAGTGAAATGAACTGTCAGTTGCCGGAGTGTCTTGCGAGCCAATGGACCTCGCCCTGATCGTGATCCTGCCCTTTCTCGGCGCACCGCTGGCAGCGCTGATGATTCGTGCCGGGCGCAACGCCTGCACCGGGGCGACCTTTGCGGTGAGCCTCGCCGCCTTCACGCTGTTGCTGTCGCACCTTCCCGGCGTGCTGCAGGGCGAGGCGGTGCAGGCAGGCTGGACGTGGCTGCCCGGTCTCGGACTGGACGTCGAGTTCCGGCTCGACGGACTGGGTTTCCTGTTCGCGTTTCTGATCCTGGGCATCGGGCTGCTGATCATCGTCTACGCGCGTTTCTATCTCGCCGCGCGCGACCCGATGGGCAGCTTCATGGCCTTCCTGCTGCTGTTCCAGGGAGCGATGCTGGGCATCGTGCTGGCGGACAACGTGCTGCTGCTGCTGGTTTTCTGGGAACTCACCAGCCTGTCGTCCTTCCTGCTGATCGGTTACTGGAAGCACCTGCCCGAGGGCCGGCAGGGGGCCCGCATGGCGCTGACGGTGACCGCCGCCGGCGGCCTGGCGATGATCGCCGGCATGCTGATCCTCGGCGACGTCGCCGAATCCTACCGCCTGTCCGACATCCTGCAGCAGGCCGAGGCGATCCAGGCGTCGCCGCACTATCTGCCCGCGCTGCTGCTGATTCTGGCCGGCTGCTTCACCAAGAGCGCGCAGTTCCCCTTTCACTTCTGGCTGCCGCACGCGATGGCGGCGCCCACACCGGTGTCGGCCTACCTGCACTCGGCGACCATGGTGAAGGCGGGGGTGTTCCTGCTCGCGCGCATGTGGCCGGTGCTCGCCGGCACCGATGCGTGGTTCTACCTGGTGGCGACGACCGGCCTGGTGACGATGCTCGCCGGCGCCTTCATCGCCCTGTTCAAGGACGACCTGAAGGCCGTGCTGGCGTATTCGACGGTGAGCCACCTCGGCCTGGTGACGATGCTGTTCGGCTTCGGCACGCCGATGGCGGCGGTGGCCGGCGTGTTCCACATACTCAACCACGCCACTTTCAAGGCCGCGCTGTTCATGAGCGCCGGCATCGTCGATCACGCCGCGGGCGCACGCGACATTCCGCGTCTCGGCGGCCTGGCGCGGGCGATGCCGATCACTGCTGCGCTGGCCTCGCTGGCCGGAGCGTCGATGGCCGGCGTGCCGCTGCTGAACGGCTTCGTCTCCAAGGAGATGATGCTGCAGGAGGCGCTGCTAGCCGAATGGGCCGGCCATGGCTGGCTGGTGGGGGCCGTGGCGACGCTGGCCGCCGGCCTGTCGGTGGCGTACTCGCTGCGCTTCGTGATCCATGTCTTCTTCGGACGCGCACGCTCGACGCTGCCCGGCGCGGCGCACGACCCGCCGGCCGGCATGTGGCTGCCGCCCGCGGTGCTGGTGGCGTGCGTGGTCGTGATCGGCGTGCAGCCCGCGGCGACGGCAGGCGCGCTGGTGGCCGTTGCCGCCGCGGCAGTGACGGGCGCGCCGCTGCCGGAGCATGAACTCGCCGTGTGGCACGGCTTCACCCCGGCACTCGGTGCGAGCGCGCTCGCCCTGCTTGCCGGCCTGGTGCTGCTGAAGGCCTACCGCAGCGCGCGCGCCTCCTGGGCGGCCGGGCTGCATCCGCAGGCGAAGGCGGTGTTCGACGCGCTGATCGACTACCTGGTGGATCTCGCGCGCACGATCACCCAGGGTCTGCACAACGGCTCACTGCAGCGCCAGCTCGCGTTCGCCGTCGGCGCGATGCTGGTGCTCGGCTACGGCACCTTCCTGACGACGCCGTACGCATCGGGGGCGCGTGCGCCGATGCCGGCGGAACCCGTCGCGCTGGTCGGCTGGCTGCTGCTGATCGCCGCCTGTGGCGCGGTGCTGGTGTTGCACCACAGGCGCCTGGTGGCGCTGGTGATGGTCGGCATGATCGGCCTCATCGTGTCGCTTGGCTTCGCCTACCTGTCCGCGCCCGATCTGGCGCTCACCCAGATCTCGGTCGAGGTGGTGTCGGTGATCCTGTTGCTGCTCGCGCTGGCGCATCTGCCGCGCCGCACGCCGCGCGAGCATGGCCTGCTGCGCCACCTGCGCGACGCCGGGCTCGCCGTGGCGGCCGGACTCGGTGCGGGGGGCGCGGCGTGGGCGGTGATGACGCGCGACTTCGAGACCCTGTCCGGCTATTACCTCGAGCAATCCGTTCCCGGTGGTGGCGGCGCCAACGTGGTCAACGTGATTCTGGTCGACTTCCGCGGCTTCGACACCTTTGGCGAAATCACCGTCCTCGGCATCGCCGCGCTGGCGATCTTCGCCATGCTCGAGCGGGCGCGGCCGGAGGCCGCCCGCAGCACCTCCGCGCCGGCCGAGGCGCCCTACTCGATGATGATGGCGGTGGCGATGCGCTTCATGCTGATGCTGGCGCTGGTCGTCGGCGCGTTCATCTTCCTGCGTGGCCACAACGCGCCGGGCGGTGGCTTCGTCGCCGGTCTGGTGGTGGCCATCGCGCTCGCCCTGCAGTACATGGCGCATGGCATGGGCTGGGCGCACACGCACCTGCGCGTCGATTACCACACGCCAATCGGCTGGGGCGTGCTCGCGGCTGTGGTCACCGGGCTGGGCGCCTGGCTCGCCGGCTATCCCTTCCTGACGAGCACGGTGTGGCACCTCGACGTGCCGCTGGTGGGGGAGGTGCACATCGCATCGGCGATGTTCTTCGACACCGGCGTGTTCCTGGTGGTGGTCGGCGCGACGCTGCTCGCGCTCACCAGCCTCGCGCGCATCGGTACGCGCGGTGCCACCGCCCGCGACCGCAGGGAGGCCTGAACATGGAGTTGCTCGTTGCCAGCGCGGTGGGGGTGCTGACGGCCGCGGGCGTCTATCTGTTGCTGCGTGCGCACACCTTCCCGGTGGTG
>SHNC01000106.1 GCA_004295105.1 Betaproteobacteria bacterium | reverse complement strand
CAAGGCACACTCTTCCAGGGCCGCCGTGCGGCCAGGCAGGAAGGTGACCATGCTGGATGAGCCAGATGTAGTTATCGCGAAAGGCGGGAAGAGGGATAATGCTTACCCGCCGAACCCAGAGCTCCTACCCGAAGATGTCAATCCCCGGCCTGTCGGACTGGCTGCAGACCCCGCAGGGCCGTTACCTGCTCGAGTGGGAGCAGGCTGCCTTCGATCGGACGGTGGCCGATGTCTTCGGCTATTACGCGGTGCAGATCGGCATGACGGAACTTGACTTCCTGCGCGCCAACCGCATGCCGTTCCGCTTCCGCTGCATGGCATCCGCCCCGGCCGAAGTGTTGGCTCACGAGTTCGAGCTGCCTTTCGCCAGCGCGAGCCTGGATCTGGTGCTGTTGCCGCATGTACTGGAGTTTTCGCCGCAACCGCATCAGGTGCTGCGCGAGGTGGAGCGCGTGCTGGTGCCGGAAGGCAGCGTCGTTCTCTCGGGCTTCAACCCCCTGAGCCTGTGGGGGGTACGCAGGGTGGGTGCGCGCGGCAGCGGCGAGTTTCCCTGGAAGGGACAGTACCGTTCGGCAATGCGCATCAAGGACTGGCTGACGCTGCTCGGCTTCGACGTGCAGGCAGGCCGATTCGGTTGTTACGCACCGGCGCTCGGTGCGGCGAAGTGGCTCGATCGCTGGCGCGTTCTGGACCGCGCCGGGTCGCGCTGGTGGCCGGTCTGCGGTGCGGATTACATGCTGCATGGCGTCAAGCGGGTGCGCGGCATGCGGCTGATCACGCCCAAGTGGCGCGATGAGCGTCGCTCGGCGAAGGCACTGTCGCCGGTCGCACAACGCAACGGCGGTGGCGAAATCACGAAAAGCGAAGATTGATGGAAGAAGTCGACATCTATACCGATGGTGCATGCAGTGGCAATCCGGGGCCCGGCGGATGGGGCGCGATCCTGCGTGCGGGCGGGCACGAGAAGGAACTCTGGGGCGGCGAACCGGCGACGACGAACAACCGCATGGAACTGCTGGCGGTCATTCGCGCACTGGGTGCCCTCAAGCGGCCGGTGATGGCACGGGTGCATACCGACAGCCAGTACGTCCAGAAGGGCATCTCGGAGTGGATCCACAACTGGAAGGCCCGCGGCTGGAAGACGGCGTCCCGGGAGCCGGTGAAGAACGCCGACCTGTGGCGTGCGCTCGACGAGGCGGCATCGCGCCATCAGGTGAAGTGGCTGTGGGTGCGCGGCCATTCGGGCCACCCGGAAAACGAACGCGCCGATGCGCTGGCCCGCCGCGGCGTCGAGGCTACGCGCAAGTCGGGCAGCGTCGTCGAAGGCTGAGGGATTGCCCTCGGCAGGAATCGAAACTGAAACGGCAACGCAACGTTACGCAACCAGGACTGCAAATGCGACAAATCGTGCTCGACACGGAAACCACCGGCCTCGACTGGCGCAACGGCGACCGTGTGATCGAGATCGGCTGCGTGGAACTGCTCAACCGCAGCCTGACCGGGCGGCACTTCCATGTCTTCATCAACCCCGGCCGCGGCATCGATGCCGAGGCGGTGGCGGTGCACGGCATCACCGAGGAATTCCTCGCCGACAAGCCGAAGTTCGGCGAGATCGCAGCCGAATTCGAGGACTTCGTACGCGACGCCGAACTGATCATCCACAACGCGAGCTTCGACGTCGGCTTCCTCGATTACGAACTCGATCTGCTGAGCCGCCCCAAACTCGATCAGATCTGCTCCGGCGTCATTGATACGCTGAAGATGGCCAAGGAGCAGAATCCGGGCAAGAAGGCCTCGCTGGACGCGCTGTGCGATCGTTTCGAGATCGACAACGCGCACCGCACGCTGCACGGTGCGCTGCTCGACGCCGAGTTGCTCGCGGAAGTCTATCTGGCGATGACGCGTGGCCAGGAGAGCCTGATCATGGCGCTCGAGGACGACGTGGCGGGAAGCGAGGCGGAGCTTGCCGGCGGCCCGGTCGAACGCAAGCCCTTGAAGGTTCTGCGCGCAACCGACGCCGAACTGGCAGCCCACGACGAGGTGCTGGCCGGGATCGCGAAGGCGAACAAGGGCCTCTGCCTGTGGATGCCGCCCACGCCGGACAGCGCGGTGGCGTGAGGCCCGGCTCCCCCGAGGTGACGGGGTCTTGCCTCAGAGCGTCAGTTGTCCACCCGGCAGCGTGCCTGACTGCTCGAGCCGGGTGACGGTCGGCAGCAGGTCCAGGCCGGTGGCGGCCTTCAGCGCGGCGGCCCGCTGGCGCAGTTCGGGGATGCTGCGCTCGATCGGTTCGCCCGCCGCACCGAATGCCACCACGTTGCCGCTGTCGCAGGACGGAAAGGCCAGCACACGATCGTCGAAGGTCCTGATGATGCGCTCAATGCTCGCCTTGTAACCGCGCGCGCGGCCGAACAGGTTTACCGCCATCAGGCCTTGTGCGCTCAGCCGGCTGCGAAGCGCCTGGTAGAAGGGGAGTGTGTCGAGTACGCCTGCGCGCGCATTGCGGTCGAAGCCGTCCACCAGCACATAGTCGAACCGGCGCTGACGGTCGAGCACGTATTGCGCTCCGCAGCCGATGTGGATGGAAAAGCGCGCATCCTCGGGCGGCAGTCTGAAGAACTGCCGTGCCGCGGCCACCACCGCCGGCTCGATCTCGACCACCTGGATGCGTGCTTGCGGGCAATGGTGATAGACGAACTTCGCCAGCGAGGCGGCGCCAAGGCCGATGATCAGCACATCCCTGGGCCATTGTCCGGCGTCCACGGCGGGGACTTCGTGCAGGCCGTCGCGCAGCAGCAGACCGGACATCATCTCGCGCGTGTAGGCGAGTTCCAGCGCGTTGGGCTTGCGGATGCGCATTGCACCCTGCACCCAGTCCGAGCCGAAATGCAGGTAGCGGACGCCGGCCTGTTCCGAAATTTCGATCGGGGTGCCCATGTGTGCTTCGCTCGTCGCGTTCAGTCTGCCAGGCGCTTCAACGCGTACAGGCGCTCGAGCGCCTCCCGCGGGCTGAGGGCGTCGGGGTCGATGTCGGCCAGCGCGGTCAGCACCGGATGCGACAGCGGCTCGGCCTCGGGTTCGGGCAGAGTCGCGAACAGGTCGGCCTGCGGCCCGGCGCCGATCTCGCGGTTTTCGAGCGCACGCAGCCGGCGCTTGGCATCGCGGATCACCGGCGCCGGAATGCCGGCCAGCGCGGCGACCTCGATCCCGTAGCTCTGGCTCGCCGGACCTTCCTCCAGCGCATGCAGGAAGACGATGCGGTGGCCGTGCTCGACCGCGTCCAGATGCACGTTGGCGCACTCCGGATAGTCGGCGTTGAGCCGCGTCAGCTCGAAGTAGTGGGTGGCGAACAGCGTCAGGCTGCGGTTCTTCTCGAGCAGGTGGCGGGCGATCGAGAAAGCCAGCGCGAGGCCATCGAAAGTGGACGTGCCGCGGCCGATCTCGTCCATCAGCACCAGGCTGTGCTCGGTCGCGCCATGAAGGATCGCGGCCGCCTCGGTCATCTCCACCATGAAGGTGGAGCGGCCCGAGGCGAGATCGTCCGAGGCGCCGATGCGGGTGAAGATGGCATCCAGCGGCCCGATCTCGGCGGCATCTGCCGGTACGAAGCTGCCGACGTGCGCCAGCAGGCAGATCAGCGCGACCTGCCGCATGAAGGTCGATTTACCGCCCATGTTGGGGCCGGTGATCATCAACATGCGGCGCGTCGCGGCGAGGTGTGCGTCGTTACGGATGAAGTTGTCCACTTGGCGCTCGACCACCGCATGCCGGCCGCCGTCGATGCGGATGCCGGGCCGGATGACGAAGGCCGGCTGCACGTAACCATAGCGCAGCGCCGCCTCCGAGAATGCGGCGAGGCCATCGAGGGTGGCGAGCGCGCGCGCGATGCGCTGCAGTGCCGGGATGTGCGCCGCGAGCTCGTCGAGGATGCCGTCGTAGAGCAGCTTCTCGCGCGACAGAGCACGCTCGCTGGCCGACAAGGCCTTGTCCTCGAAGGCCTTCAGTTCGGGGGTGATGTAGCGCTCGGCATTCTTCAGTGTCTGGCGCCGCCGGTAGTCGTCCGGCACCCGGTCGGCGTTGGCGCGGCTGACCTCGATGTAGAAGCCATGCACCTTGTTGAACTCCACCTTCAGGTTGGCGATGCCGCTGCGCTCGCGTTCACGCGCCTCCAGCGCGAGCAGGAACTCGCCGCAGTTGCTCTGGATGCCGCGCAACTCATCGAGTTCGGCGTCGTAGCCCGGTGCGATCACGCCGCCGTCGCGGATCATCGCCGCCGGCTCGGTGGCGATCGCGGCCTGCAGCAGGGCGAGCGCATCCGGTGCGATGTCGAGCGCCCGCAGCAGGTCGACCATCAGCGCCGCGCGGGTGCCGTGCAATAGAGAGCCAAGCTCCGGCAGGCGCGACAGACTTTCGCGCAATGCCGAGAGGTCTCGCGGCCGTGCGCTGCGCAAGGCGATGCGCGCGGTGATGCGATCGACGTCGGCGACGCCACGCAGCGCCGTGCGTACCGCGGAGGCGGTGCGTCCGTCGCCATCGCCCACCAATTCGGCTACCGCCTCGTGGCGCGAAGCCGGCACGGCACGATCGCGCAGCGGATGATGCAGCGCGTGGCGCAGCCAGCGCGACCCCATGCTGGTGATGCAGGTATCGAGCAGTGACAGCAGCGTGGGTGCCGCTTCTCCGCGCAGCGTCTCGGTGAGTTCGAGGTTGCGCCGGGTGGCGGCGTCGAGCCGCAGGTATTCGGATTCACGCTCCACGACCAGGCCGGTGACATGGGCCAGACTCTGTTGCTGCGTGGCGCGCGCGTAGTCGTACAGGGCGGCAGCCGCACTCAGCGCCACCGGCAGGCCCTCGACGCCGAAACCGGCGAGGTCGCGCGTCGCGAAATGGCCGGTCAGCAGCCGTATCCCGGTCTCGGCATCGAACTGCCAGTCGGCCAGCCGCCGCAGGGCAGGGGAGAGCGCCTCGATCAGCGGCAGCAACAGGCCGTCGGGCACCAGCACCTCGGCCGGGCGAAGGCGTTCGAACTGCGCCTGCAGCGCCTCGGCCGGGCATTCCATCAGGCGCAGGTCGCCGTTGGCGAGATTCAGCCACGCCAGCCCGAGTGTGCCGCGATGCAGGCTGGCCGCCAGCAGCAGGGAATCACGCCGATCATCGAGCAGCGCCGCGTCGGTCAGCGTCCCCGGCGTGACGATGCGGCTGACGGCACGCTCCATCGGCCCCTTGGTGGCGCCGGGCTCGCCGATCTGCTCGGCGATCACCACCGATTCGCCGAGCTTGACCAGCCGTGCCAGGTACTGCTCGACCGCATGGAACGGGACGCCCGCCATGCGGATTGGTTCGCCGTTCGACTGGCCGCGGGTGGTCAGCGTGATGTCGAGCAGACGCGCTGCCTTTTCCGCATCCTCGAAGAAGAGCTCGTAGAAGTCGCCCATGCGGTAGAACAGCAGCGTGTCCGGGTGCTGCGCCTTCAGACGCAGGTACTGCTGCATCATCGGAGTATGATTGCTTACGGCAACTTCGGAGAACTTCGAAGAAGGCTCAAGTTTTCTGCTCTCTTCCTGCATTTGCGCGGTTTTTTTGGTGTGAGACTGTCTCATCGTTCAGTGGTAACGACGCCCAGCTAAAATTGGCGAAACTTGCCCCAAGGCGGTAGCGTTCTATGCCTGTCGGTAATGATGTTGCGCCGGGGATTGGTTTCAGATGTTACGCCATGACGATGTCTATTCGGAATCTACGCCAACATGCCTCCCGGAAGCTGCCATTCGTTACTGAGTGCCCCCGTTTATCTTGCGCGGCACCGGCATTGAAGCATGCTCGCGGATGTGCAGCCGCAGGGACAGCACATAGGTGGCTGCGTCCCGAACGTGGGTGACGATGAGCATCGGTCGCGAGCCGTTGAGCCGCATCGCCACCGGCAGGGCAGCGTCCGTGACGGTGTGGTTGATCGCTGCACTAGCGCTAGGGCAGAACCATTCGGCCGCATGCCTGTTGGCTCCTGTCGGGCCGTCGTCCGGACGAAAAAGCAGCAGCACCTTGCCCAGCATGCCCTCGTTCTTCAGGAGGTCGTATTCCCACTGCACCCCGGGTGAATCGCTGGCGACGAGGATGATGGCCTGGGCCGACCGCGCCGCGTCGGCGAGGGTGCGCTGCCAGTCGGCGTCGGCCGAGTAATGCCGCATTGCACCGAACGGGGTGCGCTTGTCGCCCGGGCGACCAAGGGCGACCACGGGGCCGAACTGGGCCAGTTCGTCGACCATCGCCTCGTCCAGGTTGCGGCGGAACGACCACAAGTCCAGCCACCGCGCCAGGAGGTTCCAGGGGTGTCGGCGGAAAGTGCACTGGTCGTCGTCGAAACCGCGCAGGAACAGGATCGGCCGATCCGCCGGCGACAAGGCGCGCGGGCGCCACATCTCGCGCGCGCTCAATCGCTTTCCGGCATGGAAGAGCAGGTGACCCAGCGCGACGATGACAGCGCCGATCAGTGACCACGATCGCGTGAGTACGCCGCCGGTATAGACGACGAAGCGTGCGGCGAACAGCGCCCAGAAGGCGGGCTGCGTCAAGGCACTGATGCGCCACGACGACGACGGCAGACCCGAGGCAGCCGCCATGCGCACCCAGAAGCCCTTGTCGCGCAGGGCGCCGAACAGCAGCTCGCGGGGGCGATCGCCGGCCAGCACCAGGCGCAGGCTGACGAAGCGAGCCAGGGCGACGGCAAGGACGAGACAGGCCGCGAGGGCGGCCAGACCGTCGACCAGTGTTCGCGCATCGAACGGCTCCTCCATCCACAGCGAGCCGAGGGCAGCGACGACGGCCGCAAGGGCAAGTCCGCAAGTCGTCAGGAACACAGGGCGGGCGATGCGCCGATCGACGCCGGCCAATAGCCCGGAACCGAGCATGACAAGCGCGAACGCGCAGCCCCCCGCGCCGGCCACCCGAGCCTCGAGTGGGACGTCCGTCACGTCGCCCAGGATCTCCTTGATACCGACGCCGAGCAGACCGCCAAAGGCCTGCCACGCGAGCGCCCCGACCACACAGCCGGTCAGCAGGGCCAGCATGCGCAGGCCGTCGCGCCGATCGATCCAGTCCCACAACGCAAAGAGCAGCGGTGCGAGAGCCAGCATCGCAGCCAGCGCGTAATGCCAGTTCTCCAGCATGGGCTCGCCGCCGAACGTCTCGCTCGCCTGATCGACAAGACCCCGGAACCCGTATAGCTCGAACCATTGCCACAGCACCACGAAGGGGGCGGCCGCGACCAAGAAGGAGCGCCACGTCGCCGATCGGTCGATCTGCCCGACGATCTTCGCCAGTTCGGACACATCGACGACCGCAGGGGCTGGTTGCCCGGTCGGCGGACGGGGCGCGACCGCGGCTTGGTCGAGGGGAGCAAGCTGGCGACTGATCGCGAAGAACGCGCCGCAGAATGCGAACGGGAAGCTGACCAGACCGATCGTGACCAGCGCATCGGCCGGGTGGCCGCCCGTTCCGGCGGGTGCGGCCGTTGCGGCGAGGAGGTAAAGGATCTGCAGCAGGGGCGGCGCGAACACCAGGCTGCGTCTGCCCCAGTGCACGCCGGCTGCAAAGGCGACGGCGGCCATCATCCAGGGCGTCGTGCCGTAGGCGGGAACTGCGTAGCGATTGAACAGTGGGGTGAGCACCAGAATCATGAGAAGCGCCAGGAGCAGCGTTCGCATCTCGCGCGCGAAGGGCGCCCGGAATTCGCCTCGTCGCAGGAAGGGGCCGAACACGCCACCCGTCAGTGCGGCGGCCAGACTGCCGAACAGGACTTCCCAAATCCACAGTGGCCATCCGTCCATCAGCAGCATCGCCCCCAGAGCGCCGCTGCGCGCCAGCACCAGCAATCGTTCGACGACGAGACCGGCAGCCAGCAAGCTGCCGATCGTGCGCAATCGACTTCCACCGACGACGGCAAGCCCGAAACAGGTGACGGCCACGAGGGTTGCCAGGCTGGACGAGCCGGCGCGAAGGCTGAACGGCCCGACAGTCACACCGCCGCTGATCACCAGTCCCGACAAGATAATTGCAGCGCCCAGCAGCGAAACGGCAACGACCGCAGCTCGGCCAAGCTGGGGCCAGATCGCGCTGCCAAGGCTTTCCCAACGAATCAACAGCAGCAACAGGACGGCCGGCGCGATCGCCATCAGGTTGATCCGGAAACTGCCCAATCTGCTGCCGTACTCCATCGCCGCGACAAAGAGTAGACAGAACGCACCGATGATCGGCCATCGTCCGCCTTGACGAATCCATTGCGCCAGCGGCGATACGACGATTCGTGCGTCGACCGCCGTGGCGATGATGAGCGCGAGCAGCAGGGCGGCCGTCGAGATGCCGAAGCTGATGCCGGCACTGCCCAGCGTGATACCGAAGGAGGGCAGTAGGGCGAGCGGCCACCACGCCCGCAATACCTGCACGCCATGCCGATGCGCGAACCAGGCGGCAAGCAGCGGCAGGAACCAGGTCAGGCTGAGCGATAGCGGCAGAAACTCGGTGACGCGGATCCCGACTGAGCCCGTCATCAGAAGACCGAGCGCAAAGACCCGCAGGCCGGACGGCTCGCGCTGCAGATCTGCGGAGGGGACTGTCATCGTCAGACTCCCAAGCGAGGTCGGGATGGTTTCCCTGGGGACGCGGTGAGGGAGATCGCTTTCACTATAGGGGAGGGGCGTCCTCACCGTGGGAGAGCCGGGGAGGGTGGTGATGCGGATCAGGAGAGGGCGGATCGTCTCGGGCAGCTTGAATGTGCACAAGAGGTGTATAAAAATACATTCCATGGAGGCGATGATCATGATGAGTACCCGTTTCAACTGCCCAAGCTGCCACACTCCCATTCCCCTCGATGGCTTCGAGCATGCGCACGCGAGGAGTGCCGAATTCTGGGTCTGCCCCGAGTGCGACTTCGTTTTCCTGAATGCCGATCCAGATGAGCTACGTTCCCAGGACGATGTCGAGACGGATCGCCGGATCGAGCAGGCATGTTCGACGTGCGCCTGATGCGCCGGGATGGCGCTCGGCTGTCGCATGACGAGGTCGGGCAGCAACTGAGTTACACGGGAGAATTCGTCCTCGATCAGGCGAATGGCGCGCGACGTTTGCGGATCAAGAGTCCATGGTCGGGCGCGTTCGCACCGGTCGAACTGTACGAACCTGTCCTGGCGAGCGCCCGTAATGGCATGCAACGCTGGCGTGGATTCGAGCGGGTTGGGGACAAGGGGGTTGTCCAGGAGTGGCTGGTGATCCAGCGCTGATGCCTTGTTGTAAGCGTTGTCCGTGAGCGGGGTGAATGGACTCCTTCCCGTGTGTTACCCATCTGCCCGGCACGGAGGCGGAAGCATGTGCAGGCAGCAGACCGCAGTTTTTCTAAACCAGGTACGTACTGGGTTTAGAAAAACTTCGGAAACCCTTTCCGGGAAAGGAAAAACCGTGCATCGAAATTTGTCGAGTTGGTGCTGTAACTGCGAGATTCGGTGCTGAAACTGCGAGATTCAGCGCTGAACTTGCGAGTTTCGGTGCTGAACAAAGGTGCATTCCCCATCAGATCACGGTCAGCGCGTCGACGTAAAAGGTGAAAGGCTGGTCCTCCGGGAGTCAGTCCGGATGAGCATTGATCAGGCGTTTTGGCGAGCCATGGACCTTCTAAGGGAACAAATCGTGCATTGCGAGGAGCCCTGGAACCGGGCGAAAGGCCTTCCAGGGACGTTGTCACGGCGTTTCTGAGTGGTCTTGGGGGCGACTTTCACGGGTGGATGGCTTGCCGGACCCAATGATCGTTGGGCGCCTCGGACGCGGGCGTGAGACGACCGACTGTCGGGATGCCACTCAGCAAGTTTCTCGGTGATCCTGTCGGGTAAAACAGGCCGTCCATTGATTCACGATGAGGTCGGAAGTGTTGCGGGCGCCATGAAATGCCGGAAGGTCAGCCGAGCCAAAGCCAGGATGTCCACGGCTGCCACGGCCGCGATGCCGGTGCAAAGGACGGTGTGCCTTCACAAAGATACTTTCGCGATCGTCGGTCTGATCGTGACGCTTCCGGTTATTGTCAGCCAGATGATCGGCTGATGAACGCTAAGGCTGCCGCTGCCGAAAGGATGCTTGATTCGCTTGAAACAGATGGACGGGCTCGAAATAGTTTTGTCGCTGGGGTGCATCAGCAATTGCCGTGCGTGGTCTGCGAGGGAGAGTAGGGCGCCCCTGATATTTATTCTGGAGATCCTGCACGAATCGGATCGTGCAACTGCGGTTCTTGGCATTCCTGTTCTCTTGGGCCTCCTCGCATCAGCGATTTCCACTTTTTCTTGGGTGGATCACCATGTATAGGGGCAACGCGCCCACGATTCGAGATCAGGTCTTCAACGCATTTCAGGACGTCCTCGGACGCTGGTCAGAGGGTGTTACACACCCTGCAATAGAGTGCGCGTCCGTTACAAGGATACCGCTCACCGCTCGAGCTCCGGGCAGACGCTTCATGCGTGTAACCGACAGTTGATGAGCGTAAGGCATTGAATTAACGTATGTAACGCTCCAGTGCCGCCACTCGCCGAACTCGTTGAAAGGCGTTACATCGGCGCGTTACATGCTTTCCCGTCTCGCTCGCGGGCTCTTTTCGAGAACGGGGCCTTGGTCATGCTCGGTGATCAGTGGATCAGCAATGCCCTCAGGGAGCTTAGTCTGAATTTCAACACCACGGATGGCTCCATCACGAGCGGCCTCAAGAAACCCCCTTGTGGAATAATGCATGCCGTCATCCTCAACAACAACCAAATCCGATGGCGCAAATATCCCCGGCTCTGGATACTCTTCGGCACGATTCCGGCCTCTACCGCGAGCTCGAAGTGCTCGACCGCCTGCAGCAGTCGCTGCCCGACGGCTATGAGGTCTTCCACAGCGTCGCCTGGCAGGCCACACATCATGGTGAGGGCCGGCACGGGGAGATCGACCTCGTCGTCCTGGCGCCGAGCGGCAACATCCTCCTGGTCGAGGTGAAGGCTGGCGAGCTCGCGCTGATCCACGGCAATCTCGTCAAGCTCTACGGGCAACGCGAACACGATGTCGCCCGCCAGACCCGAGTGCAGCATGCGGCCATGCTCAACCGCCTTGCCGAGGCGGGTCTGCATGCGCACGTCACGAGCTGCGTCGTCCTTCCCGATTATCGGGTGGAGGACGCGCGCATCGTCTCGATGCCGCGTGAGCGCATCATCGACGCGAGCGACTACTCGCACCGTGGTGCCCGTGTGCGAGAGCTGCTCGACCACGGCAGCAGTCGCAGCGATGTGGAATCGCTCCGCCGCTTCCTCGGCAACGTCTTCAAGGTCTCGGTCGACCTGAAGGTCCTCGGTGACCAGGTGCGGCAGACGAGCCGCCGCCTCGCCGACGGCCTTGCAACATGGGTGCCGCGCATCGCCTCGCCGTCCGGCGTCGTACGCATCCAGGCGACGGCAGGCTCCGGCAAGACACAGCTTGCGCTCCGCCTGCTCGACGACGCGGCGACCGCAGGGCAGCGAGCCCTGTACGTCTGCTTCAACCGCGCCCTGGCTGACCACATCGGCCGCATTGCGCCGGCGCGTGCGAGGGTGTCGAGCTTTCACGAGCTTTGTGTGGAGCACTGGCGGCGCACACAGGGTGAGCCGGACTTCACCGCATCGGGCATCTTCCAGGCTGTCGTCGAGCGCTATGGCAGCGACGCTCAGCACCTCGAGGCCCTGTACGACCTCGTGATCATCGACGAGGGGCAGGACTTCGATCCCGCCTGGGTCGCGAGCCTGCTACCGCAGATGAAGGAAGATGGACGGCTCTACCTGCTCGAGGACGAGGCGCAGCGTCTCTACGAGCGGGAAGGGTTCGATGTCGATGGAGCGGTCAATGTGCGCTGCAATGACAACTTCCGCTCGCCGCGCGCCATCGTCGATGTGATCAATGCGCTCGGGCTCGCCGGCGGGACGGTCGAGGCGCGCAGCCCTTACGCCGGTAAGCTCCCGACCTTCCGTGCGTACGACGACGAGCGTGGCCTGCGCCGCGAGACGCTGGCGGCGGTGGAGGCGTTGCGCGAGCACGGGATCCCGCTTGACGACATCGTCGTCCTGAGCGCGCGTGGGCACGGGCGCTCGCTCCTGCTCAAGGAGGCGAAGCTGGGGGCGTTCGGTCTGCGGAGGTTTCTGGGGCGATACACCGCCGACGGTGAGCCTGTGTGGTCAGGGGGTGACCTCCTGATCGAGTCTGTGCATCGGTTCAAGGGACAAAGCGCGATGGGCGTCGTGCTCGCGGAGGTGGATTTCGAGCAGCTCGACGAGGCGGTGCGCAGGCGTTTGTTTGTGGGCATCACGCGAGCGCAGCTAGCGCTCCAGATTGTGGTGTCGCGGGCGGCGGAGGCGGCGCTGGGTGGGGCGCTGGCATGAGTGCGGGATACCTCGCGCCTTCTGCTTGTGCCCGATTGACGTGAGATTCAGGCATGAGCGTAGCGAACTGCCCCTTCTGCACACTGCCTGCGGAGCGCATCCTGCTCTTGGCGGACGAGGCGCTGGTCATCCGCGACGCCTTTCCGGTGTCGCTGGGACACACTTTGGTAATCCCGCGTCGTCACGTTGGATCTTTCTTCGAGCTGACCGACGCAGAGCGCGCATGTGTGCTCGAGCTTCTTGCGCAGGCGAAGGCCGAGCTCGATCTCAGCTTCCAGCCTGACGCCTTCAACATTGGCATCAATGATGGCGCCGCTGCAGGGCAGACCGTCCCGCACCTGCATCTGCACCTCATTCCGCGTTATCGGGGCGACGCGTCAGATCCGCGCGGCGGTGTGCGCTGGGTGCTGCCTGCCAAAGCAAAGTATTGGGCCGAGTGATGAGTCTTTCCGACTTCGCCGACCGGTTCCGGCGCCTCAACGTGAATGTGGCCCATGGTCGGGCCAGTCCGCACAAGATCTGCATGTTGCTCGCGGTGCTCGATCTGGCTCGTGGTGGGGCTCTGACGCAGAACCGTATCGAGTACGGACCACCTTTGCTCGAGCGCTACACGATGTATTTCGAAGCGGTAAGGTCAAAGGGGGATCATCCCAATCCTCACTTTCCGTTCTTCCACCTCGCAGGGCGCCTGCGTGGCGGTGGCGAGAGTTTCTGGCACCTTCAGCCCAGGCCCCAACGAGAGTCTGTACTGGCCAGCATGGGTACCGCGAGAACGTCAAGGCAGGTGGCCGAGAATATCGACCATGCTTTCCTCGATCCGGAGTTGTTCGAGATGCTCCAGGATCCGATCGCTGTCGATGCGCTGAGCGCCGTCCTCGCCGAGACCTGGTTTGGTCGCGGCTTGCAGGACCTCGACGCGGTGGTGGGACGGACCCGGGAGATCAATCGCTACGAGCGCTCGCTCCGGACCCCCAGCAGTCCGACGCTCATCGCGGCCGAGTCGGTGCCGAGCTATGTACGTGACCCGGCCTTTCGGCGTGTCGTGACTGAAATCTATGATTTCCGCTGTGCGGCGACTGGCTTGCGGCTGCTCTTGCCCGATGGTGCGGCAATGGTCGAGGCCGCACACATCCATCCGTTCAGCGAAGCGCGGGACGACGACCCGCGCAATGGGCTGGCGCTGACGCCCGACATGCACTGGGCGCTCGATCGTTACCTCATCGCGCCGGACACTGACTTCCGCTGGCGGGTTAGTCCGTCTCTGGACCCGCGCATTCCCGATTGCCGTGTGCTGACCGAACTCGATGGCAAGCCACTGTTCCTGCCGCGCGAGGCCAGGATGTATCCGAAGAGGGCGGCGATCGAGTGGCGACTGTCGCGGCTGGCGTGACGAGAATGCGCGCCGGAGCTGGATTGCTCCAACAAGGCATATCGACTTAATGGACGGCAAGGCGCCGGCGGAGAAATCACTGAGTCGCCTGAGCCGCCATGCGCTCAGTCATCAACTCATCGATATCCCCGAAGTCTGATGCACGCAGTTCTCCAGTTCCGTTCAACATGTCATCGGAGAGGGATCGCTTCCAGGTCAGCAACTCGTGTAGCTTCTCATCGAATGTCTTGAAGTCCGATGCGCTCACGATCGGGTAGTGCGCATGCACATCGCGTGTCTGTCCGATTCGATATGCGCGGTCTGTCGCCTGGTCTTCTTTAGCGGGGTTCCAGGTGCGGCTGAAATGGATGACGTGGTTGGCTGCCTGGATGTTGACACCAAGTCCGACTGCAAGGGGAGAGAGGACGATTACGCCGAATCCGGGTACTTCTTGGAACCGGCGGATGCGCTTCTGACGGCTGTTCGCATCGCTCGCTGACGCCGACGTGTCGCCGTTCACGATGTCTGCGTGCACGTCCAGCAGTCTGCCGATGCAGCGTTGGATCATCCGCTGAAGGGCACGGAACTCGCAGAAAACGATGACCTTCTCCTGCTTGGCACGGATTTCGCAAAGCACATCGATCAGCCATCGCATCTTCGGATTGTGCTGGAGGATTTGCTCAACCGTTGCGCGCTCGGCCTCTGCGACGTCGAAGACGAAGGGATCGGAAATCACACGCGAAGAACCTGGACCATCTCGAGGTGCTTCCGGCCACCCTCGGCCTTCTTGAGCTCGGCCATCACTCGACCGTAGTGCCGCAGTTGCATCGCAGAGATGCTCAGCTTGTGACACTGTTCGCGTTTCGCTGGGAGGTCCTTCGCAACTTCCGCCTTGGTCCGACGCAATAATTGCAGGGAGATCTTCGCGCGGAGTTCCTCGATCCGCTCCTTGTCGACATCCGTCTCGGCTTCGATCGGTCGGCGATACAACTGGCCAAACTCGGTTAGGGAGCCCAGGAAGCCGGGCTGGATGAAGTCGAACAGACACCAGAGATCGGTGAGCGTGTTTTCAACCGGCCGTGCGACAAAACCGACCCGTGCGTCCGTCACCCGAAGACTGGAGGGGAAGGCCAGGCGGGCGTCGATCAAAGCCTCGCGGGGAAAGGTGAGCGACTAACGGGCGGGCCCCAGTCGCGATTCAGTCAGCGTCCAGCAGACGCGCGCATTCGTCCATCATCGAGCGCGCCAACTCCGAGTCGTAGTTCGGATCGAGCGCTTCCATCATCTCGTGTGCGGTATATAGCCCCGCCTCCCGTGATAGCGAGCCGGCGATCTGGCGTGCGAGCCCGTCGCTGAGCGCGGACAGCAGACGGCGATCGTCCAGCGGCAGACTGCGCTCGCTGCGGCGAAGCCAGTCGGCGATGAAGCTCGCGCCCTGGGCCTCGGTGAGCCATTGGGCGTGCTCGTAGTAGATCGTGAGGCGCTCGGCCGTCAGCGCAAAGATCAGCGCGGCGCGCGTTCCCCGGCTGTCTGCGGGCGGCGTCGGGCGGGCTTGAGGATGCATGGGTGTATGAGGGATGGAAATTCGCGTGAGTTGCGGATGCTACCAGCCCCTCACGTCAGGATGAGACACCGCCCTCCACGCCCTCCAACTTGGCAAACGCGATGACGAGGCAGGATCTGAGCGTGTCCGACAGGCCCTCCAGCGCGGACGTCGGGGTGCCTGTGATCTCATCGAGATAAAGGTCGCGTCGTACTTCGATCATGACGCCGATGACGCGCGGATCTCGCCGATAGTGCTTCATCGGGATGATCGTGCCGGCGAAGGGCGTATTGATGGCCGTGCTGTAGCCATGCCGCTGGATCTCTGCCGACAAGGCAGCCGTCAGCGCCGGCGGGGTGTGGAACGTGTCGGCTCCAATGCAGATCTGGGGTCGTGCCGCACGCGCGTCCGTCTCGTACGGCAGGGGTTGGGACGGGTAGCTGTGCGCGTCGATGACGACTGCACGGCCATGAAGCGTAAGGATGGCGTCGACTACATTCGTCAAGGCTTCGTGGTGGGGTCGATACCACCGCGCAAGGAGGGCCTCGCGCTCTTCGTACGTCAGCGCGCGGCGCAACGGCTGAAGGTCATGGGAGCGCTGGTAGATGACGCCCATGCCCCTCGCAGCCATCGGTTCATCTTCATCGTTTTCGAAGCGCTCGACATCGACCACCAGTCGGCTCACTGGGAAGCGCACGACCTGATGCGACGGCAATCCTCTCGCCAACAGATCGAAGCTGTAATGGTCGGCCATGCGGATGAGTTCTAGCCCGAGGCGCTCGTCGTCGACCACGAAATGCCCCCTCGTTTCCGGCGGAATGGCGGTGGCGTCGTGCGGGACATGGACGATGGCCCAAGGGGGAAGGGTAGCTGCGCTCACGCGTGTCATCTGCTGGGAAGGCGGGTTGGCGAGGGAGGCGAGGCTCGCGACGTGCAACGAGGACGGGGGAGCCCCTTTACTCGCTCCGCGTTTAAAAGACAGTTGCACTGTATAAAAAGAAGTGGCTCAATGGAAGGCATGAATGCTCATGCCGACAAAAGTTTTCCGCTCGCCGAGCTTGCCGTGCTCACAGACCTGCCGCCGCGCACCGTGCGCTACTACGTGCAGATTGGCCTGGTCGATCGGCCCGACGGCGAAACGCGGGCGGCGCGCTACGGAACTAGGCATCTCGAGCAGCTCCTCCAGATCCGCAAGTGGACGGCCGCTGGCGTTTCGCTCGAGCGCATCCGCGAGTTGCTGCACGGCGCCGTGCCTCCGGTGCAGCCACGTTCCCGGGCAGTGGGCAGCCTTGCGGTATGCAGCCACTTGGCGGTAACCGACGGCGTCGAGGTGGTGATCGACCCGCAGCGCGCCGGGCTCAGCCCCGAGCAGGTGCGGCACTTCGTGAAGGGGGTGATGGCGGCCTTCGACGCGGTGCAGGCGCAGGGCGAGGCGGTGGCCGCAAAGGATTCGGACGCAGCGAAGACGGACAAGAACAACCCGCAGGGGGAACAACGATGATGCAGCAGCGGCAAGCGGCCCGACTCGAGACACACGAGGGTGAGGCCCTCACGCTTCAGGGCGTGCGCCTCGAAGGCTTGGTGCGTGGCACTTTGTTCGAGGTGTCCCTCGAACAGCGCTTTGCCAACCCCTTCGACCGCCACGTCGAACTGGTCTACACCTTCCCGTTGCCGTGGGCAGCGGTCCTGCTGGGCGTCGACGTCCGGCTGGGCGAACGCAGTCTGTCAGGTACCGTCGTCGAGAAAGGCCAGGCCGAGCAGGGCTATGAGGACGCGATCGCCGAAGGCAACACCGCGATCCTGCTCGAGCAGAACCCCGACCGCAGCTATACGGTGAATCTGGGCAATCTGGCCCCGGGCGAGGGCTGCACGATCCGGCTGCGCTACGCCCAGGTGCTACAGTTCGAGCAGCACGGCCTGCGTCTGGTCGTGCCGACCGTGATCGCACCGCGTTATGGCGATCCTGTTGCCGACGCGGGGCTCAAACCGCACCAGGTGGTCAAGCACAATGTGCTGGCTGAGCATCCGTTCGAGTTGCAGGTGCGCATCGAGGGCGTACTCGCCCGCGCCCGGATCGGTTCGCCGAGGCACGCGCGGACGATGCGCCTCGACGGCGAAGGGGAGGCGAGCGCCATGGTTGTGTCGCTCGGTAGCTCGGCGAGCCTCGATCGCGACTTCATCCTCATGCTCGATAAGCTTGCGCAGGATTCGCTCACCGTGTGTGCGCGCGACATCGCACAACCGGGGGCGGTCAGCGTGCTGGCGAGTTTCTGTCCCCGCGTGCCTGCCGCTGCGCATCCACTGGCGGTGAAGATCCTGGTGGACTGCTCGGGTTCGATGCAGGGCGACAGCATTGTGGAGGCGCGCCGCGCGCTGCAGGCGATCATCGCCGGCCTGCGTGACGGCGAACGATTCTCCCTGTCGCGCTTTGGCAGCACGGTCGAACACCGCTCGCGGGCGCTGTGGCGCACCACTGCCGCCACGCGCCTGGCCGGTCAGCACTG
This sequence comes from Betaproteobacteria bacterium, assembly GCA_004295105.1. GTDB lineage: Bacteria > Pseudomonadota > Gammaproteobacteria > Burkholderiales > Rhodocyclaceae > Thauera. Next base: position 15,461 of record SHNC01000106.1, on the reverse strand, counting down.
GGCTGCGGAGTTGAATGCCAACCTCGGCGGCACCGAAATGGAAGACGCCCTTGAGTCCACCCTGGCTCTTGCTGCCGGCGACGGGCTTGATGAGGGCGGGAAGGGTGGTGCTGCGCCGGTCGATCTGCTGCTCATCACCGATGGCGAAATCCACGCGATCGACCGCACCGTGGCCAAGGCGCGCGCCCTCGGCCACCGGGTGTTCGTGGTGGGGATCGGCAGCGCGCCGGCAGAAGGCGTGCTGCGCCGCTTGGCCGAAGAAACAGGCGGCGCCTGCGACTTCGTCGCCGCCGGCGAGGCGGTGGCACCGGCCGTGCTGCGCATGTTTGCACGGCTACGCTCGCAGCGCATGGCGGCCCTGAGCCTGGTGTGGCCCGAGGGTGTGAGGCCCCTGTGGGCGAGTGAGCTACCCCGTTCGGTGTTCGACGGCGATGCGGTGACGGTCTGGGCGCACTTTGCGCATGCGCCCGATGGGACGGTGCGGCTGTTGGGCCGCGCAGCGCACGATGATGCGCTGCAGTGTATCGGGGAGGCTCGCCTGGCCGTCGCCAACAACAATGAGGCGCTCAGCCGCCTGGCGGTCGCCGCACAGGTCGAGGCGCTGCTGCAGGACGCAAGCCCGCAGGCGCATCACGCACTCGAACTGGCCCTTGCCTATCAACTGGTCGGGCCGCTGACGCATTTCCTGCTCATCGACGAACGCGCCGACGCCGACAAGCCCGACGACATGCCGGAGCTCGTCAAGGTGGCGTCGATGGTACCGGCGGGGCATGGCGGGCTTGGCAGCGTTGCGTGGTCTCCGACATCGGGCGTAGTTAGGCGCGCGGAGAACGAGGTGGCGCTCGGGTATGGTCGCGCTGCGGCAGGTCGCTTGGTCGATCTCGACGTGGCGCACGCCTGTGATGTCCCGGTCGTTCTCCGCTCGGGCGCGCGCACGACCCGGGACGCGATGGCCGATTCAGTGTCGACCTACGATATCCCCGCCTTCCTGCGTCGTGGCACCGATCGGCAGTCGCGTGATCCCGACCGCCGTGATCCGCGCGAATGGTGCGCGGAGCCCCATTACACGGGCCTGACCCCTCTCGGTCTGGCGCAGTGGCTGCGCAACCATCCAAAGACGGAATGGCCCCGCAGCTACGCCGGACTGCGCGGGATCGGTGTCGGGGGCGCAGTGCTCGACTGGCTCGAGTTCGTGCTTGCAGAGGGTCTGCCCGAAGCCCAGGTGGTCGAAAGCTTCGTTCGGGCCATGGCGCAGCGCGAGTTGTGCGACGTACTGCTCGCCAGCACCGGCGCGCTGGGTCGCCTGAAGGCGCTGGCGCAGCGTCTCACGGCAGGTACGGTGCTGCCGGCGCAGGGCACCGACGCTCGGTCTGAACGGGCGGAATTCGCCGCCCGCCTGCAGACGCTGGTCAAGAACCTCCGGGCCGACGCCTGGCCAAAATGGATGTTCGATTTGCGGGACAGCGTCTTGGCACACGGTTAGTGGAGGCGTAGCGCTGCGAAACCGGGATGGCCCCGTGCCGACAGGTTTCGAGATGGAGGAGAGTGAGTTGATCTTTCGTGTTTGTGAAACGGCAAGCATCGGTGCCCGTTCACGAACACCGAAGACGAGTTCGGCACAATGCCCGAGGTCGCGGGTCAGTCACAGGCACAGAGCGTGATGGCCGCTGCGGCCGGCACGCGGTCAGCGATCGTACGTGACACCCACATGGAGCGACTCGCATTGGTGATTGAGGATCTGCGAAAACGCGGCAATGCGTGCCCGCGCAAGAATACGACGTTGACCCGCACGATTCAGTCGCTGAGCAAGCAACGCGCCAACCAGCCGTTCTCGGAAGTGAGCCTGAAGAAACTGCTGACCGCGCTGCGGCACCGTCCCGCGGCGCGAAGTCCCCGCCGTCGGCGCCCAGGCCATGCACCCAGATGATCGACCATTGCGGGTTCGGACTGGTCTCCACATCGCATGGTAGCGTGTCGGGAGTCAAGGGGGCTGTCTTGTCATCTTGGGCACGGTGAGGATGCGAGCGGTCGTCGCTTTGTTGCAGGCGTCGTCTCGGGACGGTCGTGCACCCCTGCACAAGGGCAGACAGGGGCATCAACAGGCGGAGGATAGATGAATCCAGAACTGCTCGAATTGCTGCTCGTCCGCGAGATGCCCTTCGGCAAGTACAAGGGACGGCTCCTCGCCGATCTGCCCGGCCATTATCTCGCCTGGTTTGCACGCGAGGGTTTCCCGTGCGGGCAGCTCGGGCAATTGCTCGCCCTGATGCACGAACTCGACCATAACGACCTGAAGGGACTTCTCGAACCGCTGCGAAAATCCCGGTGAAGGGCGAGTGGGCACCGGCACTGCTCATCGTCGGTCTTGAGAGCAACTGCTCTCTTTCACACCGGACCTGGAGTCTGTGCGGTGTGGCGTAACGACGACTCAACGGCACCGGGAAGCTGTGGCACGCTGTTCGCAAGGCTGATATCGAACGCAGACTTCATGACGGAAGACGAACTAATTCAAGCGTATCTCGACGCGCTGGACGCGACTGCGCTGCGAAAGCTCCTGCTCGAGGCGTCCTGGCGCGACCCGGTCCTGCACGAGAAACTGCGGTTGGCGGCGACCGTGGCCGGGAGCAAGGGGCTGTCGGTCCTCCGCAAGGGGGTCCGGGAAGCAACCTCGACGAATGGCTTCGTCGATTGGCGTGAGTCCGGAAATTACGCCCGTCGACTGGAGGATCTTGCCGAACTGCTTGAACAGCGTATCGCTGACGGGCAGGTGGAGTTGGTGGAAGTCATCGAGGAGGCCATCGCGCTCGCCGAGGAGGCCTTGCAGTCCGTCGACGATTCCGGCGGCGTGGTCATGCCGGCAATTCTCGGGCTGAAGAAGGTGCATCTGGCGGCCTGCAACGCGCTACAGCCGGACCCGGTAGCCCTTGCCGGGCGCCTGCACGATTTCCAGATGAACGGCGAATGGGACACCTTCCACGAGTTGCTGCCCGACTATGCCGGGGCGCTGGGTGAGGCGGGTCTGCAGGCGTATCGCCTGCGTGTGGAGGAGGCCTGGCAGGCGCTGCCGCAACGCGGACCGGCGGACTATCGAGGCGAATGGAGCACATCCCGTTTCCGTGTGGAGTCGGCGATGGAGGCCATCGCGCGCCATGCGGACGATTTCGATCTGCTGGTGGCTGTTCGGGCGAAGAATCTGTCCTCGCCCTCGTACTTCCTGACCTTGGCGAGGCTGTTCCGGGCTCGCGGCCGACTCGATGAGGCGCTGGCCTGGGTGGAGCAGGGGATCGCGGGATTTCCTGACCAGCGCTGCGATGATTTGCTGGACCTGGCGGTCGAGCTGCTGCTGGCACGCGGGAACAAGCCCGAGGCGGAGCGGCTCGCCTGGCTGCGCTTCGAGCGCAGTGCGGGATGCGAGGCCTTCTTTCGGCTCATGACGGTTGCGGACGCGCTGGATCGCCGGGCGGCGTTGCGGGCACGTGCGCTCGACCTTCTGTGGCGCAGCGTGGCCGAGGACGAGTCCCGCGAGCGTGTTGCCCGGCGTGCGATGTGGGAGAAACCCGTCCGAGGCGAGATCGTCTCCATCTTCCTGCGGGAGGGCGATGCCGACGCGATGTGGGAGGCCTTTCGCGGGGGCGAGGTTGCGGTCGGGCTGTGGGGGGCGGTTGCCGAGGCGCGCGCAAAGTCAGACCACGAAGACGCGATCGCGCTCTACAAACGGCTGCTACCCCACGTGGTAGAGAGCGGGTCCCAGGGTTCGCAATATGCACTGGCGTTCACCATCGTCAAGAAAATCCAGGCGCTCCGTGCGGGGCACCGACAAACCGGAATTTTTCGCGACGAACTGGCGGAAATGAGGCTGACGTGGAAGCGCAAGCGGAACTTCATGAAGCTCCTTGACGCGCTGTAGTGCGGGGGGCGCCTCTTGCCGCTGTTCATGCTTCAAGCGCCCCGTGAGGTGTGGGCCAGTCGTGGCGTGATGGCTGGCTGGGATCCTCGAGCGCCATGCAGTAAATGAAGTCCGTGTCCGACCCGTCCGATGCCATTGGTCCGGATAATCGGGGCGCCGACGCGGGGGGTATGTGATTGCAGATGGCGGGCGTGTGCCCGTCGAGCTCGCGCACGTGCGCGGCCGACGGGCTGGCGGCTTGTCCGTTCATCGACCGACCTGAAACGTGTTGCTGCTGCTGCCTCAGGCCTGCAGGTTGGCCGGGCGGTAAGACTGGATGACGGGCAGGATCTGGCCGAAGATCTTGGGCGAGCCGGCGACGACGTTGCCGGTGGTCATGAAGTTGCCCTCGCCCGAGAGGTCGGACACCAGACCACCGGCTTCCTGGATCAGCAACACGCCGGCGGCCATGTCCCACGGCGACAGGCCCATTTCCCAGAAGCCATCGAGGCGGCCGGCGGCCACATAGGCCAGATCCAGCGAGGCTGCGCCCGGGCGGCGGATGCCCGCGGTCTTTTGCGTCAGCTCCCTGAACATCGCCAGATAGGCGTCCACGTGGTCGAACTGACGAAACGGAAAACCCGTGCCCAGCAGTGCTTCGTTGAGCCGGGTGCGGCGCGAAACGCGGATGCGGCGGTCGTTCAGGAATGCGCCACTGCCCCGGCTGGCGGTGAACAGCTCGTTGGCGATCGGGTCATAGACAACCGCATGTTCGAGCACGCCGTTCTTCGTCTGCGCAATGGAGATCGCGTACTGCGGAAAACCGTGGATGAAGTTGGTGGTGCCGTCGAGCGGATCGATGATCCAGTTGAACTCGCTGTCCGGTCCGGACTCGCCGGACTCCTCTGCTAGAATCCCGTGCCCCGGAAAGGCCTCGCGCAGGACGTCGATGATCGCCTTCTCCGCCGCATGATCCACCTCGGTGACGAAGTCGTTCGGTGACTTCGATTGCACGCTCAACAGGTCGAGCTGGGTGGAGGCGCGATTGATGACGGTGGCTGCGCGGCGCGCGGCCTTGATGGCGATGTTCAGGGTGGGATGCATGCGGTGCGGTCTCGGTTAAAGAAGCGGGGCGGTGCGCCTGGATCGGCCTCGTGGGCAACGAAAGTCGGCTGCATCGTCCGGCAAAATGCTGAAAACAGTGAATCTTAATATGAATCGCCCCCTTGCGCTCGAACGCGTCCGGGTCGTGCTGTCGCGAACCAGCCATCCGGGCAACATCGGCGCGGCCGCACGCGCGATGAAGACGATGGGCCTCAGCAGACTGTGGCTGGTTGCGCCTGACAGCTTTCCCGATCCGGTCGCCCATGCGCGCGCGTCCGGCGCGGACGACATTCTCGCCGGCGCGCAGGTGGTTTCCTCGCTGCAGGAAGCCTTGGCGGACACCGTGTTCGCCGCGGCGGTCACCGCGCGCCGGCGCGAATTGTCATTGCCGCGCTTGCACGCGCGCGAAGCCGCGGTCGAGATCGTGGGGCGCGCCGGTGACGGTGAGGTTGCCCTGGTTTTCGGCAACGAGACGAGCGGCCTCACCAACGAGGAAGTGGGCCTGTGCAGCCTTCCGGTGACCATCCCGACGAACCCGGATTTCTCCTCGCTGAATCTCGGTGCTGCGGTTCAACTGCTGTGCTACGAGGTCCGCATGGCTGCGCTGCAGCCACCCCCACCCGACGACGCGCGGCCGGAATTCGCCACGCACGAACAGTTCGAGGGCTTCATGGCCCATCTGGAACGCGCGGTCACCGCCAGCGGCTTTCACGACCCGGCCAATCCGCGTCGGCTGTTGCCGCGCATGCGGCGCATGTTCAACCGCATTCGCCTCGAGAAGGAAGAAGTGGCGATCCTGCGCGGAATGCTGACGACTTTCGAACAACACAAGCGACGTTGATGAGCGCCTCGTTGGGTGGCAGCCGCCTGGATTGCTCGCCCGTGCCGTGCAATGTGCCGCGCCATACCTGCCGTTTCGCAAGCTCCATAATCGGTCGAGGGCTCTGCATGTGCTCGCCCGGGGGTGTTTCGTATCGCGCCCTAAGTCGATTAAAATAGTCGGGAATTAGCGCCTTTCGTTCGTTCCCTTCCGATAACCTGACCCCCTGCAAAGGAACCCCATGTTCAGCCGCCTGCGTGAAGACCTGGCCAGCGTTCGCGAACGCGATCCCGCAGCCCGTTCCACGTTCGAGGTGCTGACCTGTTACCCGGGTGTTCATGCGCTGATCTTCCATCGCATCGCGCATGGCGCGTGGCGGCGCGGTTTCTATTGGCTCGGCCGCTTCATCAGTCACATCAGCCGCTTCCTCACCGGCATCGAGATCCATCCCGGCGCGGCGATCGGTCGGCGCGTGTTCATCGATCACGGCATGGGGACGGTGATCGGCGAGACTGCCGAAATCGGCGACGACTGCACGATCTACCAGGCGGTGACGCTGGGTGGCACGTCCCTGTACCGCGGTGCCAAGCGTCATCCGACGCTGGGGCGGGGCGTGGTGGTCGGCGCCGGCGCGAAGGTATTGGGCGGTTTCACCGTCGGCGATGGCGCCAAGATCGGCTCCAACGCGGTGGTGGTGAAGCCGGTGCCGGCAGGCGCCACGGCGGTGGGAAATCCCGCGCGCCTGATCGACCCCGAGCGCGACGCCGCGCGCGAGCAGAAGGCGGAGCAGATGGGCTTCTCGGCCTACGGCGTGACGCGTGACATGGACGACCCGGTCTCCAAGGCGCTGCACGGCCTGCTCGACCACTCGGTGGAGACCGACCGCCGTCTGCAGGCGATCCTCGCGCGGCTGGAGGCAGCGGGCATCAAGCTCGACGACACCTGCGCGTCTTCCGACGAGTTCGACGCCTCGCGTCTGTCGAAGATGGTCGATTGATGAGCTTGATCGCCGACAGCCAACCCTCGATTAGTTGACCGTTTTTGTCGGGTTCCGTATAGTCGAGTGAATTGTTCGGGTATTGATCCGGCAACTGCAGACATCGAGGGTTCAACATGAGACTGACGACGAAGGGGCGTTTCGCCGTGACGGCGATGATCGATCTGGCCGCGCGCCAGGCCGAAGGGCCGGTGACGCTGGCCGGGATTGCCGACCGGCAGAAAATCTCCCTGTCGTATCTCGAACAGCTTTTCGGCAAGCTGCGCCGTCACAAGCTGGTCTCCAGCGTGCGCGGGCCAGGCGGCGGTTACCGTCTGGCCCGCGCCATGGACGCGATCACCGTCGCCGACATCATCATCGCCGTCGATGAGCCGCTCGATGCCACCCAGTGCGGCGGGAAGCAGAACTGCCACGACGAGCATCGCTGCGCTACTCACGACCTGTGGGCGAATCTCAACAAGCGCATGTACGCCTACCTGGATTCGGTGACGCTGAGCGCGCTGGTGAACCGCGAGGTGAAGCCCGACGCCGACATGGCGGTGCTGAAGAACATCCGTCGCCGTGCCGGCATCGTCGTGCGCGAAGCCGCTGCCGCCTGAGGGCTTGAACCGCATGTTCGCGCCGGCCTATCTCGACTGGAACGCCACCACGCCGCTCGACCCGGCGGTGCGCGAGGCCATGCTGCCTTGGCTCGATGCGCGCTTTGGCAATGCCTCGAGCCGGCACGAGTACGGCCGCCAGGCGAGGGCCGCGATCGACGAGGCACGGGCGAGGGTTGCCGCAGCGGTCGGCGCGCATCAGAGCGAAGTGATCTTCACCAGTGGCGGTTCGGAGGCGAACAACCTGTTCATCAAGGGCGGGGCGTCCGTGCTCAAGCCTGGCATGCTGGCGGTCGGTGCGATCGAGCATCCCTGCGTGCGCGAACCAGCGCGCCAGTTGCGCCGCGCGGGTTGGACGATGCGCGAGATCGCGGTCGACGGCGAAGGTCGCATCGACGCTGGCGACTGGCAGGCGGTGCTGGCCGAACGGCCGGTGCTGGTGTCGGTGATGACGGCGAACAACGAGACCGGCGTGCTGCAGGACGTCGCAGCGCTGGCGCGCGAGGCGCGCTCGGCGGGCGCGTGGTTCCACACTGACGCGGTGCAGGCACTGGGCAAGGTCGGGCTGGATTTCCGTGCGCTGGGCGTCAATGCGATGACGCTGTCGGCGCACAAGATCGGCGGTCCGCTCGGCGCCGGTGCGCTGGTGATCGACAAGCGCGTCGAACTGGCGCCCTTGATCGCCGGTGGCGGGCAGGAGCGCGGCTTGCGCTCGGGTACCGAGAACGTCGCGGCCATCGTCGGTTTCGGTGTGGCCTGCGAGCGCGCGGTGAGCCGTCGCGAGTCCGAGGCGACCCGACTGGCGGTCTTGCGTGACCGCATCGAGGCCGCGTTGCCGGCCTGGGGCGCGAGGGTCTTCTCCGCCGGCGCGGAGCGTCTGCCCAACACCACTTTCCTCGCCATCGAAGGCATCGACGGCGAGACGCTGGTGGGCAAGCTGGACCGGGCGGGCTTCGCCTGTGCCAGCGGCTCGGCATGCTCCAGCGCGCAGCCGGAGCCTTCGCACACGCTGCTGGCGATGGGCGTCGCCCCCGAGCTTGCACGCGGCGCGCTGCGCGTGAGCCTGGGGCGCGACACGACGGAGGACGAAGTCGAGCGCTTCGTCGCGACCTTCGGCCGCATCGTCGGCGAATTGAAGAATCTGGCCGCGATGGCGGCCTGAGGTTCGAACAAACATCTGCACAACATATCCCTGCGGAGAGACGCAATGCTGAAGTTCCCGATCTACCTCGACTACTCGGCCACCACTCCGGTGGATCCGCGAGTTGCCGCGAAGATGATTCCCTGGCTGACCGAACAGTTCGGCAACCCGGCGAGTCGTTCGCACGCTTTCGGCTGGGCAGCCGAGAAGGCGGTCGAGGAGGCGCGCGAAGAGGTCGCGAAGCTGGTGAATGCCGACGCGAAGGAAATCATCTGGACGTCCGGTGCGACCGAATCGAACAACCTCGCGATCAAGGGCGCGGCACACTTTTACCAGGGCAAGGGCAAGCACATCATCACGCTGAAGACCGAGCACAAGGCGGTGCTCGACACCTTCCGCGAACTGGAGCGCGAAGGCTTCGAGGCCACCTACCTCGATGTGCAGGAAAACGGCCTGCTCGACCTCGAGGCCTTCAAGGCCGCGCTGCGGCCGGACACCATCCTGGTTTCGGTGATGTTCGTGAACAACGAGATCGGCGTCATCCAGCCGATCGCCGAAATCGGCGAGATCTGCCGCGCGAAGGGCATCATTTTCCACGTCGATTCGGCGCAGGCGACGGGCAAGGTCGAGATCGACCTCGACAAGCTCAAGGTCGATCTGATGAGCTTCTGTGCGCACAAGACCTATGGCCCGAAGGGCGTCGGCGCACTGTATGTGCGCCGCAAGCCGCGTGTGCGCCTCGAGGCGCAGATGCACGGTGGCGGCCATGAGCGCGGCCTGCGCTCCGGCACCCTGCCCACGCACCAGATCGTCGGCATGGGCGAGTGCTTCCGCATCGCGCGCGAGGAGATGGCCGAGGAGAACGTCCGCATCCAGCGCCTGCGCGACAAGCTGCTGAAGGGGCTGACCGACATCGAGGCGACCTACGTCAACGGCGACATGGAGCACCGTGTGCCGCACAACCTGAACATCTCGTTCGCGTACGTCGAAGGCGAGTCGCTGATCATGGCGATCAAGGACATCGCGGTCTCGTCCGGGTCCGCCTGTACCTCGGCGAGCCTGGAACCGTCCTACGTGCTGCGCGCCCTCGGCCGCAACGACGAGCTGGCGCACAGCTCGATCCGCTTCACCCTCGGCCGCTTCACCACCGAGGAAGAGATCGACTACACGATCGATCTGCTGCACAAGAAGATCGGCAAGCTGCGCGAACTCTCGCCCTTGTGGGAAATGGTGAACGAGGGCGTAGACCTGGATACCGTGCAGTGGGCGGCCCACTGAGCAAGATCTGATGCCTTCCCTCGAAGGGAAGGGCGACACCTGACACAGAGACAGCAGGAGAAATAAAATGGCTTACAGCGAAAAGGTTCTGGATCACTACGAAAATCCGCGCAACGTCGGTTCGTTCGCCAAGGACGAGGAAGGCGTGGCCACCGGCATGGTCGGCGCACCGGCCTGTGGTGACGTCATGAAGCTGCAGATCAAGGTCGGCAAGGATGGCGTGATCGAGGATGCCAAGTTCAAGACCTACGGCTGCGGATCGGCGATCGCGTCGAGTTCGCTGGTGACCGAATGGGTGAAGGGCAAGACCCTCGACCAGGCGCTCGACATCAAGAACACGCAGATCGCCGAAGAACTCGCGCTGCCGCCGGTGAAGATCCACTGCTCGATCCTCGCCGAGGATGCGATCAAGGCGGCCGTCGCCGATTACAAGAAGAAGAACGAGGCCTGAGTCCTCAGCAGGAGAGAGCCATGAGTGTCACGCTTTCCGAGAGTGCAGCAAAGCACGTATCCAACTTCATCGCCAAGCGCGGCAGGGGTGTCGGCATTCGCCTGGGCGTCAAGACGTCCGGCTGTTCGGGCATGGCCTACAAGCTCGAGTTTGTCGATGAGACGCAGGGCGAGGACGTCGTGTTCGAGAGCCACGGCGTGAAGGTCATCGTCGATCCGAAGAGCCTGCCCTACCTCGAGGGAACCGAGCTGGATTTCGTGCGCGAGGGTCTCAACGAAGGATTCAAGTTCAACAACCCGAACGTCAAGGATCAGTGCGGCTGTGGCGAAAGTTTCAACGTCTGACGCGACGCCACGCGCATGAGCATCGACCTGACGCAGGACTACTTCACCCTGTTCGGCCTGCCGCGCCAGTTCGCCCTCGACGAGTCGGCGCTGGAGGCGGCTTGGCACGAGCTGCAATCGCAGGTTCACCCCGACCGTTACGCCCATCTGCCCGATGTCGACAAGCGCCTGTCGATGCAGTGGGCGACACGCGTCAATGAAGGTTTCCGCACCCTGAAGAAGCCGCTCGAGCGTGCGCAGTACCTGCTCGAACTCGCGGGCGTCGATACGGCGCTGGAAACCAACACCGTCATGTCCCCGGAGTTCCTGATGGAACAGATGGAGTGGCGCGAAGCCGTGGAGGAGGCGCGCGAAGCTGGCGAGGTGGAAGAACTCGAACAACTCCATCACCGCCTCCAGCTCCATGCCCGCGAGGTCAGGGGCGGGCTCGCGCGACAGCTCGACGAAGCGCATGACTACGCGGCGGCGGCCGACACCGTGCGTCGGCTGATGTTCATCGACAAACTGCAACACGAGATCGACGAGGCCCTGCTGGCCCTCGAAGAATAGAGAACGGCACGGAAGATCCCCACATGGCCCTGCTGCAAATCGCCGAACCCGGCATGTCCGCCGAGCCGCACAAGCACCGGCTCGCGGTGGGCATCGACCTGGGCACCACGAATTCGCTGGTCGCGACCGTCCGTAACGGCATCGCGGTCTGCCTCGCCGACGAAACCGGCCGCTCCATGCTGCCCTCCGTGGTGCGCTACCGCGCCGATGGCAGCATCGACGTCGGCCACAAGGCCGTGGCCGCACAGGCGACCGATGCGAAGAACACCATCGTCTCGGTCAAGCGCTTCATGGGGCGCGGCCTGAAGGATGTCGCTCACGTCGAGACCATGCCTTACGACTTCGAGGACAGCACCGGCATGGTGCGGCTGCGCACCGTGCAAGGGGTGAAGAGTCCCGTGGAAATCTCGGCCGAGATCCTGCGCACCCTGCGCAGGCGGGCGGAGGCGAGCCTGGCCGGCGAACTCGTGGGCGCGGTCATCACCGTGCCGGCTTATTTCGACGACGCGCAGCGACAGGCCACCAAGGATGCGGCCACGCTTGCCGGCCTGCCAGTGCTGCGTCTGCTCAACGAGCCAACCGCGGCCGCTGTCGCGTATGGTCTCGACAATGCGGCAGAGGGCGTCTATGCGGTCTACGACCTGGGCGGAGGCACCTTCGACCTGTCCATTCTGAAACTGTCGCGTGGCGTGTTCGAGGTGTTGTCGACCAATGGCGACGCCGCGCTCGGCGGCGATGATTTCGACCACCGCCTGTTCTGCTGGATCCTCGACAAGGCCGACATCGCGCCGCCGTCGATGGAGGACGCGCGCCGGCTGCAGATGAAGGCGCGCGAGGCGAAGGAACTGCTCAGCTCCTGCGAGGAGGCGCCGGTCCACGTCGCGCTCCGTTCCGGCGAGGAAGTGAACCTGGTCGTCACCCGCGACGAATTCGCCGACATGACGCGTCACCTGGTGCAGAAGACGCTCGGCCCGGTGCGCAAGGCGCTGCGCGATGCCGGCCTGGCGCCAGACGAGGTGAAAGGTGTGGTGATGGTGGGCGGGGCGACCCGCATGCCGCACATTCAGCGTGCGGTGGCCGAGTACTTCGGCCAGGAGCCGCTGACCAACCTCGACCCGGACAAGGTCGTCGCACTCGGTGCGGCGATGCAGGCCAACGTGCTCGCGGGCAATCGCAAGGACGAGGACGACTGGCTCCTGCTCGACGTGATTCCCCTGTCGCTCGGCCTCGAGACGATGGGTGGGCTCACCGAGAAGGTGATCCCGCGCAATTCCACGCTGCCGATCGCGCGTGCTCAGGAGTTCACCACCTTCAAGGACGGCCAGACCGCGATGGCCTTCCATGTGGTGCAGGGCGAGCGCGAGCTGGTATCGGACTGCCGCTCGCTTGCGCGCTTCGAGCTGCGCGGCATTCCGCCGATGGTGGCGGGAGCGGCCCGCATCCGAGTCAGCTTCCAGGTGGATGCGGACGGCCTGCTGTCGGTGTCGGCACGCGAGATGTCCTCGGGCGTCGAGGCCAGCGTGCTGGTGAAGCCGTCCTATGGTCTCACCGACGACGAGATCGCCGGCATGCTGAAGTCCGGCGTCGAGCATGCCGGGGACGACATGCTGGCGCGTGCGCTGCGCGAACAACAGGTGGAAGCCGAACGCGTCATCGAAGCGACCGAACATGCGATCGAGCAGGACGGTGCGCTGCTGTCCGCGGACGAGCGTGCGGCGATCGAGAAGTCCATCACCAATCTTCGCGCTCTGTGTGCAGGCCAGGACCATCGTGCGATCAAGTCGGGCATCGACGCCTTGTCGCGCGCGACCGACGATTTTGCCGCGCGCCGCATGGACAGCAGCATTCGCAACGCACTCGCCGGCCACAAGGTGGACGAGTTCGAGACCTGAGCAGGCACTGATTCGATCATGACCCAGATCATCGTACTTCCACACGTCGAGCTCTGCCCCGACGGCACCGTCATCGAAGCCGAAGCCGGCAAGTCGATCTGCGAGAGCCTGCTCGCGAACGGCATCGACATCGAGCATGCCTGCGAGATGTCCTGCGCCTGTACCACCTGCCACGTCATCGTGCGCGAAGGTTTCGATTCGCTCGAACCCGCCGAGGACGAGGAGGAAGACCTGCTCGACAAGGCCTGGGGCCTGGAACCTCAGTCGCGCCTGTCCTGCCAGGTCGTGGTCGGCACTGCGCCGCTGGTGGTCGAGATTCCCCGCTACACGATCAACATGGCCCGGGAGGGCAAGCACTGATGAAATGGACCGAAGTGCAGGAGATCGCAATCCAGCTTGCCGACGCCCATCCCGATGTCGATCCGGTGAAGGTGAATTTTGTCGACCTGATGAACTGGGTGCTGGCATTACCGGAATTCAACGACGACCCCAAGCATTGCGGCGAGCGCATCCTCGAAGGCATCCAGCAGGCCTGGATCGACGAAGTGGCCTGAAACCGGCCGCGCCTGAAACCGGCTGACACGGGAGCATCACGATGAGCGAGACGACGGTATTCGATTTCGAAACGCGCAGGCTCGACGGCGCGCCCATGCCCTTGACGGACTTTCGTGGCAAGGTGCTCCTCATCGTGAATACCGCCAGCCAGTGCGGCTTCACGCCGCAGTACGCGGGGCTCGAGGCCCTGCAGCGGCGCTATGCGTCGCGGGGGTTCAGCGTGATCGGCTTCCCCTGCAACCAGTTCGGTGCGCAGGAGCCGGGCACCGCCGACGAAATCGGCGCCTTCTGCCAGAAGAACTACGGAGTCAGCTTTCCGCTGTCCGAGAAGGTCGATGTCAATGGTGAGCTCGCGCATCCGCTCTACCAGCACCTGACGAGCGCAGCACCGGGCGTGCTGGGCACCGAGGCCATCAAGTGGAACTTCACCAAGTTCCTGATCGATGCGCAGGGCAGGGTACTCAGGCGCTATGCGCCTACCTCGACGCCGGAATCGATCGCCGAGGACGTCGAGGCTGCGCTCCGAGCCGCGGGACACTGAATCGGGCCGGGCGGCACTCCTTCCGGCGTCGCGCGCGGCCGGAGGTGCGGCATCGTCCCGCTCGTGTTGTCGTTCCATCTGCCGCAGATCTTCAGTAAGCACTTCCGACCTGAGCGTCTACTGTCTCGTTGAGCGTCAGCCAGTACTGACCGATGAGATCGACCGCCTGGAGGAAACGCTCGTAGTCCACCGGCTTTCGGATGTAGCTGTTGGCTCCGATCCGGTAGGCCTGCCGAACATCGAGGTCTTCGCGCGAGGTCGTGAGCACCACCACCGGCAGCAGCGCGGTGCGCTCGTCGGCACGAATGCGTCGCAACACCTCCAGCCCGTCCATGCGCGGCAGCTTGAGGTCCAGCAGAACGACCGCCGGCAACTCGGACGGATTGCGACCGGCGTGGCTGCCGGTAGCAAAAAGGTAGTCGAGCGCTTCAACGCCGTCGTGCGCCACCACCAGCGGGTTCGTGACCCCCTTCTTGCCGAAGGCGCGGAGTGTCAGGGCTTCGTCATCGGGATTGTCCTCGACGATGAGGACCGGCCGATTCCTGGTCATGTCGCGTCTCCTCGCAGAGCGGCAATCTTCGACAGGCCGCGATTCAATGTGGCGACTGCCGCGGCGAGGTGCAGCCTGGGTTCAGCTTGCCGCGCCCGGCAGATCTTCCCGGTGCAGCACGAACACCATGTCGTCGCCACCGCGCGTCGACAGCCAGTTGAACGGAAGGTCGGGAAAGGCTTGCTCCACGAGCTGCCGATTGTGGCCAACCTCCACCGCGAGTATGCCACGCGGATTGAGATGGCGAGCCCCCTCTGCGATCAGGCGGCGCACGATGTCCAGCCCGTCATCACCGGCGGCCAGCGCCATGCGTGGTTCGTGCAGATATTCGGCGGGCAGGGCGTCCATCGCGTCGTCGGTCACGTAGGGGGGATTGCTCAGAATCAGGTCGTAGCGACGGTCTCCGACGGCATCGAACACGTCGCTGGCAACCAGTTCGATCCGCTCCTCCAGCCCATAATCCGTCACGTTCTGCCGTGCCACGTCGAGCGCGTCTTCCGACAGATCCACCGCAGTGATCGCGGCATTGGGAAAGGCGTGAGCCATCAGGATGGCAAGACAGCCCGAACCGGTGCACAGGTCCAGTGCGCTGCCGACCTTGTCGGCGTCTTCGATCAGGGGCGCGAAACCGTCCTCCAGAAGCTCGGCGAAGAAGGAACGCGGCACGATGACGCGCTCGTCGACGACGAAGCGAAAATCACCGAGCCAGGCCTCGCCGACCAGATAGGCGGTGGGCACGCGATCGACCGCGCGG
>SHNC01000214.1 GCA_004295105.1 Betaproteobacteria bacterium | reverse complement strand
GGACTGCCGGTGGCGGAGTTGCCGGGCGGGTGCCGCCTGACCCTGCTGTCACCCGACCACGAGCGTCTGCTCGAACTGAAGGACCGCTGGGCCGACGAATTGCGGGCCGCGCGGGTGGCCTCGGGGGATGTCGCCGCACTGCGCCGCAGGCTGGCGGACGCGCGCAACCTGCGACCGTTGGGCGATGTCCTGGGCGTGGAGGACGAAGCCGCCGAAGGCCGCTTCGAGTTGCCGGACGCCCACGACCACGACTTGCAGGGCGGGCCGGAGGACACGCTGGGCGGGAGCGAGGGGGAACCCGGTGGCGAAGCGCCCTTCGGGGGTGACGGTAGCCTGGCCAACGGCAGCAGCATCGCGCTGCTGCTCGAGTATCCCAAGGATGCGCCCGAGGTGCGCCTGCTGCTGGCAGGCGATGCCTGGCCGTCGGTGCTCGAAGCTTCGATCGATCGCCTGCTTCAGGGCGGATCACCTCGCCTGGCACTGGATGGCTTCAAGCTTCCGCACCATGGCAGCGTCGCCAACATCACGCCGTCGCTGCTGCAGAAGCTGGCCTGCCAGAACTACATGATCTCGACCAGCGGTGCAGTGTTCCGCCACCCGCACGCACGCGCGGTCGAACTGCTGTTGTCCAGCCACAACGGGCGCGGCCGCCCACACCTGCATTTCAACTATCTGACGGTGACGACCTCGCCGTGGGCCGATGTCGCGGACCAGCAGGCGCGCGGCTACGAGGCCTGCCATCCGAAGGGTCTGTCGCTGGCACTGTGAATGTCCCCCAACGGGCGGATCGCAGTACGATCGGCCTCCCCGTGTCCAATGCAAAGGATTCCGACATGAAGACATCCCTCGTGCTGACCCTGATCGGACGCGACCGGCCGGGGCTGGTCAGCGCCGTTGCGGCATGTGCCACTGCCGGCGGTGCGAACTGGCTCGAGAGCCGGCTGGCGCAGTTGGCGGGCCAGTTCGCCGGCGTCGTGCGCCTTGAGGTCGATGAGGGCGATGCCGACCGCCTCGAAGCATCGCTGCGCGAACTCGAAACGGAAGGCCTGCACCTGACCATCGAACGCGGCGCTGCCCCAGGCCTGACTGCAGGGCGGCGCATGACGCGGCTCGAACTCGTCGGTCACGATCGCCCCGGCATCGTGCGTGACATCTCGATGGTGCTCGCGCGCCATGGCGTCAGCATCGAGGAACTCGAAACTGCCTGCGAGAGCGCGCCGATGTCGAGCGAGCAGTTGTTCCGGGCGAAGGCGGTCCTCGAGGTGTCGTCCTCGGTGTCGCTCGAGGCACTGCGCCACGACCTCGAGGCACTGGCCAACGAGCTGATGGTCGATCTGAACCTCGACGACGGCGATCGGGGCCGTTGAGCGGAATGGACGGCAGCAGCGGGGAGCCGGCGCTTGAGCGAGCCTGATGGGGCGGGAAGTCGCACGTCGCGGGCGTGGCCACCTTCGGTGCGCGCTCTCGCACATCGCAACTTTCGCCTCTACTTCGCTGGCCAGGGCGTGTCCGTGCTGGGCTCGTGGATCCAGCAGGTGGCACTGTCCTGGCTGATATACCGCCTGACCGGTTCGGTGGCCTTGCTGGGCGTCACGACCTTTTCGTCGCTGCTGCCCATCCTGTTCATCGGGCCGCTGGCCGGCGCGTGGATCGATCGCCGCGACAAGCGTCGCCTGCTGATCCTGGTACAGGGTCTGCTTGCGCTGCAGGCGGCCAGCCTTGCGCTGCTGACCGCGTTCGAGGCCATCGGTCCCGAGTTGATCATCGCCATGTCGGTGCTGCTGGGCGTGCTCAATGCGTTCGACACGCCGCTGCGGCAGTCGCAGATCGGTGCGTTTGTCGATCGGCGCGAGGATCTGCCCAATGCGCTCGCGCTCAATGCAATGCTCTTCAATTCCGGGCGCTTCATCGGCCCGCCGCTCGCCGGCCTGCTGCTGGGGCTGACCTCGGAAGCCGTGTGCTTCGCCATCAATGCACTGTCGTTTGCCGCACTCGCAACGGGTGTGGCCCGCATCCGCGTGGCCGAGACGCCGCGCGCCGCAGGGTCGATCGGCGAGGTGTTCCGCGAAGGATTGCGCTATGTGTGGACAGAGTACCCGCCGCGCATGCAGATCCTGATCCTGGCGGTGGTGAACATCACCGCCTCCAGCTACGCCGTGCTGCTGCCGGTGTTCGCCAAGGACGTGTTTACCGGCGACGCACGCATGCTGGGCTGGCTGTGGGGCGCGGCCGGCGCCGGCGCCTTTCTCGGCACGATCTTCCTCGCCACGCGCAGGCGCCTGAAGAGCCTCGTTCGGGTGGTGGTCGGCGGCGCCGGTCTCAGTGCGCTGGCATTGCTGGTCTTCGCCTACAACCGCCACCTGTCGCTGGCGCTGTTGGCGATGGCGGGCGTGGGCTTCGGTATCTCGGTGTGCAACGTCGGCGTCAATACGCTGCTGCAGAGTGCCGCTCCGGATCACCTGCGCGGGCGTGTCGTGTCCTTCTTCAGCTCGACCCGCTTTGGCTTCGATGCGATCGGCGGCTTGCTGGCGGGATTGCTGGCCGCACGCATCGGCGTTCAGGCGGCGATGCTGGTCGAAGGGCTGCTGCTGGGCGCATTCTTCGCGTGGAGCCTGCGGCTGGTGCCACGCCTGCGTGCCGACGTCGGCGCTGCGCCGACGCGGACGGGTTGAGACGGGCATGGTTGGGTTCCTGGTCCGCATGTGGCTGCTCGCGGGCGGCGAGCGGCGGCGCGAATCTTCCGGCAGGGTGATCGCGGCAATGCACTTTTAGTTGACGTTGACGTTAACTGCACATATTTTCGCGCCTTGGCGTTCGCCGCGGTCGGCGGACGGGGAGAGAGGAGATTCGCAGATGAAGATCGAGAACGGCGTATTCGTGGTGACGGGGGGCGGATCGGGGCTGGGCGCAGCCACGGCCCGCATGCTGGTGGAGGGCGGCGGGCGGGTGGTGCTGGCGGACGTGAATCGCGACGCGGGCGAAGCCACGGCGGCCGAGCTCGGCCAGGCGGCACTGTTCGTCGCTACCGACGTGACCGACGAGGCGAGCGCCAAGGCGGCGATCGACGCCGCAATGTCGCGCTTCGGCGGACTGAATGGCCTGGTGAGCTGCGCCGGTGTCGCGCCGGCGGAGAAGGTGGTCGGTCGCGATGCCCCGCACCGACTCGAGTCCTTCGCACGCACGGTGAACATCAACCTGATCGGCACCTTCAACATGCTGCGGCTGGCTGCCGATGTGATGAGCAAGGCCGCGCCGGATGCTGGAGGCGAGCGCGGGGTGATCGTCAACACGGCGTCGATTGCGGCCTTCGACGGCCAGGTCGGACAGGCCGGCTATGCGGCATCCAAGGCGGGCGTCGTCGGCCTGACCCTGCCCGTTGCCCGCGAGCTGGCGCGCTTCGGCATCCGCGTGATGACGATCGCGCCGGGCATCATGGAAACGCCCATGCTGATGGGCATGCCGCAGGACGTGCAGGACTCGCTGGGCAAGACCGTGCCTTTCCCCTCACGCATGGGCAAGCCGGCGGAATTCGCCGCGCTGGTGCGGCACATCCTCGAGAACAGCTATCTCAACGGCGAGGTGATCCGCCTCGACGGCGCGATTCGCATGGCTGCCAAGTGAGGCCTGCAGCTTGCCCGCTCGGGCGGAAGGCAGCCCGAGCTCGCCTGCCGTAAGGATGCTGCGGTGCAATAGCCGGCCTGACGGAAATGTGCTAAAAGTGCGCGTCCCTTCTGACCGCCCCGGATGGCTGGGCCATCCGGGGCGGCTGCCTATCGTCGTCGATGAACTCAGCCGAACTGCCGCCCGCCGAAGCCGCCGATCCCGTCCGCGAGGGGGCGACGACCGATATCGACTGCTATCACTGCGGGCTTCCGATTCCGCGCGACAGCCATCATTACGTTCGCATCGATGGCCGCGATCGGCGCATGTGCTGTGTCGGCTGCGAGGCGGTGGCGCAGTCCATCGTCGATAACGGCCTGATCGACTACTACCGCCACCGCGACGCGATGCCCGAAACGCGCCGCGAGGCCCTGCCGACCGAACTGCAGGAACTCGGTCTGTTCGATCACCCCGACTTCCAGAAGAGCTTCGTGCGCCCGGTGGGCGAGCACGAGCGCGAAGCCTCGCTGATCCTCGAGGGCATCACCTGCGCCGCCTGCGTCTGGCTCAACGAGCAGCATGTCGCGCGCCAGCCGGGGGTGTCTGCGATCCAGATCAACTACGCCACGCGCCGGGCGCGGGTGCGCTGGGACGAGCGCCGCATCAAGCTGTCGGACATCCTGGCGGCGGTGCAGGCGATCGGCTACCGCGCCTATCCCTACGACGCCGAGCGCTCCGAGCAGGTCGCCCACCGGGAGCGGCGCTCCATGCTGTGGCGAGTGTTCGTCGCCGGCTTCGGCATGATGCAGGTCATGATGTATGCGTTCCCCGTGTATGTGGCGGGCGAGGGCGACATGACCTGGGACATCGAACTGCTGCTGCGCTGGGCGAGCCTGCTGCTCACCCTGCCGGTGGTTCTGTATTCGGCCGCGCCCTTCTTCCAGCGCGCCTGGCGCGACGTGAAACTGCGCCGTCTGGGCATGGACGTGCCGGTCGCGCTGGGCGTGGGCAGCGCCTTCCTCGCCAGCCTGTGGGCCACGCTCACGCATGGTCCCGAGGTCTATTTCGACTCGGTGACGATGTTCGTGTTCTTCCTGCTCGGAGGCCGCTACCTCGAGATGGTCGCGCGCCAGAAGGCGGTGCGCGGGGTGGAAGAACTCGGCAAGGTGCTGCCAGCCTTCGCTGAACGCCTCGCCGCGTGGCCTTCCCAGGACGGCGAGCGCGTGCCGGTGTCACACCTCGCGCCCGGCGACGTGCTGCGCGTGCGGCCGGGGGAGACCATCGCGGCGGATGGCGTGGTGATCGCCGGCACGGGCGAGGTCAATGAGGCGCTGCTGACCGGCGAGAGCCGTCCGGTGCCCAAGGGGGTCGGCGGGATACTCACCGGAGGCAGCATCAACGTGTCCAGCCCGCTGGTGTTCCAGGTCGAGCAGGTCGGCGATGCGACGCGGCTCGCCGCGATCCGCCGCCTGATGGAGCGCGCCGCCACCGACAAGCCGCGGGTGGCCACCGTTGCCGACCGCGTCGCGGTGGCCTTCATCATCGTGCTGCTCGCGCTGGCCGGCCTGACCGGCATCGCGTGGTACTTCATCGACCCGCAGCGCGCGCTGTGGGTCTTCGTCTCGGTGCTGGTCGTGGCCTGTCCGTGCGCCCTGTCGCTGGCGACGCCGACCGCGCTGACGGTGGCGACCGATGCGCTTGCGCGCATGGGTGTGCTGGTGACCCGAGGGCATGCGATCGAGACGCTGGCGCGGACGAACCATGTCGTGCTCGACAAGACCGGCACCCTGACCTACGGGCGCATGAAGCTTGAGGAAGCGAGGCCGCTCGGCGAGCTCTCGCCCGAAGCGGCACTGGCCCTTGCGGCGGCCCTCGAGCAGGGCTCGGAGCACCCGGTCGCGGCCGGCCTGCGCGAGGCTGCGGCCGGCCTGGCGCTGCCCGCGGTGCGCGCATTGCAGGCCGAAACCGGGCAGGGCATGGCAGGGGAAGTCGCCGGGCGCACCGTGTGGATCGGCCGGCCCGATTTCGTCGCAGCGCGCGCGCAGGTGGCGATACCAGACGCCCTGGAGGAATTCGAGCGGCGCGGCGGCACGGTAGTCGCGCTGGGCGCGCGCGAGGGCTGGCTCGCCTTGTTCCGCCTCGCCGACGTGGCGCGCGTCGAGGCGGCACCCTTTGTGGCCCAGCTTTCGGCAGACGGCATCGGCACGACGGTGCTGTCCGGAGATTCGCCTGCCGTGGTCGCTGCGGTCGCTGGCGCGCTGCGAATTGCCGATGCTCATGGTGGCCTCACGCCACAGGGCAAACAGGCACACATCGCCATGCTGCAGAAGGATCCGCTCGCGGTGGTGGCGATGGTGGGAGATGGCGTCAATGACGCGCCGGTGCTGGCGCAGGCTCATGTGTCGGTCGCGATGGGTGGTGGCACCGACCTCGCGCGCAACCAGGCCGACATCGTCCTGCTGAACGAGAACCTGGCCAGCCTGGGGAGGGGGATCACCGTGTCGCGCAAGGCGCTGCGCATCATCCGGCAGAATCTGTGGTGGTCGTTCGCCTACAACTTTACGTCGGTGCCGCTGGCGATGGCCGGCCTGGTCACGCCGTGGATGGCCGGAATCGGCATGGCGGCCAGCTCGCTGCTGGTGGTACTGAACGCGATGCGACTGCAGGGCGGCCGCTGAAGGACGAACATGGAAAGCCTTTACCTGCTGATCCCGATCTCGGTCATCCTGGTCTTCATCATCGGCCTGCTGTTCTGGTGGTCGCTGCGCAACGGCCAGTACGACGATCTCGAAGGCCCCGCGTACCGCCTGCTGCTCGACGACCGCGACGAACTTCCTGCGAGGGACACCCCGAAGGACGGCGAGCAGCGCGCCGGGGAAAGGGATGCCTGATCGGTCAGCCGACCGCGGCTTGCAGGCCTCATTGGCAGGCTCTTCAGGATCCGTTGATCTAGGTCAATACCTTTTCCGGGCAGGTCGGCATAATTCGCCCGTGGTTCCGGTTCTGGCAGGTGCCAGGGTCTGGCGGCAGGGGCCGGAAACGTTTGTCTCTCTGTTGGGGTTGGGGGTGCGTGCAGACGCACCCTTTTTTTTTGCCCGTCGCGCTCGCGCGAACAATGACAAATCGATTTGCCGGCATTCCTGCCCGTCGGTCCCGAGGGGCGCCATAGCGCACAGATTGGTCTTCTTGCTTCCGCCGACTGACGCAGTGCAATACAATGTTGATCTGTATCAAATTGTGGGCCCGGACCAACGGTATCCTTGCGGCGTTTTGCGCTGCAAGCGTGACTTGCGGCCTGGGGGCAATACTCCAAAGAGTTTTCTTTCGTAGAGGTGACTCACATGCAATCGCAAGCGACTTATAACTATAAAGTCGTGCGGCAGTTCTCCATCATGACGGTGGTGTGGGGCATCGTGGGCATGCTGGTCGGTGTCATCGCCGCGGCACAGCTCGTGTGGCCTGAACTGAACGTACACGAATTCCTGCATTTCGGCAGGCTCCGTCCGCTTCACACCAACGCGGTGATCTTCGCCTTCGGCGGCTGTGCATTGTTCGCGACGTCGTACTACGTCGTGCAGCGCACCTGCCATACCCGGCTTTTTGCGCCGGGCCTCGCGGCCTTCACCTTCTGGGGCTGGCAGGTGGTCATCATCCTCGCTGCGATCACCCTGCCACTGGGCTACACGTCGGGCAAGGAATACGCCGAACTCGAGTGGCCGATCGACCTGCTGATTGCCGTCGTGTGGGTGTCCTATGCGATCGTGTTCTTCGGCACCATCGCCAAGCGCAAGGTGTCGCACATCTATGTCGCGAACTGGTTCTTCGGCGCCTTCATCCTGACGGTGGCGCTGCTGCACATCGTCAATAGCGCGGCCATCCCGGTCTCGATGAACAGCATGAAGTCCTACTCGGCCTATGCCGGCGTGCAGGACGCCATGATTCAGTGGTGGTACGGCCACAACGCGGTCGGTTTCTTCCTGACCGCCGGCTTCCTGGGCATGATGTACTACTTCGTGCCGAAGCAGGCCGAACGTCCCGTCTATTCCTATCGCCTGTCGGTGGTGCACTTCTGGGCGCTGATCTTCACCTACATGTGGGCCGGCCCGCACCACCTGCACTACACCGCGCTGCCCGACTGGACCCAGTCGGTGGGCATGGTCTTCTCGCTGATCCTGCTGGCGCCGTCCTGGGGTGGCATGATCAACGGCGTCATGACGCTGTCCGGCGCCTGGCACAAGCTGCGCACCGATCCGATCCTGAAGTTCCTGATCACATCGCTGTCCTTCTACGGCATGTCGACCTTCGAGGGTCCGATGATGTCGGTGAAGACGGTCAACGCGCTGTCGCACTACACCGACTGGACGGTGGGGCACGTGCACTCCGGCGCGCTGGGCTGGGTGGCGATGGTGTCGATCGGCTCGATCTACTTCCTGCTGCCGCGCCTCTACGGCAAGGCCGAGATGTACAGCGTCAAGCTGGTCAACGCCCACTTCTGGGTCGCCACCATCGGCGTCGTGCTCTACATCGCCTCGATGTGGATCGCCGGCGTG
This sequence comes from Betaproteobacteria bacterium, assembly GCA_004295105.1. Taxonomy (GTDB): domain Bacteria; phylum Pseudomonadota; class Gammaproteobacteria; order Burkholderiales; family Rhodocyclaceae; genus Thauera. The sequence goes on along the minus strand of SHNC01000214.1, from coordinate 25,356 downwards.
ATGCAGGGCCTGATGTGGCGCGCCACCAACCCGGACGGCACGCTGACCTACTCCTTCGTCGAGAGCGTGAAGGCGAGCTATCCGTTCTGGACGATCCGCTTCATCGGTGGCGTGCTGTTCCTGACCGGCATGGTCCTCATGTTCTACAACATGGTGAAGACCATCGCGGGTGAGAAGGCCTACAACGCGCCGGTGCTCGCGCCTGCGGCCGCTCACTGACAAACGGAGAAAAACAAGATGGCTCAATCGAAGCACGAAAAGATCGAGAGCAACGTATTCCTGCTGATCGTCCTCACGCTGCTGACGGTCAGCGTGGGCGGTCTGCTGGAGATCGTGCCGCTGTTCTTCCAGCACTCGACGACTTCGCCGATCGACAACAAGGGCAATCCGCTGCAGGTCAAGCCGTATGATCCGGTGCGCCTGGTCGGTCGCGACATCTACGTCCGCGAAGGTTGCTACAACTGCCACTCGCAGATGATCCGTCCGTTCCGCGCCGAGACCGAGCGTTATGGTCATTTCTCGGTGGCGGGCGAATACATCTACGACCACCCGTTCCAGTGGGGTTCCAAGCGCACCGGTCCGGACCTCGCACGGGTCGGTGGCCGCTACTCGGACGAATGGCATCGGGTCCACCTGCTGAACCCGCGCGACGTCGTGCCGGAATCCAACATGCCTGCCTTCCCCTGGCTCAACCGTCCGGTCAAGGCGGACGACATCCAGGACCGCATGCGCGCGCTGAACAAGGTCGGCCTGCACAAGTACAGCGACGACGAGATCGCGGCAGCGCCTGCCGCGGTCGCCGGCAAGACCGAGCTCGACGCGGTGGTCGCCTACCTGCAGGGGCTGGGCCTTGCGCTGCAAAACGTGAAGTAAGGAGAGGGCGAGCCGTGGATATCAACGACTTCCGAAGCATCATTACGGTCTTGGGGCTGCTGTCCTTCCTGGGCATTTGCGCCTGGGCCTACAGCCGGCATGCGAAGGCAGGATTCGACGAAGCGGCGCGCCTGCCCCTGGACGACGAGGATCTGCCGGCCGGAAACGGACGGCGAGGATAAGAAGGAAGACAAAATGGCTGACTTTATCAGCGGTTTCTGGAACGTGTATGTGATGGCGATCGTCGCCCTCAGCATCCTGTTCTGCGTGTTCGTGCTGGTGTCGAACATGACCAAGCGGGAATCGGGACCCGCGCAGTTGCACGGCCACGTGTGGGACGAGACGCTTGCCGAGTACAACAACCCGCTGCCGCGCTGGTGGATGTATCTGTTCTGGATCACGATCGGCTTCGCCATCGTGTATCTGTCGATCTATCCCGGCTTCGGCACCACCAACCAGGAGCGCGGTGCGCGTGCCCAGTACGAGGCGGAAATGAAGGCGGCCAACGAGAAGTACGGCCCGATCTTCGCCAAGTACAAGGACATGGACCTTGCCGCGGTGGCCGCCGATCCGGAGGCGAAGGCGATGGGCCAGCGCATGTTCCTGACCTACTGCGCACAGTGCCACGGCTCGGCTGCCCAGGGGGCGAAGGGCTTCCCCAACCTCACGGACGACGAATGGCAGTGGGGGGGCGAGCCCGCGACCATCAAGACCACCATCCTCGGTGGCCGCATGGGCGTGATGCCGCCCTTCGGCCCAGCGCTGGGTGGCGAGGGGGTGAAGGACGTCGCCAACTATGTGCGCTCGCTGTCGGGACTGGCGCATGACTCGCTGCGTGCCCAGCGCGGTGCCGATCTGTTCCAGCAGAACTGCGTCGCCTGCCATGGTGCCGATGCCAAGGGCAACGTTGCGATGGGTGCCCCGAACCTGGCAAACAAGGCGTGGCTGTATGGCTCGTCCGAAGCCACGATCATCGAGACCATCACCAACGGCCGCAACAACCAGATGCCGAAGTTCGGCGAGTTCCTGGGCGAAGACAAGGTTCACCTGCTGGCCGCCTATGTGATCGGCCTGAACAAGAAGTAAGCGTGTCTTGCCCCGGAGGGCGACCTCCGGGGTTTCTCGCTGTCTAAAAGTTAGTATCCACTAATAAAGCGATCATGAACGACGCCTCCCCCAAACCGTCTCCGCGTCGGGACGCCGCGGTCGACCAAGATGAAGTCCTCTATGCGCCGCGCAAGAAGCTTTACGTGAGAGCGGTGACCGGCCTCTTCGCCAATTGGCGCTGGGCCTTGGTGTGGATCACGCAGATCATCTTTTACGGCCTGCCATGGTTGAGGTGGAACGACCGGCAGGCCGTACTGTTTCATCTGACCGAGCGCAAGTTCTACATTTTCGGCTGGGTGTTCTGGCCCCAGGACGTGTTCTTCCTCGCCATCCTGCTCATCATCTCGGCCTACGCGCTGTTCTTCTTCACCGCGGTGGCAGGCCGCTTGTGGTGCGGCTATGCGTGTCCGCAGACGGTCTATACGGAGATCTTCATGTGGATCGAGCAGAAGATCGAGGGCGACCACAACAAGCGGCAGAAGCTCGATCAGGCACCGATGAGCGGGCGCAAGCTGGCGATCCGCAGTGCCAAATACGGCGCCTGGGCCCTGCTGTCGCTGTGGACCGGCTTCACCTTCGTCGCCTATTTTTCACCGCTTCAGGAACTGCTGCAGTCGGTGACGACTTTTGGCTTCGGTCCGTGGGAACTGTTCTGGATCCTGTTCTACGGCAGCTTCACCTATCTGTTCGCCGGCATCATGCGCGAGCAGGTCTGCAAGTACATGTGCCCCTACGCGCGCTTCCAGAGCGTGATGTTCGATCCCGATACCCTGGTCATCACTTACGATGAGGAACGCGGCGAACCTCGCGGCACGCGCAGGAAGGGGATCGACCCTCGCAGCGTCGGCAAGGGCGATTGCATCGATTGCGGCATCTGCGTGCAGGTCTGCCCGACCGGCATCGACATCCGCAAGGGCCTGCAGTACGAGTGCATCGGCTGTGCAGCCTGCATCGACGCCTGCGACCAGGTCATGGACAAGATGAACTATCCGCGGGGGCTGATCCGCTACTCGACCGAGAACGCGCTCAGGCAGCACTGGGGCAGCAAGGAGATCGTCGCCCACGTGATGCGTCCGCGAACCCTGCTCTACGGTGCGGTGCTGGCGCTGGTGTGCGTCGGCTTCGTCTGGGGGCTTGCGATGCGCGAGCCGCTGCGGGTCGACGTGATCCGCGATCGCGCTTCGCTGGCACGGGAGGTCGAGGACGGCATGATCGAGAACGTCTATCGTCTGCAGGTCATGAACATGACCGAGGCGGCGCGCAACTTCAATCTGGCGGTGTCCGGCCTCGAGGGGGTGAAGATCGACGGTGACGGCAAGGTGAAGGTGGGTCCTGCGGCCACCGAAGCGGTCACGCTGCGCGTGCTCGTACCCTATGATTCCGGCAAACCGGGCGCCAACGAAATCGCCTTCGACGTCAAGGCGGAAGACGATCCGTCGCTGACGGTGCACGAAAAGACCACCTTCCTGTTCCCACGTTGATATGAGTACGACATTGACCGACCGCGACAACGTTCCCTGGTACCGTCAGGGCTGGCCCTGGTTTCTGATCGCCTTGCCGGCCATTGCCGTCATCGCCGGCGTCATCACCCTGGTGATCGCGATCAAGACCTGGGATGGCCTGGTGGTCGATGACTACTACAAGGAAGGCCGCGCCATCGTGCAGACCATCGGTCGAACCGAGCGCGCGCGCGAACTCGGGCTGTCAGCGCGGCTCCAGATCCGCAGTGATTCCATGCGCATCGAGCTTGCAGCGCGCGACCTTGCCAGTGTGCCATCCCGGATCATCGTGACGGTGTCGCACCCGACCCGCGGCGGTATGGACCAGACACTGACCTTGAGCGCTTCGGGCGGCGTGTTCGAGGGCCGCATGAGCGCACTCGCCACCGGTCGCTGGTTGTTTCAGTTGGAAGACGAGTCCCGCAGTTGGCGAATGAACGGGACCGCATATCTCCCGACAGAGACGGAAATCCGGATCGATCCATCGGCGCCGTGACGCGTCGCCTGCACAGGAGGTGCATCACGGCACTGAGGGAGCTTGCCAGTACCGATATCGGCCTGCTCGGGCCGGTCACCATCCTGTTCATGATCGTGATGGCCGTTTATCATTGACCTCTCGCGAAGCGTCATGTCGCAGATGAGGATGCGGAGCGCGAAGTCCGGGCACGAAGTCGGACAGGACTCGGCAAAGGAGAGAGATCAGATGCGCAAGTGGATTCTGGTGCTGTGGCCGTCTTTCCTCGTTGCGGCGCTGGCCGAAGGCGTTTTCTTCACGGTCGTCGATCCGCAGGAACTGTATCTGTTCGGCAAACCGGTGCACTACAGTGCGCTGGCGACGTATTCGATCGGATTCATCGGATTCTGGCTCGTTTGCGCGGCTTCGAGCCTGACCACCATCTTCTTGCAGCGACCGGCAACAGAACTCAATCAGCCCAGCCGGCATCACTAATGCAAACGGCCCGCTTCGGCGGGCCGTTTGCATTAGTGATGCGGCGATCAGCGATAGACCAATACCGGCGTCTTGCTGTGCGTCAGCACCTTTTGCGTCTCGCTGCCGAGCAGCAGCCCGGCAATGCCGCGCCGCCCATGCGACGCCATGAAGATCAGGTCGCATCCATGGCGATCGGCCGCGTCGATGATCGCTTCATAAGGTACTTCATTGACCACCGAGTCGGTATCGGACGAAACACCCTCGGCATCGGCCATGGCTTTCGCACGCTGCAGGATCTGTTCCGCTTCCGCCGCCGCCGCCTTGGCGAACTGCTCCGGCGTCGTCGGGTCGATCAAGGCGCCTTCGCCATAGATCGGCATGGGGAAGTCGGGCTGAGCGTAGAAAAAGGTGATGCGCGCGCCCGCTTCGCGGGCAAACGACACTGCGCGGGCGACAGTGCCCTCGGACAAGGCCGAACCATCCGTCGGTACCAGGAAATGTTTGAACATCGTCGGGCTCCCCTGCTAGTGTGATCGACAAGGCATTATAGCTTGCGAATACCGCAGGGGTGGTTTGATGGCCATCAATCGCATTCGCTTCCGACAGCAGGATGCGGACAGGGGAACCGAGCATGGAACTGACCTTCCTGGGAGCTGCGGGTGAAGTGACCGGATCGTGCACTCGCGTTCGGCACGAGGGAGGCTGTTTCCTCGTCGACTGCGGACTGTTCCAGGGGGGGCGCAGTGCTCCCCTCAGGAACATGCGCGCGCTCGATTTCGCCCTGCGGGACATCGACTTCGTCCTGCTCACTCATGCCCACCTCGACCACTCGGGGCTCCTCCCGCGGCTGGTAGCACTGGGATACAAGGGGCCCATCTATGCAACGCGCGCCACGGTGGATCTGCTCGGCGTGATGTTGCTCGACGCTGCCCACATCCAGGAAAAGGAAGCGGAGTGGGCCAATCGGCACGATCGGGCGCGGCACGCGAGGCGGGGCTGGGACGTCGCGCCGCTGTACACTGTGGAGCAGGCACGCCTCAGCCTGTCGCGTCTGCGCGCGATCGATTACGACGAAGGTCTCGAGCCGCACAAGGGTGTTCGCTGTCGATTCCGCGACGCGGGTCACATCCTCGGTTCATCCTTCATCGAGGTGGACGTGGCGATGGGAGGCGCAACGCGGCGGATCGTCTTCAGTGGCGACCTGGGCCAGCCCTTGCGGCCGGTGCTGCGCGATCCCGAAGTCACCGAGCGTGCCGACATCCTGTGCATCGAGTCGACGTACGGCAATCGTGCCCACCGGCAGATGGCGCAGACACTCGATGAACTCACCGTCGCCCTCCACCAGACTCTCGTCCACGACGGGGGCAACGTCATCATCCCCGCCTTCGCAGTGGGACGTACGCAGGAACTGCTCTTCGTGCTGGCGGACCTCGTGCGCTCGGGCCGCATCGACAGGTTGCAGGTGGTGGTCGACTCGCCGATGGCGTCGGCAGCGACCGCACTCACGGTGAAGCACGAGGACTTGTGGGATGCGGAGACGCGCGAACTCTATCGCTGGGCGCAGCACAACAGCGATCGGTTCAGCGTGCGTTTCGTGCAGGACGTGGAGGAGTCGATCGCGCTGAACGGTTGCCGCGGCGGGCTGGTGATCCTATCGGCTTCGGGGATGTGCGAAGCGGGCCGCATCAAGCACCACCTGCGCTATAACCTCGACCGGCGCGAATGTTCGATCGTCATGGTCGGTTTCCAGGCGGCCGGAACGCTGGGACGAAGGCTGGTCGACGGTGCGCGCTACGTCACGCTGTTCGGGGAACGCATCCCCGTTCGCGCGCGGATTCATACCATCGGCGGCCTGTCGGCGCACGCCGACCAGCCGGCGCTGCTGGCTTGGCTTGGACATCTGCACCAGCCCCCGCGCAAGACCTTCGTCGTGCATGGGGAAATGGCCGCGGCGACCACCTTTGCCGCGGCGATACAGTCGGCGCTGGGCTGGCCTGAGCCCGTGATTCCGGAGCCGGGCAAGGTGTATGCGCTCCATTGATCCATGCCACAGGGGCGTGGGCGCGCGGCAGCAGCTCCGGAGCCTCGGTGGTGCGGCGGGACGGGCCGCTGCAAGGCACTCGATTCAGCTCTGGTAGCGCGCCAGCCGGCCAGGATCGTGCAGCGTGATGTGCTTGCCATGCACGGTGATCAGGCCGGCTTCGGAAAGGTCATGGAAGATCCGGGACAGCGTCTCGGGCGTCAGGTTGAGACGCGATGCGATCACCTGCTTGCTGGTCGGCAGCGCGAATTCGCACGGCTTGTCGCCGTCGGCCGGCTGCAGCAGGTAGCCGATGACGCGCTGCACGCTGGAGCGCAGCGAATAGGTCTCGACGTCGCTCACCAGCCCGTGCATCCGCACCGACATGCCGGCCAGCAACTTGAGGGCGAATTTGGAATCCTGCTCGATCAACTCGGTGACGACCGCCTGTCCGATGTGCAGCAGCACGCTCTCGGTCAGCGCCTCGGCGAATACCGGGTACGGTCGGTTCATGAACATCACCGCCTCGCCGAAACTCTGCATCGGACCGAGAATCTCGACCACCTTCTCGGTGCCCTGGGCGGACGAGAACGCGAGCTTGACTTGGCCGCTGACGAGAAAATAGAAGCCGTGCGGCAGGTCACCTCGCTGGAACAGTACTTCGCCGCGCGCGAGGCGGCGCTCGCGGGCGTAACGCACGACGCGCTCGAGGTCGGCGTCGGACAGTTCGCTGAACAGCGGTATGCGGCGCAGCAGGGCAGGGATATCGACAGGCGCGTTGGCCATGAGCATGCACTCCGAAGTGAGAAGCAATTTTAACGCGCTCGTGTTAGGGTCGCGTCCCCAAGTGCCGGCGCAGATGCGCCCCCGGATCAGGAGCAGCGATGTATCTCGCGATCAAACACCTGCACGTCACCTGCGTGGTGCTCAGCGGCTTGGGCTTTCTGCTGCGCGGGATGTGGATGTTGACCGGCAGCCGTCGGTTGCAGCACCGCCTGACGCGGGTGTTGCCGCACATCGTCGACAGCCTGCTGCTCGGCAGCGCACTCGCGCTGGCCGCCATGATCGCGCAGTACCCGTTCTTCGCGTCGTGGGTCACGGCCAAGGTGTTCGGCCTGATTGCCTACATCCTGCTCGGCACGGTCGCCCTCAAGCGCGGACCGACGCTCGCGATTCGCGGGGTGGCGTTCGCGGCGGCGATCGCAGTCTTCCTGTGGATCGTGTCGGTGGCGCTGACGAAGGATCCCCTGGGTTATCTGGCGGCGGGCGGGGCGGTCTGATCCGCGCCCCGGCAAAGCAGGCCTCGCTTCAGCGGTTGCCGGACTGGTGCTGAAGCAGCCTTTTGAGGCTGGCCGCATTCAGGATGCGGATATGCTTCTGCTGCACGCTCACCAGCCCTTCCTCCTGGAAGCGCGAGAAAGCACGCGAAACGGTCTCGAGCTTCAAGCCAAGGTAGGAGCCGATTTCGTCGCGCGTCATGCGCAGGTGGAATTCGGCCGGCGAGAAGCCGCGTGCGGTGAAGCGTTGGGACATGTTCAGCAGGAAGGCGGCCAGGCGCTCCTCGGCGCGCATCGAGCCGAGCAGCATCATCACGCCGTGGTCGCGCACGATCTCACGGCTCATGACCTTGTGGAACTGATGCTGCAGGCCCTCCACCTCGCGCGACAATTCCTCCAGCTTGGCGTAAGGAATCACGCAGACTTCGCTGTCCTCGAGGGCGATGGCGTTGCAGGAATGCGATTCGGTGCTGATGCCGTCGAGGCCGAGGATCTCGCCCGTCATCTGGAAGCCGGTGACCTGGTCGCGGCCATCCTCGAGCAGTACGTCGGTCTTGAAGGAACCGGCGCGGATCGCATAGATAGCCTCGAACGTGTCGCCGGCGCGATACAGGCTCTGCTGGCGCTTGATCTTGCGCCGCGCACCCACCAGTTCGTCGAGACGGTCCAGATCGTGTTCGGACATTCCGAACGGCAGGCAGAGCTCAACGAGGTTACACTGCGAACACGATGCCTTCAGCCCATTGACGGTGATGGGGACTGCCGCCTTCATCTGCACGAAATTTCGTTTCCCTTGTCTTAACCGGTGACGCCCACTCATTCCGGGCACGTTGATCCACGTCAACCACAATTCGCGGGCGATCTGCCATCGTTGGGCACACAACGGCACCAGAGCCCGCAGCATGACCATGACCAGTCAGACCGTGACCAGCCACAACGACCTCATCTTCGATCCGCAATTGATCCGCCGCTTCGACATCAACGGACCGCGGTACACCTCGTACCCCACCGCAGACCGTTTCGTGGAGGCCTTCAATGCCGACGCGCTGAAGGCGTGGTTGGCGAAGCGGGCGATCGGCGGGGTAAGCAAACCGCTCTCATTATACTTCCACATCCCGTTCTGTAACACGATCTGCTACTACTGCGCCTGCAACAAGATCATCACCAAGGATCACGGTCGATCGGCGAAGTACCTGAAATATCTGGCAAAAGAGATCGCGATGCAGGCCGCCTGCCTGCAGGGCAGCCGCCAGGTCACGCAATTGCACCTCGGTGGTGGGACGCCGACCTTTCTGTCGCACGACGAGATGCGCGAACTGATGGGGGCCGTGCGCGAGCACTTCACGCTGGTGCCGAATGGCGAGTATTCGATCGAGGTCGACCCGCGCAAGGTCGACTTCGATACCGTGAAGCTGCTCGCCGATCTCGGCTTCAACCGCATGAGCGTGGGCGTGCAGGATTTCGCCGAGGACGTGCAGAAGGCGGTCAACCGCATCCAGAGCGTCGACGAGACCAAGCTCGTCATCGATGCCGCGCGCGATACCGGCTTCAAGTCGGTCAGCATGGACCTGATCTACGGCCTGCCGAAGCAGAACGTGATCAGCTTCAATCGCACGCTGGAACAGGTGCTGCAGATCGCACCGGATCGGGTGTCGCTATACAGCTATGCGCATCTGCCGGGCCTGTTCAAGCCGCAGCGGCGCATTTTCATGAGCGACATGCCGACGCCAGACGCCAAGCTGCAATTGCTGCAGCTCGGTATCCGCCGGCTGACCGACGCCGGTTACGTCTATATCGGCATGGACCACTTTGCCAAACCCGACGACGAACTGACGATTGCCCAGCGTCAGGGGCGGCTGCACCGCAACTTCCAAGGCTATTCGACGCATGCCGAGTGCGACCTGCTGGCCTTCGGCGTGTCGGCGATCGGTAAGGTGGGGCCGGTGTATTCGCAGAACGTCAAGACGCTGGACGAGTATTACGATGCCCTCGACCGCGACGAGCTGCCGGTGCTGCGCGGCATCGAGCTCACCGCGGACGACCTGTTGCGCCGGGCGGTGATCCAGGCCTTGATGTGCCACTTCGAACTGTCCATGCAGTCGATCGAGATTGCCCACCTGATCAATTTCCGCGAGTACTTCGCTGAAGAGCTGCAGGACCTGAAGGACATGCAGAAGGCCGGTCTGCTGAAGGTCGAGGGTGACTGGATCAGCGTGCTGCCTGCCGGTCGCCTGCTGGTGCGGGGCATCGCGATGGTGTTCGACCGTTACCTGCGTGCCGACCGCGAAAGGACGCGCTACTCGCGCGTGATCTGAACGGCGCGATGTTGCGCCGCGGCGTAGAATGACGCCTCCGTAGCCTGCGGCGTTCGCGCCGCTCCGTTCTTCGCGTTGATCGACCATGCCTGAAACCGGCTATCTCGCCGTCTTCCTGATCGGCCTGCTCGGCGGCACGCACTGCGTGTCGATGTGCGGGGGTATCGTCGGCGCGCTCACCGTGCAGGTCAGCACGCCCGGCGGCAAGCCGCAGTGGCCGCTGCACCTGGCCTACAACCTGGGCCGCATCACCACTTACAGCGCCATCGGCGGTGTCGTCGGCGCGCTCGGGTCGGTCGGCATGGTGTACGACGGCATGCTGCCGGTGCAGATGACGCTCTACGTGCTCGCCAATCTGATGCTGGTCGCGCTCGGCCTCTACCTGACCGGTTTCACCCGCCTGCTGACGCCGATCGAACGTGCCGGCCACCTGCTGTGGCGGCGCATTCAGCCTGCCACGCGCCGCTTCCTGCCGGCGCGCTCGGTGCGTCAGGCGCTGCCGCTCGGCCTGTTGTGGGGGTTCATTCCCTGCGGGCTGACGTATTCCATCCTGGCCACGGCACTCGTCACCGGATCGGGAGTGCGGGGTGCGGGACTGATGCTCGCCTTCGGTCTCGGCACGCTGCCCAACCTGTTGCTGGCGGGGATGTTGTTCAAGCGCTTCCGCGATTTCACCCGGAACCGCAAGGTGCGTTTCGCGTCGGGCTTGCTGGTGCTGGGCTTCGGCCTGTTCGGGCTGTACCACGCGCCCTCGCTCGGCGGTGACCTCTGGAGCGGCGTGGTCTGCGCCGTATGACGCGTGGCGGCGAGGGAGCGCTGACGCACCTCGCGCCCGTGCGCGTCAGTCGCGGGACAGCGCCCGCAGGATGGGGCAGGGAGCAGCCGCTTCGGCCTTTTCGCAGCAATGCACGAGTTCGGCCAGTGCGGCACGCATCTCCTGCAAGTGCCGGATGCGGGAGTCGATGAGCACGATCTTCGCCTGCGCCGCCTCGCGCGCTCGGCTGCGGTCGCGCTCCTCGTGGAGCACCAGCAGGCCTTCGATTTCGTCGAGCGAGAAGCCAAGCTGTTGCGCGCGGCGAATGGCACGCAGCCTCGCGAGTTCGGCGTCGCCATAGACGCGGTAGGCGCCGCGGGTCTGGGTCGGTTCGCGCAGCAGCCCGCGGCGCTGGTAATACCGTATCGTCTCCACGCTGACGTCGGCAGCCTTTGCGAGGGCACCGATGGTGAGCTGAACGGGCGTTGCCTCGGCCTGATCGAGTTCGGGCGACTTCTTGAGGTCCATGGGGTTGACTCCGTACGCAGGTACGGCGTTTACACTGCGCCTCACGATGAAGCTAATCAAGAGGAAGGCATGTCAGAGATCACCCTCGAGAAGCCTGAGCCGGCCGTGCCGGAGGGCCGGCCGGACGCGCTGGAACTCGCCATTTCGGGCATGACCTGTGCCGCGTGCGCCACTCGCCTGGAGAAGGTGCTCAACCGCCTGCCCGGCGTGCAGGCGAGCGTCAATCTTGCGACCGAGCGGGCGACGCTCCACTTCACGCCCGGCACGCTGACGATCGAAGCCGCCAAGGCGGCGGTCGAGCGCGCCGGCTTCGCGGCAGCGGAGACCGGTGCGCTGCAGCGTGAGCAGACGCGGGCGCGCCACGAGGCCGAGTGGCGGCTCGAGTTGCGCCACTTCTGGATCGCAGCGCTGCTGACGCTGCCGCTCGCCGCGCAGATGCCGGCGATGTTCGGGCTGTGGCCGATGGCCGAGGGCCAGCACGACTTGGTGCCGCGCTGGCTGCAGCTCGTGCTGGCCACCCCGGTGCAGTTCTGGATCGGCGCACGCTTCTACCGCGGGGGATGGGCCTCGCTGCGCGGCGGCAGTGCCAATATGGACGTGCTGGTGGCGCTCGGTACCAGCATGGCCTATTTCTACAGCCTGGTGGTGACTCTCGCCGACCGCCACGACCTGCACGTGTATTTCGAGGCTTCGGCGATGATCATCACGCTGATCCTGCTCGGCAAGCTGCTCGAAGCCCGGGCCAAGGCCCGCACCACCGCGGCCATCGACGCTTTGCTGCGGCTGCAGCCGCGGATGGCGCGCATCGAACGGGACGGCGAGGTGGTCGAGGTGCCGGTCGAGTCCCTGCGACCCGGCGACGCCTTCCTGCTGCGTCCGGGGGACGCGGTCCCGGTCGATGGGCTGATCGAGAATGGTGCCTCGGCCCTGAACGAGTCCATGCTGACCGGCGAGAGCCTGCCGGTCGACAAGCGCGCTGGCGACACCGTCTTCGCGGCCACGATCAATGGCGAGGGCGTCCTGCGCTGTCGTGCCACCGGTGTCGGCGCGAGCACCATGCTGGCCGGCATCATCCGTCTGGTCGAGCAGGCGCAGGGCTCGAAAGCGCCGGTACAGCGCATGGCGGACCGCATCGCGGCGGTGTTCGTGCCGGCGGTGGTCGTCGTCGCCTTCGTCACGTTCGCCGCCTGGTGGTTATGGAGCGGCGACTTCCAGCAGGCATTGATCAACGCGGTGGCGGTGCTGGTGATCGCCTGTCCGTGCGCGCTCGGTCTGGCCACGCCCACCGCGATCATGGTCGGTACCGGGCAGGGGGCGCGTGCCGGCATGCTGGTGAAGAACGCCGAGGCACTGGAATTGGCCGAGCGCATTCGGGTGCTGGCGGTGGACAAGACCGGCACGCTTACCGAAGGACAGCCCGCCGTCACTGAAGTGCGCGCCGTCGACGGCTGGACGCGTGACGACGTGCTGGCCATCGCCGCCGCACTCGAGCAGAGCAGCGGGCACCCCATCGCCGCAGCGGTGGTCGCGGCGGCCCGGGAGGCCGGCGCGGCGCCGGCCGACACCGACAGCGTCCGGGCGATCGGCGGCAAGGGCGTCGAAGGGCGGGTGCGCAGGGTCGGAGGCTGGGCGGAGGTCGTGCTCGGCTCGCCCGAATTCGTCGCCAGCCGCGGTGCGGCCGTGCCACAGCCCCTCTTGGCCGAACTGGCTGCGGCCGGACATACCCTCGTCGCGGTAGCGTGCGACGGGCGCCTGGCCGGGCTGATCGGCGTCGCGGACCGTGTGCGCGCGGATTCCGCGGCCGCTGTGGCACGGCTTCAGGCCAAGGGCCTGCGAGTGGTGATGCTCACTGGCGACCATCCGGCCACCGCGGCCGCGATCGCGCGCGAGACCGGCATCGGCGACTGGCGTGCCGGCGTGCTGCCGGGCGACAAGGCTGCCGCGGTGAAGTCGCTCGCCGCTGCGGGCGAGCGTGTCGGCATGGCGGGGGACGGCATCAACGATGCGCCGGCGCTCGCCGCGGCCGATGTGTCGTTCGCGATCGGCGTCGGTGCCGACGTCGCGGTGGAGGCCGCGGACATCACGCTGGTGCGCAACAGCCTGCATGGCGTGGCCGATGCGATCGACCTGTCGCGGGCGACGCTGTCCAAGATCCGCCAGAATCTGTTCTTCGCCTTCGTATACAACGTGCTCGGCATTCCGCTGGCAGCGGCCGGCATGCTGAATCCGGTGATCGCGGGGGCGGCGATGGCGATGAGTTCGGTTTCGGTAGTGAGCAATTCGCTGCTGCTGAAGCGCTGGCGGCCGGGCCGATGAGCGGCGCCGACGGGCGAGCTGTGGTTGATTTCTCGAGGAGCAGGATGATGGACGAAGTAACGATCAAGGTGCAGGGCATGACTTGCGGAGGCTGCGTACGCAGCGTAACCGGCGTGTTGAAGGGCCTGACGGGGGTCGAGGACGCACAGGTGTCGCTGGAAGCGGCCGAAGCCCGCGTGCGCTTCGATCCTGGCAAGGTGACGGTCGACTCGATGCGTGCCGCCGTCGAGGGTGCCGGCTTCGATGCCCCGGCCTGATCCTGCCGCGGGCATTTCGCGGCCGGCCGGTAAGCGCCTGGACACTCCACGAGGAACTTCCACGCGGCGGCTGCTCCGGCTGGCCGTATCGACCGCATTCGGCATAGGGATTTTCCCCTATAATTCGCGCACTTTTTCCACGGGAGGGAACCATGGGTTTTGATCTGGTCAGTGCCGGCAAGGACGTGCCGAACGACATCAACGTCATCATCGAGATCTCCGCGCAGGGCGATCCGATCAAGTTCGAAGTGGACAAGGACAGCGGTGCGGTCTTCGTAGACCGCTTCATGGGCACTTCGATGCGCTATCCGCTCAACTACGGCTACGTGCCGCACACCATCGCCGGCGACGGCGATCCGGTGGACGTGCTGGTCGTGACGCCCTTCCCGCTGGCCCCCGGCGTCGTGATCCGTTGCCGCCCGGTCGGCGTGCTGAAGATGGAAGACGATGGCGGCGTCGATGCCAAGGTCGTCGCCGTGCCGGTATCCAAGCTGACTCCGCTGTACGACAAGGTGCAGACCACCGACGACCTGCCCGAGCTGCTGATGAAGCAGACGGTGCATTTCTTCGAGCACTACAAGGATCTCGAGCCCGGCAAGTGGGTCAAGGTCCTGGGCTGGGGGACGGTCGAGGAAGCGAAGCAGGAAATCGTCAACGGCCTCGCCGCCGCAAGGAAGTAAGCGCGCGAGCGGCAAGCAGGCGCGCGCGTTCGCCCTCGGGCGAACCGAGCAGAAAAGGGGACTCGCAGGATGGGGGTCCCCTTTTCCGTCCACAGCCCATCCGAGTGCGGGCCATTGCCCGCCGCTGCAGGAGTTGCGGAAATGAAGTCCATACGCGCCCTCGAACGCGGGCTCGAAGTGCTGCGCCTTCTGCGCCAGCACGAGGGGCGCTCGCTGCAGCAGTTACATGAGGCCAGCGGCCTGCCCAAACCGACGCTGCTGCGCATCCTGCACACGCTGGAACAGGCCGGACTGGCGTGGCGGGCGATCTACGATGGCCACTGGCGGCGCGGCGTGTCGCTGCAGTCCGATGAAAGGCCATCCGAACGGGCGCTGCGGCTGGCCGAGATTGCCGCGCCGCATCTGGCCGCGCTCCAGCGCAAGGCACTGTGGCCGTCCGACCTGCTGATCTACAACGACTACATGATGGAACTTGCGGAGAGTTCCCGGCGTCTGTCAGGCCTGGCCATGAATCCGCGCTACCGCATCGGCTTTCGCATCGATCTCTTCCTGTCGGCGCCTGGACGGGCATGGCTCGCGTTCTGTCCCGATGTGGAGCGAGAGTCGGCGCTGGCCCACTATCGGGCGCATCCCCCCCACAATGCGCGCAGCGCGCACGTCCTCAAACGCGAGCTGCCAGCCATCCTCGACGAGACGCGACGCCGGGGTTACGCAGTACGCGATGCGATTTTCGGCGGATCCGAAGAAGACATCAGCGAATTCGACGATGGCCTGGACGCGATCGCGGTCCCCATCCTTGCCGACGGCAACGTGCTCGGCTGCATCAACCTGGTGTGGCCCCGCCGCTACGGGCTGCGTGGCAAGGTGGTGGAGGCGCACCTCGACGATCTGCGAGCCACGGCGTGCGCGGTGGCCGCCGATCTGAAACGCTGAACGCTCGCCGCTCCGTCGGCCCGGATCGCGCGGACCTCACCTTGCCGGGTTGGCCTGCAGCCGTTGCCGCACGATGTCGAGGTTGCGACGCACGCGGATGTCGTCCGGCAGCAGCGCCGCCGCGGCCTGCAACTCGCGGGCCGCTTCCTGCCACTGCTGGCGCTGGCCTGCCAGCAGGCCGAGGGCGAAGTGGAGTTCGCCCGGGTTCGGCGATGACGACAGCCCGTCCCGCAGCATCTGCGCCGCATCGTCGAGGCGTCGTCCGGAGACGAGCAGTCGTGCATAGCCGACACGCGCGGCGTTGAGCGAGCCATCCTGTGCGAGCGCAATGCGGTAGTGACGTTCGGCGCGTACGCGGTCCCCGCGGGTCGTGAGGAAGGTGGCCAGGTTCAACTGTCCGCTCGGCATGTCGGCCATGGCCTGCTGGGCCTCGAGATATTCCTCGAGCGCCTTGCGGAAGCGTGGTCGCAGGTCGGCGGCCAGTCGCCCCTCGTCGACGTCGGCGAGACCGCGCAGGGCGGTGATGCGCACCGCGCGCACAGGATCGGCGAGCAGCGCGGGCAGGCGCGCGAGGCGTTCGTCCGCCGTGCGGGCGCTCCAGGCCGCGGCGGCGGCCGTCCGCACCACGGGGTCGGTGTCCTGCAGCGCGGAGGCCGGGGGAGGAAGCGTGTCGAGGGCGGCGAGCTGCTCTATCGCGGTGGCACGCACGATGGCGGGCTGCCGGCCGTCGTCGATCAGCGCCGCCAGCCTCGCATCGCTGCCGGGCTGACCGGCGCGCGCGGCGGCTAGGATCTCGCCGTAGTGTTCCGCCACGTTGCGCGCGCCGTGATGCCGGATGATCGCTGCTTCGGCCCAGTCGGCGGGGCGGTCGGCATGGCAGGCCTGGCAGGCGTTGGGTGTGCCGATGCGGCGTGTAAGGTCGGGGCGCGGGATGCGGATCGCGTGGTCGCGGCGATCGTGCACCACCATATAGTTGCGGCTCGGCATGTGGCACGACACGCACTCGCTGCCGGGATTGCCGGCGGTGTGGAAGTGGTGCTGCGGCGAGTCATAGTTCTTCGCCTTCAGTCCGGCGAATCGTGCGGTGTCGGGCGTCGTGTTGTGGCAGGACACGCACAGCGCATTGCCGCTCGCGCGTGTCTTGCCGCCGTGCGGTTCATGGCAATCGGTGCAGCCGACGCCGGCCTGATACATGCGACTCTGCCGGAACGAGCCGTACTCGAACACCTCCTCCAATTGCTGGCCATCGGCGTGGTACAGCTCGGCGCGCAGGTTGTCCGGCACGAAATTGTCGAGGAAGGGCGTGCCCGGCACGACTGTTTCCTGCAAGCGGGTGCGGCGCGAATGGCAGGCCGCGCATTGGTCGACCTGGGCATGGGGCTGGCCAAGGGCCCGGTTGGGCGTGGGCGTGGCTTGTTGCTCAGATGCGGCGGAGGGTCCCTTGCCGGACGCCGGAGCCGTGGCGAGGCGACTTGCGCTCGTCACGTGTTCGCGGCCGGGGCCGTGACACGCCTGGCAGCCCACGTTGGGCTCCGCCCAGGTGGTGCGATAGCTGTCCCGTTCGTCGTCGTAATGCTTGTTGAACGCCGTCGTATGGCACTCGCCACACATCAGGTTCCAGTTCTGGTATCGGCCGCTCCAGTGCAGGTTGCTGCCGGGGGCGATGCCACCCTCGGGGTAGAGCGAGAACCAGCGCTGCTTGCGGGCATCCCAGGCAATCGTCAGCGCCTGCAGCCGGCCGCCGGGCAGGGGCAGCAGATACTGTTGCAGCGGGTAGACGCCGAAGGTATGGCTGACGGGGAAGTCGGCTTCCTTGCCGTCCGGCCCTGCGGTGCGCACCATGAAGGCGCCGTCACGGCGAAAAAAACGGGCGCGTTGATCTGCGCCCGAGAAGAGGGAGTCGTTGAAATCGCCGAGGACGGTCGACGGCGTGGCAGCCTGCATCGCACGGTCGTGCTTGGAGCCCGCCCACTGCATTGCCTGTGCCTGATGGCAGTCGATGCATTCGCGGTCGGGCACGTGGTCTGCGCGCACCTCGGCTCGCGGCGCCGTGGCGAGGGCCGGCAGCGACGCGAGCACAATGAACACGAAGAGCAAGCTGCGCACCACCTGCACCTCTCCATCCCCAGTGATCGAGACCTTACTTCGCCGCGCGCGGCTTCATCGCGGCTTCGATCTTCAGATCATCGTAGTACTTGCCGGCATTGCTGTAGCCCGGACGATAGGCAAGGCCGTCGATTTCCAGCGTGCCGGTCTCGGCGACGTAGTCCTTCCATGCGACCAGCAGTTCGCCGAGCTTCTGCGGATTCTGTGCGGCGAGGTCGCGGCTTTCGGTGCGGTCCTGGGCAAGGTTGTAAAGCTCCCAGCCGTCATTGCCCCAGGGCTTGTTCGCATACACGATCTTCCAGTCGCCCTTGCGCAGGGCCTTGCGCCCGCCCAGCTCCCAGCCGACGGCATCGTTCGTGCTGCGCACCTGCTGCGCCTTGCCCTGCAGGTAGGGCAGCATGGACTTGCCGCGCAGCGGCAACACTTCCTTGCCCTTGTATTCGGTGCCGGGGTGCTTCGCGCCGGCAAGTTCGTAGATGGTCGGCGCCACATCGGTGACGTGGGCAAATTCGCGCTTGATGCTGCCACCCTTGATGCCCGGGCCCCAGGCAATGGCCGGCACCGAGATGCCGCCCTCGTACATGAAGGACTTGTAGAGCTTGAACGGGGTCGAACCGACCTGCGCCCAGCCCGGGCCGTATTCGATGAAGGAACCCGGTTTGCCGATGTTGGCGTTGCTGTTGTCCATGTCCTTGTGAATCCACTCGCGGGTGCGGCCCACGTCGTACACCGAGTTGCCGTCGGCGCCATTGTCGGACATGAAGAACACGAAGGTGTTGTCGAGTTCGCCCGTTGCCTTCAGATACTCGAGCACGCGGCCGATCTGCTGGTCCATGTTGTCGACCATGGCAGCATAGACGGTCATGCGGCGGGCTTCGGATTCCTTCTCAGCCTGCGACAGGCTCTCCCACTTGGGCCAGTAGGCGTGGCCTTCATACACCGGCGTGTCGGCGGGCACGATGCCCTGCTTGATCATGCGCTCCAGGCGCTCCTTGCGCAGCTTGTCGTAGCCGGCCTTGTAGCGGCCTTCGTACTTGGCGATGTCGGCGTCGGGCGCATGCAGCGGCCAGTGCGGTGCGGTAAAGGCGAGATAGCCGAAGAACGGCTTGCCGGACGATTCGCCGCTCTTCAGGTACTCGAGGAGCTTGTCGGTGAAGGCCACGGACGAGTAGAAGCCGTCGCGCGGAATGTCGATGGCCTTGCCGTTCTCGCGGTAGATCGCCTTCGGCGGCTTGTTCGGATCGACGGCGAGGATGCCCGACTGGTCGCCCCAGTGGCTGGCGCCACCCATCACCATCGCGTATGACTGGTCGAAGCCGCGGGTCGCGGGGCTGAGCTCCTCCTTGATGCCGAGGTGCCACTTGCCCGCCATCGCCGTGCGGTAGCCCGCATCCTTGAGCACCTGCGGCATCGGCACCACGCGCTCGTTCAGGTAGCCCTCGTAGCCGGGTTTGCCCATCTGCTCGGGAAGCATCAGCTCGGCCATGTCGCCGAAGCCGGCGAGGTGGTTGTCGACGCCCGACATCAGCATCGCCCGGGTGGGCGAGCAGAAGGGCGACGCGTAGAAGCTCGTCATCTTCGCGCCGGTGTTCGCCAGCCTGTCGAGGTTGGGTGTGGCGATCTCGGCGCCGTAGGAGCCCAGGTCGGTATAGCCGAGGTCGTCGGCCACGATCAGCAGGATGTTGGGCTTCCTGGCCGGCGTGTTCGCCGGAGTGGCCGCCTGTGCAGCCGGCGGCAGTGCCGTCGCCGCGATGATCGGCACACAAAGGCTGGCGAGAAGGCGCGGGATGGGTTTCATGCGATGTCTCCTGGGTGTTCTGCGATGCATTGAATGGATGCGTGCATTCAATTTATCGATTGGCCACCTTATCCGGGGCAACACACGGGATATGTTTCACCTGGTGGAACATTTGAGCTCTTGGCCACGTTCGCAACGCCGCAGGGTACGCGCCGCGCTGGAGAGGGCGATCCTGACCTGAGCACCCGTGCGCGGTCGCGCATTCCGGCATAGAGTATCCACGTTGCGTTGGACGAGGGCCGCCCGGCTCGTCGTTGTCCGACCGCCCTCTGCCCAGCAATGCGCATACACGAGCTTTCCGTCGACCAGGCGCTTGCCAGCCTCAAGAGCGCCCCCGATGGCCTGACCAGGGCCGAGGTCGCCCGTCGGCTGGCGGAATACGGCCCCAATCGGGTCGAGGAGGTCGGCCGCGAGCATCTCGCATTGCGCTTCGCGCGCGAATTCACCCACTTCTTCGCCATGGTGCTGTGGCTGGCGGCGGCGCTCGCTTTCATCGCCGAGCACTTCCAGCCAGGCGAAGGCATGGGGCGGCTCGGGGTTGCCATCGTGGGCGTCATCCTGATCAACGGGCTGTTTTCCTTCTGGCAGGAATACCGGGCCGAGCGTGCAGTGGCGGCGCTGCGCCGGCTGCTGCCGCTGCGGGTGAAGGCGGTGCGCGCGGGCGAGGTCGCCCAGATCGACGCCGAGGCGCTGGTGCCCGGTGACATAGTGCTGCTGGATGAGGGTGATGCGGTGCCGGCGGACTGTCGCGTGATCGAGGCCACCGGCTTGCGGCTGAACACTGCGACCGTCACCGGCGAATCGCTGCCCAAGGCCCGCGACAGCGAGCCCGGGGCAGCGGAGTCGCTGCTGTTCGCACGCAATGTGGTGCTGGCCGGCACGTCGGTGGTGTCCGGCGACGGGCGTGCGGTAGTGTTCGCCACCGGCATGCGCACCGAATTCGGCCGCATCGCGCACTTGACGCAGATCGCAGGCGAGACCGGCTCGCCGCTGCAGCGCGAGATTGCACGTCTGTCGCGGCTGGTGGCGACGCTGGCGTGCGGCGTCGGAGTCGCCTTCTTCGTCATCGGGCAGGCGCTGGGGCTGCCGTTCTGGGAGAACTTTCTGTTCGCGATCGGCATCATCGTCGCCAACGTGCCCGAGGGGCTCGCGCCCACCGTCACGTTGTCGCTGGCGATGGCGACCCAGCGCATGGCACGGCGCAATGCACTGGTGCGGCATCTGCCGGCGGTGGAGACGCTGGGCTCGACCACCGTGATCTGCTGCGACAAGACCGGCACGCTGACGCAGAATCGCATGTCGGTGCGGCGCCTGTGGATCGCGGGCGAAGCCTGCAGCGCGGACGACCTCGCGGTGCGGCCGGATCTGCGGGCAGCGGGGCAGCCCCTGTTCATCGATGCCGCGCTGTGTCACAACCTGAGGGCGGCCGAGGGGAACGATGGCGTCGAGCCGGTCGGCGACCCGATGGAGCGGGCCCTGGCGGCCACCGGCCGCCTTCATGCGATCGGGCTCGACGGGTGGCGGCGCATCGCCGAGGTCCCGTTCGATTCCGACCGCAAGCGCATGTCCGTACTGTGCGACACGCCGCAGGGCCGCGCGCTGTTGTGCAAGGGTGCGCCGGAGCGTGTACTCGCCATCTGCGATTCCGCGCTGATCGACGACCGGGTCGTGCCGCTCGATGGCGCGCTGCGCGCCCGCCTGCTCCAATCGCAGAACGCGATGGCCGATGCCGGCCTGCGTGTGCTGGCCTTCGCCCGGCGCGCTGACGCCGCCTTGGCCGATGTGCCCGCCGGTTCCGCCGCCGCATTGGCTGCGGCCGAGTGCGGCCTGGTGTTCAGCGGTCTCGTCGGCCTCGAGGATCCGCCGCGGCCGCAGGTGCCGCAGGCGATCACCCGCTGTGGTGAAGCGGGTATCCGCGTCATCATGGTCACCGGCGACCATCCGCACACGGCGATCGCCATCGGGCGCGAGATCGGTCTGGTGAAGACGGCCGAACCGGTGGTCGTCGTCGGCGATGCCCTGCGACGCATGTCGGCCACCCAGTTGCAACTGGCGCTCGATGCGCCGGAGACCCTGTTCGCCCGGGTGGCGGCCGAGCAGAAGATGCTGATCGTCGAGGCGCTGCAGAAGAAGGGCCACATCGTCGCGGTGACCGGGGACGGCGTGAATGATGCGCCGGCGCTGAAGGTGGCCGACATCGGCATCGCCATGGGTGTTGCGGGCACCGACGTCGCCAAGGAAGCGGCCGACCTCATCCTGCTCGACGACAACTTCGCCAGCATCGTGGATGCGATCGAGGAGGGGCGCGCGGTGTTCGACAACATCCGCAAGTTCCTCACCTACATCCTGACCTCCAACATCCCAGAGCTGATTCCCTATCTCGCCTTCGTGCTGTTCCGCATTCCGCTGCCGCTCACCATCATCCAGATCCTGGCGGTGGACCTCGGCACCGACATGCTGCCCGCGCTGGCGCTGGGGGCCGAGAAGCCCGATCCGGACGTGATGCGCCGGCCGCCGCGGCGGCGCGACGAACGCCTGCTGTCGTGGGGGCTGATCGCCCGCGCCTACCTCTTTCTCGGCATTCTCGAGGCTGCGGCGGCGATGGCGGTGTTCTTCCTCGTCTTGTCTGCCGGCGGTTGGCACTACGGCGACATGCCGGCGAAGACCGATCCGCTCTATCTCCGGGCGACCACCGCCTGCCTTGCGACCATCGTGGTGATGCAGCTCGTGAATCTGTTCCTGTGCCGGCATGCGACGAGGTCGTCGCTGACGACCCGCTTCGCCGCGAATCCCATGATCTGGTGGGGCATCGGCGCCGAGCTGGCCCTGATCGCCTTCATCGTCTATACGCCGCCGGGCAACTGGCTGTTCGGCGCCGCTCCGCTTGGCGGCGACATATGGCTGCAGGCGCTGCCCTTTGCGGCGGCAATGCTGCTTGCCGAGGAGTTGCGCAAGGCCTGGGTGCGTCGAGCCCCGCATGCGCCCAACGCCGGTCGGGAGTCGAGGTGAGACACAAGCTGGTCTGGGCACTCGCATGGATTTCCGCGTGGCTGCTGCTAACGGTGGCCGCCGCGGTCGCCCTCGGCACGGCGGAGCTGCAGCGGTTGCGGGAGCGCTTCGAAGCGGATGCGCGGGTGGTGCACCGCCTGCTGAGTCTGCGGGCAGTCGAGCATGAAACGATCCTTGCCACGCTGGCCCTGCTCGATGTTCCGGGTGCCGACGCTGCGGCGCAGCGCCTGCCGGCAATCTATCCGCGCGTGCTCGCGGTGCTGCGACGCGAAGGCAATCTGCCATGGGGCGATGCTGCGCGTGCCGAGGCGCTCGCGTCGGCGGAGGCTGCGTCGCGGCGCGCCGGACGCGCCTGGGGCCTGGTGTCGGAACTGGGCGAGGGACGGCTGTGGGTGGTGCAAGCCTCGGACCAGGCCAGCCATGCCCTGCGCATCGATCTGGCCGGGATGGTGCGCGCCGCGGAGTGGCCGTTCGCCGGTATGGACGCGGTCCGCGTCGAGTTGTCGCACGCGGGCCATCGCTGGGTGATCCAGCCCGGCGCCGCCGAGCAGGGCGGCTGGCGGTTCCAATTCGACAAGCCGCTGACAGTGCGGAGCCAGCCCTTCGACGTGGTCGCGGAACGCCGCGTCGGCTGGAGCGAGCTGCCCTGGGCGTACATGGGTGCGGCAGCGGCGCTGATCGGCGGGGTACTCGTGGGGGCCGCCCTGCTTCAGCAGCAGCGTGTCGCGCGCCGGCGTGCGGAGGAACTGCTGCGCCTCGGCCAGCGCGGCCGGCTCAACGCGATGGGCGAGGTGGCCGCCGGCATGGCGCACGAACTCAACCAGCCGCTCACCGCCATCCTTGCCAGCACGCGGGCCGCAGAGCGCCTGCTGCGCGACGATCCCGCGGATGTCGATGCGGCCCGCGGGGCGATGAAGGCCGCGGGCGAGCAGGCGCGTCGCGCCGCGGACGTGCTGTCGCGCCTGCGGCGCATCATGGAACGTCCGGGCGGCGCCGACCGCATCGAGGCGGTCGACCTGCGGGCGGCCGTGGACGGGGCACTGCACCTGGTGGAACCGCAACTGCGGCGATTGCGCATCCAGGTACGCGTGCAGGGTCAGGGCACCCCCATCGTAATGGCCGACCCGGTCGCGCTCGACCAGATCATCCACAACCTGTTGGGCAACGCGCTGCATGCGCTCGAGCAGGTGCCGGAGCCGGAACGTCGCCTGAGCCTGACGGCTGGTGCCGAGGCTCGCGACGGCTGGCTGCTCGTTGCCGACTCGGGGCCCGGGATTCCGCCGGCCTTGCGCGCGCGGGTGTTCGATCCCTTCTTCACCACCCGCGAAGGGGGGCTCGGCCTTGGGCTGAGCCTGTGCGAGACGCTGGCCGCCGGCATGGACGGGAGGCTGGAACTCGCCGCCGCCGGCGACCCGCGGCGCGTGGCGGCAGGCATGCCGGGTGCCGCCTTCATCCTCAGCCTTCCTCTGCGACATCAGCCATGAGTGACGCCGTTCAGCTATCCCCCTTGATCCATCTCGTCGACGACGACGAGGCAGTGCGAAACAGCCTGGCGCTGCTGATCGGCACCGTCGGCCTGCGGGTTCGAACGTGGACCGGACCGGACGACTTCCTCGCCGGCTTCGACGGCGACAACGTCGGCGCCATCCTGCTCGACGTGCGCATGCCGGGCACCAGCGGCCTTGCGGTGCTGGAGACGCTGGCGGCGCGCGGCGTGGACCAGCCGGTGATCATGATGACCGGGCATGGCACGGTGGATCTGTGCCGGCGGGCCTTCAAGTCCGGTGCCGCCGAATTCCTCGAGAAACCGGTGGATGACGATCTGCTGCTCGACACCCTGCAGAAGGCTGTGCGGCAGCACGTGCGCTCGCGCGAGCGCCTGCGAGCGGATCGCATTGCACGGCAGCGTTACGCACAGCTTTCGGAGCGCGAACGCGAGGTGCTCGGCCTCATCATCGGCGGGCTCACCAACAAAGAGATCGCGCGGGCGCTGGGTTTGTCGCCACGCACCGTGGAGACGCACCGTGCGAATCTGTTTTCCAAACTGGAGGCGGATTCGCTGGCGCAGTTGATCCGCAGCTATGCGCAACTGGTCGAGGAGGGCGATGCCGCATAGGGCGGCAGCGTGTGGTTCGGCACCCTATTCGGACAGAATAGCCAAGGATTTTTCGGGAATTCGATTGGTGCGCTGCAAAAATGGTGATAAACTTCAACCATCTATGCTGCAACGCAGCATTTTCAGGTTTTCACCATTCCCGAAGGAGCCCCTGATGTCGAACATCAGCAAACTCACCGTGGCGGCCCTGGCGGCCGTCGCCCTGTCCGCCGCCACGCCGGCATTCGCGTCGCCGGAGGCGGTGCTGTCCCTGTCGGTGGCGACGCCGTCCGGTGCCGTCCAGAGCCTCGAATTCCGCGGCACCGACGGCTGGCGCGTGGTAAATCAGGGCGGTGTGCAGTCCGTCAAGCTTTCGTTGTCGGAGACGTCTGCGTCGGCGGACAACGCGGCGGCGCAGCCGCTGGCGGTGTTCCTCGATCGTCCGACCGGCAGCACCTTCGTCTACCTGCCCGAGGCGGGCTGGAAGTACCTCGGCCGCAGCGAATTCGGCGGCACGGCGAAGGCGGACACCGGTTCGATGACGCTGTTCATCGACGGCCCGAGTGGCTTCGTCTACCGCTACGCCGCCGATCAGGGCTGGACGTTCGCCGGACGCGTCGGCGATCGCAAGCTCTGATGCTGGGCGCCGCCGGCCGGCGGCGACATGAAAGTCATGAAGCGCTCCAGGGTTTCGCCCTGCAGCGCTTTTCTTTTGGATGTGTGTCGATGGTTCCGGATGCCGGTCGCCGATCAGCGCTGCGCCACGTTCTCGGGCTTCGGCGCCTCGGGGGGGGCATGGGCCGCCCTCGCATGATCTTGTTCCGAGCGGGTCTGCGCCTTGCGCAGTTCTTCCGGGCT
>SHNC01000146.1 GCA_004295105.1 Betaproteobacteria bacterium | reverse complement strand
CCGCGGCGACCAGGGCGTCAACTACGCCACCGGCGTCTGGCATCACCCCCTGCTCGCCCTCGAGAGCGTCTGCGACTTCCTCGTCCTCGATCGCAGCGGACCAGGGCACAACTGCGACGAGGTGCAGTTGGACGGCCACGGGATCATTGTTCGCCTTCCGGACTGAATGCCCCGAGTCCTCATCGAGACGATGGCACGCACCAGCATATCCACTTCCTGATTCGCGCTATCAGACCTGCCCACACGCACCGGCGTCGCCAGGGCCTACATTGCGACCGGAAACCAATGCACCAAAGGAGTGCACAATGCTGCTCGGCCTGTCCCTGTTCTACGTCGGTGCGGTCCTGATCCTCAACGGCCTGTGGATGCTGGGCCGGATCGGTGATCGCGAGATCTCGATCATCAACCTGTTCACCGGCGGTCTGACGCTGCTGGTGTCGCTGAAACTCGCTTTCGGCGACGGCGCGGATGGCGCCTCGATCAAGGCGGCTGCCCTGTCGCTGCTGTTTTCCTTCACCTACCTTTGGGTGGCATTCAACCGCCTGACCGGCGCAGATGGCCGCGGCCTCGGCTGGTTCAGCCTGTTCGTCGCGATCACCGCCATACCGGTCGCCATCGACACGCTGCGCCTCGCCTCGACGACCTGGGACTGGTGGCTGGGCCTGTCGTGGGCGGCGTGGGCCGTGCTGTGGCTGCTGTTCTTCCTGCTGCTGGCCCTGCACAAACCCATCGTCCGCATGACCGCAGGGATCGCCATCGGCCAGGGCATCTTCACCGGTTGGTTGCCAGGCTACCTGCTCCTGACCGGGGCACTGCGTTAGCTCCCGCTGCTCGCTGCGACCTCGAAGGCCGTGCCGTTCCGACGAACGCACGGCCTTCGGTTTTGGGGGGCGGCAATGTGCGAGCTCGAAGGTGCTGCTGAATAGTGCATCGCAACAATATAAGTCTTCTTATTTCAGCTATTAGCGGAACGCGCACCTTCGAGGAAGGCGAATCCCTAGACTGAACTGCAAGTCGATGCGCACCGTGTGGCCAAGAGCATTCGAACCGCGCCGCTGCGGGCGATCCCTGCAGCGCTCACACACAACGGCACGTGCTGCATGACACCCGCGACACGCCGCGATGCCCCGCTCCTCATCACGCCGGGCCCGACGGCGAACGAGAGACAACCAAGAAAGCCAGGAGACAACCATGTCAGACCACGCACTGGAAGGCGGCACCCAACAGGTCCATCCAGTCGACCAGAAACTGCCCGGCGGCCGGCTCGCGGCGCTGGGCATGCAGCACGTCCTCGTGATGTACGCCGGCGCGGTCGCCGTACCGCTGATCGTCGGCCGCGTGCTGAACCTGACACCCGAGCAGGTCGCCCTGCTGATTTCCGCCGACCTCTTCTGCTGCGGCCTGGTCACGCTGATCCAGTCGCTGGGCTTCGGCAAGTACTTCGGCATCAGGCTGCCGGTCATGATGGGCGTCACCTTCGCGGCGGTCGGGCCGATGGTGGCGATGGCCAACGTGCAGGGCGGCCCGGAGGGCGCACGTGCCATCTTTGGCGCGATCATCGGCGCCGGCATCCTGTCGATCTTCATCGCCCCCTTCATGAGCCGGCTGCTGCGCTTCTTCCCGCCGGTCGTCACCGGCACCATCATCGCCATCATCGGCATCAGCCTGATGCGTGTTGGCGTGGGCTGGGCGCTGGGTGGTCCGGCGCACCTGGCGCAAAGCGTCGACGTGCCCAAGCTGGTACAGATGGTCGACGGTGCCAAGGAGAAGGCCGCCGCCGCGGGCACCGAACTGACCAAGCTGCCCGGTCCGATCCCGATGGTGGACAACGCCAGTTACGGCGCCCTCGACACCATGGCCGTCGCGGCCTTAGTGCTGGTCGTGATCCTGCTGCTGGTGCGCTACGGCCGCGGCTTCGTCGCCAACATCGCGGTGCTGCTGGGCATCATCGTCGGCTGCGTGGTGGCGGTGGTGATGGGCAAGATGCATTTCGACAAGGTGGACAAGGCCCACTGGTTCGACGTCGTCACCCCCTTCGCCTTCGGCATGCCCACCTTCGACCCGGTGATGGTCCTGACCATGACGCTGGTCATGGTGGTGGTGATGATCGAGTCGGTGGGGATGTTCCTGGCGCTGGGCGAGATCACCGACAAGCGCATAAGCCGCACCGAACTGGCTGCGGGGCTGCGCACCGATGGCCTGGGCACGCTGATCGGCGGCGTCTTCAACACCTTTCCCTACACCAGCTTCTCGCAGAACGTAGGCCTGGTTGGGGTCACCGGCGTCAAGAGCCGCTGGGTGTGCGTGGCGGCGGGCGTGATCATGATGGTGCTCGGCATGCTGCCGAAGATGGCCGCGCTGGTCGAATCCGTGCCCACCTTCGTGCTCGGCGGCGCCGGACTGGTGATGTTCGGCATGGTCGCGGCGACCGGCATCCGCATCCTGACCAACGTCGATTTCAAGAGCAACCGCAACAACCTGTACATCGTCGCGCTGTCGATCGGCTTCGGCCTGGTGCCGCTGGTCGCGCCGCGCTGGACGCAGCACATGGCACACAGCCTGCATCCGCTGCTCGAGTCCGGAATCCTGCTGACCGCGATCGCTGCCGTTCTGTTGAACCTCTACTTCAACGGCGGCAAGGAAGACAAGGCCGGCGCCATCGAAGCGGCCAAGGCGGCAGAAGCACACTGATTCATAACCACAACGAAACGGGAATCTACGCATGAACGCGCAACGCACCGGCCTCACCGCCGCACTCGCCCTCGCCGCCACGGCCCTGGCCGTGCCCACCGCCCAGGCCGCGACCTGGAGCGACACCTTCGTCGGCTACCGCTACGGCACCGAGTTCCGCGAGCCGAACAACGTCAATGACGTCGAGAAGCACGTGCTGCAATTCACCCACGCCAGCGGCTACTCGATCGGCCAGAATTTCCTGAACCTGGACATTCTGCAATCCGACGACATGGATCCGTCGAGCGGCAACCGGATCGGCGACGGTAACGGCGCGACCGAGTTCTACCTGACCTACCGCCACCAGATCCACCTGGGCAAGGCCTTCGACAAGAACCTGTCCTTCGGCCCGGTGAAGGAAGTGGCGCTGACCGCGGGCTTCGAACTCAACACCAAGAACACCGCGTTCGCTCCGCGCAAGCGCCTGATCGTGGCCGGCCCGACGCTGAAGTTCGACGTGCCGGGTTTCCTCGACGTCAGCCTGCTCGCCGGCAAGGAATGGAACCATTGCGGCCTCAACCCCAGCACGCCTGGCGGATTCGACCCCTGCCCGAAGAGCGACATCTCCTTCGATCCGCAGTGGATCTTCAGCGTGTCCTGGGGCATCCCGTTCCAGGCCGGTCCGGTACCCCTGAAGTTCCAGGGCTTTCTCAACTACCTGAGCGAGAAGGGCAAGGATTACGCCGGTGTGAAGACCGAGGCCGAGACGCTGATGCGCACCTCACTGATGGTCGATGTCGGCCAGATGGTGAGCGGCAGGAAGAACACCTTCCTGATGGGCGTGGGCTACGAACTGTGGCGCAACAAGTTCGGCAACCACGCGTTTGCCAATGGTCGCGAGAAGCCGGGCATCGATACCGACTCCCCGACGTTCCAGATGGAATGGCATTTCTGAGCGCAGCCTGAAGGCGATCGGCGCAGACGCACCGGCGGGCTGCCCGACCACGCCCGGCTGCCCGAAAGCCGAGAGATTGGCGCCGCGCATCGGACGCCATGCCGCCGGGCTCCGTGTTGCCGTCGCCTCATTCCGTGGGCGTCGGCGCCGGTCGCATCTGCCGTCTACTCGACGGCGTCCGGCGGCAGTTCCATCTTGCGCGGGCGGCGCCCGCGGCTTGCCGGCTTGCGCGGCTTCTTCGCCGCCGCCTCGGCACCCGCAGCGGGGACGACAGGCTCGGCTTCCGCTGCCGGCCTCGGCGCGGGCGCGTCGGCCGTTGCCGGGGTCTCGCCCTGGGCGATCACGGCAGCGACCGCTGAGGCGTCGCCTGTCGCAGGGGCCGGCGCGTGGTCGGCCGCAGCCGGCTCCTCGGCGGACTTGCGGCCGCGCCTGCGCGCAGTGCCTGCGCGCGCCGAACCCGACTTCCGCTTCTGGCTGGCGGGTTCCTCGGTGGCGGTCGGCACGACGGATTGGGGGCCGCTGTCGGCTTCTGGCGCTGCGGCTGCCACCTGCCCCAGCACCTCGGGCAGCGAGCCCATGTCGCCTGCGGCGGTCTCGCCCGCAGCAGGAACCGGCTCGCCGGTCTTGCGGCCACGCCGGCGCTGTTCCTTCGCAGGCTTGCGTCCGCCGCGCTCGGGAACCAAGTGCGGCACTGCGTCCGGCTCCACCGGCGGCGGCGCCTCGGGCACAGCCTCGATGCCCTGCAGCATTGCAACGGTGTCGATCTGGACTTCCGCCGGCTCGACCGACGGGCGGCCGTTGACGACGTCGCTGCGTCCGACCTCCGCCGAACCGCGGGACACGATGGTGCGCCCCTTGTCGTCGCGCGTGAAGTCGAGCAGCCCGCGCGCGCGCGCTTCCTCGAGCAGGTTGCCGAAGGCACGAAAACCGTAGTACGACTCGCTGAAATCGGGCTTGCGCCGCTTCATCGCCTCCTTCAGCACCGACGCCCAGATCTTGCTGGTGTCCCCCCGTTCGGCGTACAGGGCGTCGAAAGTCTGCACGGCGAACTCGATGGCCTGCGCCTTGCGCGCCTCGACCTCCTCACGGCGGCGCCTTTCTTCCTCGGGCGAGCGCTTGGCGGAAGCCTGTGTCTCGCGCGCCTCCTTCTTCGCCGCGCGCTGGCTCTCGCGCACCAGGTCGTCGTAGAAGATGAACTCGTCGCAGTTGGCGATCAGCAGGTCGGAAGTGGATTGCTTGACGCCGACGCCGATCACCTGCTTCGCGTTCTCGCGCAGCTTGGACACCAGCGGTGAAAAATCGGAGTCACCGCTGATGATGACGAACGTGTCGACATGCGACTTGGTGTAGCACAGGTCGAGCGCATCGACGACGAGGCGGATGTCGGCAGAATTCTTGCCCGACTGCCGCACATGGGGGATCTCGATCAGTTCGAAATTGGCCTCGTGCATCGAAGCCTTGAAACTCTTGTAGCGATCCCAGTCGCAGTACGCCTTCTTGACGACGATGCTGCCCTTGAGCAGCAGGCGCTCGAGCACGCGCTTGATGTCGAACTTCTCGTAGTTGGCGTCGCGCACGCCGAGCGCGACGTTCTCGAAGTCGCAGAACAGCGCCATGCTGACGCTGTCGGGCGAAGAGGCCATGATTTTCTCCATTAGGTCCGCGAACGCACGGTGCGTGGCGAACGAATTCTCATTCCAGGTCGCGCAGCCGCTCCAGCGCTTCCTCGACACGCTCGACGGCAAGCACCCTCATCCCCTCGGGCGCCTGCTTCGGCGCGTTGGCCTTGGGAACGATGGCGACGTCGAAGCCGAGCTTGGCCGCCTCCTTCAACCGCTCCTGGCCGCGCGGCGCCGGGCGGATCTCGCCGGCCAGTCCCACCTCGCCGAACACCGCAAGGCCGCGCCGCAGAGGACGGCTGCGCAGCGAGGACACGATGGCGAACAGGATGGCGAGGTCGGCGGCTGGTTCCGCGATTTTCACACCGCCGACCGCATTTACGAACACGTCCTGGTCGAAACAGGCGATACCGGCGTGCCGATGCAGCACCGCCAGCAACATCGCCAGGCGGGTCGGCTCCAGGCCCACCGACAGCCGCCGGGGGTTGGGGCTGTGCGCCGCATCGACCAATGCCTGGATCTCGACCAGCAGCGGCCGCGTTCCCTCCTGCGTGACCAGAACGCAACTGCCCGGCACCTGCTGGCCGTGCTGCGACAGGAAGATGGCCGAAGGGTTGGACACGCCGCGCAGCCCACGTTCGGTCATCGCGAACACGCCCAGTTCATTCACCGCGCCGAAGCGGTTCTTGAACGCGCGTATCAGGCGGAAGCTGGAATGCGTGTCGCCCTCGAAATACAGCACGGTGTCGACGATGTGCTCCAGCACCCGCGGGCCTGCCAGCGTGCCGTCCTTGGTGACGTGACCGACGATGATGAGGCTGGTGCCGCTCTGCTTGGCGAAGCGGGTGAGTTGCGCCGCGCATTCGCGCACCTGGGCGACCGAACCCGGCGCCGACTGCAAGGTCTCGGAATACACCGTCTGGATGGAGTCGATCACCGCCACGCGCGGACGGCTGTCGCGCAGCGCAGCGAGGATGCGCTCCAGGTTGATCTCGGCCAGCATTTGCAGCGGCGAGGGCGCAAGCTGCAAGCGCTGCGCACGCAGCGCCACCTGCTCGCCCGACTCCTCGCCGCTGACATACACGGCGCTCTGGCTGCCCGCGAGGTGCGCCAGCGCCTGCAGCAACAGGGTGGACTTGCCGATGCCCGGGTCACCGCCGATCAGCACCACTCCGCCGCCGACGAGCCCACCACCGAGCACCCGATCGAATTCGTCGAGGCCGGTGGGCTGGCGCGGTTCCTCGCGCGGCTGCAGGGAAGACAGCGGCTGCAGGCGGCTGGTCTGCCCGGCGATTGCAGCAAAGCGCCCGCCCGCCGCCGGCGTCGGCTCCACTACCCCCTCCACCAGCGTGTTCCAGGCCTGGCACTGCGGACACTGCCCCTGCCAGCGGGCGAGCTGCGCACCGCATTCGGAGCAGATGTAGGCCGTCCGGGATTTGGCCATCAATCCGCCCTTTCGACTTCTCGAGCCATCCTCGAGAGTTCCTCGCAGGCGAAATCGGCAAAGGTGGTGATGAGGCGGGAGCGGAACTTGTCACGCGGGATGATGACCTCGAGCGGTGTGTACAGCCTGGGCTCGAGCGGGATCGCCACCAGCTTGCCCTCGCGCACGTCACGCTGGATCGCGACCCGCGACGCGATGCCGAAGCCCATGCCCTCGGCGGCCAGATGCTTCACCGTCGCGAGGCTGCCCAGCTCGGCGCATAGCGGGACCTCGCTCATCTGGATTCCGGCCGCGGCAAAGAACTCTTCCGATAACTGGCGAATGGCGTTGCCCGTGTCACGGTTGATGAAGGGATGGCCGACGAGATCCTCCGCCCTCAGGCGCTCGAAGCCGGCCAGCGGATGGTCAGCACTGCAGATCACCATCAGTTCGTCGCGCGCGGCACTGCGACGCTCGATCGAATTCTGGTCGCTGACGATCTCGATGAGGCCGATGTCGAGGTCGCGCGCTGCGACGCGTTCCTCCGTCAACTGCGAATTGCCGACGACGACGCGCGGCACCACGCGTGGATAGCGGCGCTTGAAGCCTTCGAGCAGGCGCGGCAGCCAGTACGCGGCGATCGTCGTGCTGGTACCGATGTTGAGCGTACCGGCGAGTTCGTCGGTAAGCTCCGACACACGCGACTCGAGTTCCTCGGAGAGCCCGAGAATGCGCTCCGCGTACGCCAGCACCAGCTCGCCCGCCGGGGTGAGGCTGATCTTGCCGTGTCCACGATCCAGCAGCCGAGTGTCGAAATGCTCTTCGAGCTGCTTGATCTGGAAGGTGACCGCCGGCTGCGTCATGAAGAGATGCTCGGCCGCGCGAGTGAAGGAGCCGTGCTTGGCGACGGCGTGGAAAACCTGAAGTCTGCGATCTGCCATGATCGTGATAAGCCTCTTTTATGAACGGAATTAGATCACAAAAACAATCCGTTCACCACCCGAAGGCGGCAGCCGTGCGTCACATGGTCGACGGCTTCATGTTATAAACCGCGCTCCCGATATCGCGACGCATGGCCCAGACGATGCCGCTCGGCTTCTACATCATCATGGCAGCGCAGTTCTTCTCCGCGCTTGCCGACAACGCCCTGCTCATCGTCGCGATCGCCCTTCTGCGGGACATGTCCGCTCCGTCGGAATACGAGCCGCTGCTGAAGCTCTTCTTCACGCTGTCGTACGTCGGGCTGGCCGCCTTCGTCGGCGCCTACGCCGACTCGATGCCCAAGTGGCGGGTGATGCTGATCAGCAACACGATCAAGATCGGCGGCTGCCTGCTGCTGTTCTTCGGGGTGCATCCACTGCTCGCCTACGCGGTGATCGGTCTTGGTGCCGCCGCCTACTCGCCGGCGAAGTACGGCATCCTGACCGAGTACCTGCCCCACCGCCTGCTGGTGATCGCCAATGGCTGGATCGAGGGTCTCACCGTGGGCGCGATCATCATCGGCACGGTGATGGGCGGCGTGCTGATCCGCCAGGACGTTTCTTCCTGGCTTCTGACGCTCGACCTTCCGCTGGTGAGCACCGCTTTCGAGGCCAGCGTCATCGTGATCGGCACGCTCTACCTGATCGCTGCCGGGTTCAATTTCTACATTCCCGACACCGGCGTCGACCACAAACCGCTCAAGAACAACCCGCTCTACCTGATCCACGACTTCAACCACTGCCTGAAGCTGCTGTGGCGCGACAAGCTGGGGCAGATCTCGCTCGCAGTCACCACGCTATTTTGGGGTGCGGGTGCCACGCTGCAGTTCATCGTGATCAAGTGGGCCGAACACAATCTGGGCCTGTCCCTGTCGCAGGCCTCGATGCTGCAGGGGGTCGTCGCCATCGGTATCGCGGTCGGCGCCGTGATGGCGGCCCGCTTCGTCACGCTGCGGCGCGCGGGGCAAGTGATCCCGCTGGGCATCGCCATGGGCATCGTCGTCATCGCGATGATCGGGGTGACCGACACCCGCGTCGCCATGGTGCTGATGGTGGTGATCGGCGGTCTCGCCGGCTTCTTCGTGGTGCCGATGAATGCGCTGCTGCAGCACCGCGGCCACATCCTGATGGGCGCGGGGCATTCCATCGCGGTGCAGAACTTCAACGAAAACCTGTCGATCCTGGTGATGACCGGCACCTACGCCGTGCTGATCATGCTGGGGCTGTCGATCAATGTGGTGATCGTCCTGTTCGGCCTCTTCGTCGCGGTTTCGATGTACCTGGTGAAGTTGCGTCACGAACTCAACCAGCGCGAGAACGACGCGGTATCGCTCCTGGAAGACCGCGCGCACTGAGCGCCGCGTAGCGCCAGGTGTCCGGCCGCCATTCGCGACGGCCCGTCGCGCCCCGCCGAGACGCGCCCGGGACAGCTATCCCTGTTCTTGTTCTCTCTCGCGCATGCAGCGCCGCGCGAAGCACAGGTCTTCCCAGGCCCTGGCCTTGTCCTGCGGATTGCGCAGCAGGTAGGCGGGATGATAGGTGACCACCACCGGGATGCCGCGGTGCTCGAACAGCTTGCCACGCGCGGCACCGATGCGCACCTCGATGTCGAGCAGCGCCTGTGCTGCCGGGCGGCCGAGGGCCACCAGTAGTTCGGGCTGCACGAGATCGATCTGGCGCTCCAGATAAGGCAGGCAGGCCGCAAGCTCGGCGGACTCGGGCGTGCGGTTGTGCGGCGGGCGGCATTTCACCGCATTGGCGATGTAGACGTCCTCGCCGCGTGCGAGGCCGATCGCAGCCAGCATGTTGTCCAGCAGTTTGCCCGCCTGGCCGACGAAAGGCTCGCCGCGCTGGTCTTCCTCGCCACCGGGCCCCTCGCCCACCAGCATCCATCGAGCATGTCGGTCGCCCACGCCCGGAACGGCCTGGCGCCTGCGCTCGCACAACTCACAGGCGGTGCAGGCGCGGATGTCGGCTTCGAGTTCGTCCCAGCCCATGGTGGCAATGCGACTGGTACGGTCGGGATCGATGCCGGCAGGCTGCCGCGGCAGAGTCGGCCCGCGAAGGTCGGAAAGCACGCGGCGGGATGCGTGGGGTGCAACCGCGCGAGGTACGGCGGTGATCGCATCGCTGCGCGCGGCTCGGTCACCGGACTCTGCAGGGTTGGGCGAGCGAGGCCGGTCGGCGCGCGGCATGGCCGCGGCCTGCCTCTGCGCCGCCTGCGCGGCCGGGGTAGCCTGAACCGGCCCTGGCACGTGACCCGGAGCCGGGACCGGCACGTTCACGGCGGCTGCCACCACCGGATCGCCCGCCGCCGAGCCCTGCGTCACCGCCACTGGCATCTCCGCCCCGTCGCCCCTGCGCAGTCGCCAGATCGGGCCGAGTCCCATCTCGCGCAGCATCGCGCCGCGCCGGTTGCGCTCGGGCACTGGCCGCGCCGCGGCGGGGCTCACAGGGCACACCTCATCACGATGGCGTCCTCGCGTCCGTCTGCTGCGGGGTAGTAGTCGCGACGGCGGCCCACATGTTCGAACCCGTTGCTGCGATAGAGGCTCAAGGCCGCCGCGTTGGAGGGCCGCACCTCGAGGAAGAACTGTGTGGCGCCGTGACGCCGTGCCTCGGCCCGCAGGTGTCCGAGCAGCGCCGCGCCGTGACCACGACCCTGTGCTTCACGGTCGATGCTGATGTCCAGCAGGTGCGCCTCGTCGAGCACCAGCATCATCACCGCGTAGCCGACCGCTTGGCCACCGGCCTTCATCAGCCAGCAACTGTAGCCGGCCGCCAGCGAATCGGCGAAGTTTCCGCGCGTCCACGGGAAGGCGTGCAGTTCCCGCTCGCGCGCGACGACCCAGTCGAGATCGCCCTCGGACATGGGCACGAACTCGACCTCGCCGGACGTCGCGCGTGAAATCAA
This sequence comes from Betaproteobacteria bacterium, assembly GCA_004295105.1. GTDB lineage: Bacteria > Pseudomonadota > Gammaproteobacteria > Burkholderiales > Rhodocyclaceae > Thauera. The sequence goes on along the minus strand of SHNC01000146.1, from coordinate 26,167 downwards.
GCCCTGCCTCCGGTGGCGAGCCGCTCTGAGGTGGTCAGCGCGACCTTGTCGCGCACGTACAGCGGCGCTGCGAGCTGCGGCGGGATCAGTTCGCCCGACGCGACGCGGCGGGCCGCGAGCCGGGCCACCTGTGCCGCCCGCGGCACCGCATCGGCCGCACTACCCATGAGCCGGTCGCCCAGTCGGGAATGCAACACCGCACCGTGTACGCCGAATGCGGATCCCACGCCGAACCATGTGCCGCCCGGAAGCGACACCGCATCGGGTCGGCCGCACGCAGGCTCACCGATCGCTCGCAGGATGTCTTGCGCATCGCGCTCGTAGGCGCAGTAGTAGATCTCACCGAGTCTCGCGTCGGTCGCCACGAGCAGGCGAGCCTCGGAGCGTTGCGCCGCGAGCGCCTCCAGGCTGCACACCGCGACCAAGCCCACGCCACTGCCCAACGCCAGCCCCTGGGCGACACCGCAAGCCAGGCGCAGGCCTGTGAACGCACCGGGTCCGCTGCCGAATGCGATCGCGTCGAGCTGGCTCACGCCGAGCCCAGCTTCACCGAGCAGCCAGTCGATGGCAGGAAGGACGCCTTCCGAGTGCGTTCCGACGCCGTCAAGTTCGCTGTCGACGACATGCCCTCCGCTCAGCAGCGCAATGCTGCCCGTCTCGCAAGAGGTTTCGATCGCAAGGATGTTCATGGGCCGGCATTCTACCGGCTGGGAAGGATTCGGGCCTAACGGGTGGAAGCCCGTCAGTTCCTCCTCCGCGGGCGGGGCTCCTCGGGGTAGGCGCCACGCATAGCATCGCGCAGATCGCGCCGCAGGGCACTGCGCTCCTCGGTGCTGAGCCTGCGACGGCCCTGCCCGACTTCCTCACGATCGCCTCGCGGCGCCAGCGATTCGCGCAGGTCCGAACGTCGGTCGGGGCGTTGTTGCCGCGCGTCGGCACCGACATGGAAGCCATCGAACATCGGCGGACGCGCGTGCGCCGGCCCGAAGACCAACAGCAACGCGAGCAGCGCGGGGGCCAGGGACGAGATGCGAGTCCCTCGACACGGAGCGAATCGAAAAAGGGAAACGGGAAACTTCATCGCAAGCTCGCGGACCGGCACGCAGACCCGCGAAAATGTGGGTTATGGACAGCGCCAAACATACGGCAATCGCCCGGTGATGGATACCTCACCCTCGCGCCAGGCGATACCATTTGTAAGCCGATGTTGCGCTCCCGGCGCGCACTTACGAAGCGTTACCGCGCCTGCAGATTCCGCCCCGTGACGCCCACTGGCAAGCCGCCTGCAGCGAGGATACGATTCGGCTCATGAATGCAAAGACCCGCTACCGCGTATTGATCGTCGACGATGACGCTCGCCTGCGCGAATTGTTGTCGCGTTATCTCCAGGAACAGGGATTCGCCGTGAAGGCGGTGGGCGATGCGCCCCTGATGGACCGCGCACTGCATCGCGAGCATTTCGACCTCATCGTGCTCGACCTCATGCTTCCCGGCGAGGACGGCCTGGCGATCTGCCGCCGGATGCGCGCGGCCGACAATCCGATTCCCATCATCATGCTGACGGCCAAGGGCGACGACGTCGATCGTATCCTCGGCCTCGAAATGGGTGCGGACGACTACCTGGCCAAGCCTTTCAACCCGCGCGAACTCGTCGCTCGCATCCAGGCCGTCATGCGACGCCAGCCACAGACGCTGCCGGGCGCACCGACGCCAGAGGACGAGGTGGTGTCGTTCGGGCGAGTGCAGGTCAATCTCGGCACGCGCTCGCTGACGCGGGATGGTGAAGACATCCAGCTCACCACCGGCGAGTTCTCGCTGCTGAAGGTGCTGCTGCAGCATCCGCGTCAGCCCCTGTCCCGCGACAAGCTGATGGAACTTGCGCGCGGCCGCGAATACGGGGTGTTCGACCGCGCCATCGACGTGCAGGTCTCCCGCCTGCGCAAGCTGGTCGAAGACGATCCGGCAAAGCCGCGCTATATCCAGACGGTGTGGGGCTTCGGCTATGTCTTCGTGCCGGACGACAACAAGTCGGCCGGCGACGGCGCGCAGTAGACGGCGGTCGGAATATCGATGTCGAGTTTCCCGCGTGCGCTGGCGGCGCCGCTCTCGAGGTGGCTGCCGCGTTCGCTGCTCTGGCAGACCTTTCTGCTGGTGGGCCTGCTGCTCATCGTCGCGCTGGGCGTGTGGTCGCAGATCTTCCGCTACTTCCAGGAACCCGCGCGAGCCCGCGACGTGGCGCAGATGGTCGCCAGCGTGGTCAATCTGACACGCACGGCTCTGATCAACGCCGATGCCGGTCGCCGCATCGACCTTCTGATCGAGCTCGCTGCGCTGGAAGGCATCCGGATCTACCCCGCGGAACCGTCGGACGAGATCGAACCGTTGCCCGATACCCGCCCGCTGCGCCTGCTCACGGCCGACGTGCGGCAGCAGCTTGGCGAGCACACCCGCTTCGCGTCGCGCTGGAAGTCGCTGGACGGCTTCTGGATCAGTTTCCGCCTCGATCCGGACGACAGCACCGATGAGTACTGGGTGATGCTGCCGGCCGAGCGCATCGAGCAGCGCAACGCCTTCGAGTGGCTGGCGTGGGGAGGCGCGGCCCTGCTCGTCGCCCTGGCGGGCGCCTACCTGATCGTGTCGCGCATCAGCAGACCTCTGCGCAACCTGACGCGGGCGGCGCTGATGGTGGGTAGCGGGCGCACGCCTCCGGTGCAGGAAGAACGCGGACCGCAGGAAATCGCCGTCGTCGCGCGCGCCTTCAACCGCATGGCGGGCGAGCTGGCCCGCACCGACGCGGATCGCACGCTGATCCTGGCGGGCGTCTCGCACGATCTGCGCACGCCGCTCGCCAGGTTGCGCCTGGGGGTGGAGATGTCGGGCGCGCCCGACGGCGAAGTGCTCGCCATGGTGGCCGACATCGAAGAGATGGACCGCATCATCGGACAGTTTCTCGACTTCGGTCGCGGCGACGCCCAGGAGCCGACGCAGCCGGTCGACATCGCCGCGCTCGCGCGCGAGGTCACCGAGCCGTACCGCCTGCGCGGCATCAACGTAACGGTCGATGCGCCCGACACGCTGGTCGCGGAAGCACGCGCGCTGCCGATGCGCCGTGCCATCGCCAACCTGGTGGACAACGCGCTGCGTTACGCCGGCGAGGACATGCCGGTGGAGGTGCGGGCCTTCTTCACCGGCACTGAAGCCTGCCTCGAGGTCGCCGACCGCGGCCCCGGCATCCCGCCCGACCAGGTCGAGCGCATGCGTCACCCCTTCACCCGCCTCGAGGAGGCGCGTACCAACACCAAGGGCGCGGGACTCGGTCTGGCGATCGTCGACCGCGTCATGCGCGCGCACCACGGACGCCTCGATCTGCTTCCACGGGACGGTGGTGGACTGCGCGCGATCCTGTGTCTGCCCTGTGCCGGAACCGCCCCATCGCAGGCTAGAATCTCGTCCAACGACGGGCACGGGGACAGGGGATGAACATCGTATTTCGCCAATTCTTCCATGAAGAGACGGCAACGCTCTCCTACCTGCTCGCCGATGCGCTCACCGGTCATGCCCTGCTGATCGACCCCGTGTGCGAACACGCCGGCCATTACCTCAGCGTGTTGCAGGAGCTCGAACTCGATCTGGTGTGGCTGCTGGAGACGCACACGCACGCGGAGGATCCTTCAGGTACGCTGGCGATGAAGGAGCACACGGGAGCCAGGACGGTCGGAGCCCGGTCCGCGCGCGCCGGATCGCCGGACCTCGTCGTCGGCGAGGGAGATACCGTCGTGTTCGGTGACGAGATCGTCCGTGTCATCGCGACGCCAGGCCACACGCCCGACAGCGTCACCTACCGTTGGCGCGACCGCCTCTTCACCGGCGATTCGCTGCTGATCGGCGGTTGTGGCCGCTGCGACTTCACCGGCGGGGACGCCGGCACGCTCTACGACAGCATCAGCGAACGCCTGCTGTCACTCCCGGACGAAACACTCGTGTATCCGGGCCACGACTATCGCGACCACCGGGTCAGCTCCGTCGGCCAGGAGAGACTGAGCAACGAGCGCATCCGCGGAAAATCCCGCGCGGAGTTCGTCGAAGTGATGAATAATCTGCGCCATTCACGACCGGGAACGCCCCCCGGCATTTTCTCGTCGCCCCTGTGCTGCGACCGCAGCGGCGACCTGATCGACATTCATGCAGCCTGAACAACGCCCCAAGCTCCCTCTTTCCCCCTACGACCTGATCGGCGGAGAACCAACGGTACGCGCGATCGTCAGACGTTTCTACGAGTTGATGGACACGCTTCCCGAGGCATGGGACGTCCGCAAGATGCACGCTGAGGACCTGTCGGGCTCGGAAGAAAAGCTGTTCCTGTTTATGAGCGGCTGGCTTGGCGGCCCGAACCTTTACGTCGAACGGTACGGTCCGCCCTTCCTGCGTGCGCGCCATCTTCCGTTCTCGATCGGCATGGCCGAACGGGACCAGTGGATGCAATGCATGGGTCAGGCACTCGATGAACACGTCACCGATGCAGCCATGCGCACCCGTCTGCACGAATCGCTGGCGGCCCTCGCCAACCATATGCGCAACCGTGCGGAGTCCGCCGCACCGGCCGACGGTGCCGGCAGCGGATCAAAGCCGTGAGCGTCTTCTATAATCCGCCCAAATGAAATTTCTGTTCGACCTGCTGCCGGTCATTCTTTTCTTCGCTACGTACAAGATCGCAGGTGCCAATCCGGATGCGGCGCTCGGCTTGGCCACACAATGGCTCGGTGCCGGCATCGCCGCGACGCAGGCCCCCATCCTGATCGCCACCGCAGCCACGATCGTCGCCACCTTCCTGCAGATCGCCATGGTCTGGCTCAAGCATCGCAAGGTCGACACGATGCTGTGGGTCAGCCTGGCCATCATCGTGGTTTTCGGTGGCGCCACGCTGTTCTTCCACAACCCCACCTTCATCAAGTGGAAACCGACCGCGCTTTACTGGCTGTTCGGGGCAGTGCTGCTGATGTCGGCGACGCTGTTCCGGCGCAACCTGATCCGCAAGATGCTCGAGGCCCAGATTCAGCTTCCCGATGGCGTGTGGGGCCGGCTGAACCTGGCGTGGGCGGGCTTCTTCATCGCGATGGGCCTGATCAACCTCTATGTCGCCTACAGCTTCAGTGAAGAGGTGTGGGTGAACTTCAAGCTCTTTGGCGCCACCGGACTGATGCTGGCATTCGTCCTGGCCCAGGGTTTCTACCTTTCCAGGCATATCGAGGAGGAGACGAACTGATGCTCTACGCGATGATCGGGGACGACGTCCCCGGCAGTCTGGAGGCGCGTCTGAAGGCCCGGCCTGCACACCTCGCACGGCTGGAAGCACTGCGCAACGAAGGGCGGCTCATCCTCGCCGGACCGATGCCAGCGACCGACTCCCCCGACCCAGGCCCCGCCGGATTCACCGGTACGCTGATGGTCGCCGAGTTCGAATCGCTGGCTGCCGCCGAGCAGTGGTTCGCGGACGACCCCTACGTGATGCAGGGCGTGTTCGCACGCACCAGCGTCAGGCCGTTCAAGAAGGTTCTGCCATGACCACCATCGAGAAGATCCGCGCCCGGCTCGCCGCGCTGCAACCCGAACACATCGAGATCGGCGACGACAGCGCCCTGCACGCCGGCCACGCCGGGGCGCGCAGCGGCGGCGGCCACTACCGGCTGCTGATCGTCTCGGCGAATTTCGAATCCAGGAACACGGTGGCCCGCCACCGCATGATTTATGACGCACTTGGCGACATGATGAAGACCGACATCCATGCTCTCGCCATTCGCGCCCTTTCGGCCACCGAGGCCACCAAGCAACTCCGTCACGAGGAACCCCGATGAAAAGTTTTCCGAGCCGTCTCGCCATTTCCCTGCTTGCCGGCTTCCTCAGCCTCCCGGCGCTGGCTGCCGAGCCCATCGCCACGGTGAACGGCACGGCCATCTCGTCCGCGCGCGCCGACGCCATGATCGCCGAGCAGCGCGCGCAAGGCGCGCCCGAGAGTGCGCAACTGCGCGACGCCGTGCGTGAAGAGCTGATCCGCCGCGAGGTCCTCAGCCAGGAAGCCGCCAAGAAGGGCTTCGACAAGAAGGCGGATGTCCAGGCGCAGATGGAGATGGCCAAGCAGGCGATCCTGATCCGTGCCTACCTGCAGGACTTCGTCAAGGCAAACCCGGTCACCGACGCCGACCTGAAGAAGGAATACGACAACATCAAGTCGCGCATGGGCGACAAGGAATACAAGCCGCGTCACGTGCTGGTCGAGACCGAGGACCAGGCCAAGGCGATCATCGCCAAGCTTCAGGGCGGCTCCAAGTTCGAGGATCTGGCAAAGGAGTCGCGTGACCCGGGCTCGAAGGAGCGCGGCGGCGACCTCGGCTGGAGCAACCCCGGCATGTTCGTGAAACAGTTCTCGGAAGCGATGGTCAAGCTCGAGAAAGGCAAGTACACGACCACGCCGGTGAAGAGCGATTTCGGCTACCACGTCATCATGCTCGACGACGTGCGCGCGCTGCAGGCGCCCGCCTACGACGAAGTCAAGCCGCAGTTGCAGCAGCGGCTGCAGCAGCAGAAGGTCGAAAAGCACGTGCTCGACCTGCGCGGCAAGGCCAAGGTGCAGTAAGCGTCGGCGGAGGCAAACCTCCGCGACGTCCACAAGAAAGCCGACGGATCGCTCCGTCGGCTTTCTTTTCTTGCTGAGGCGCCCAGATACGGGCGCCGCGGATCAGAACTGCTCTTCGGCGAGTCCGAGCGCACCGGCGGCACCATTCACCACCGCATAGGACAGGCCCGGCGCTTCCGAGAGCACGTGATCGGCATAGAAGCGCGCGGTCACGACCTTCGCCTGCAGGAAGCGGGCATCGCCCTCGCCCGCGGCCAGCTTGCGTTGCGCGATCAGGGCCGCACGCGCCATCTGCCACCCGCCCGCGACGATGCCCAGCAGCTTCAGGAAGGGCACCGAGCCCACCGACGCCGCCTTGATGTCCTTCGCATAGGTGGCGAGAATGTACGCAACCGCCTGTTCGACCGCGCCAATGCCGGCGCCGAGCGAACGGCGGATCGCCGCAAAGGCCTCGCCCTCGGCCGCAGCCAGGTCGGCTTCCACCCTGCGCATCTCCGCCACCACTGCAGCGATGGTCACGCCATTCTCACGCGCGATCTTGCGCCCGATCAGGTCATTCGCCTGGATCGCGGTCGTGCCCTCGTAGATCGGCGTGATGCGCGCGTCGCGCAGGTGCTGCGCGGCGCCGGTTTCCTCGATGAAGCCCATGCCGCCATGCACCTGCACGCCGACGGAAGCCACCTCGACCGAATTCTCGGTGCACCAGCCCTTCACCACCGGGATCATCAGATCGACGAAGGCCTGGTTGCGCGCCCGCACATCGTCGTCGGGATGGCCGTGCGCCTTGTCCGAAGCCGCCGCGACCACATAGGCCAGCGCGCGCATCGCCTCGGTCTTGCTCTTCATCGACATCAGCATGCGACGCACGTCGGCATGGTGGATGATGCTCACCTTGGGGCCGCCGCGAACGCCCGCCTCGGTGCCCTGGACGCGGTCCTTGGCATACTGCAGGGCATGCTGGTAGGCGCGCTCGGAGAGCGCCACGCCTTCCATGCCCACCGCGAAGCGGGCCTCGTTCATCATGATGAACATGTACTCGAGGCCGCGGTTGGGTTCGCCGACGAGCGTGCCGATGGCACCGCCCTTGTCGCCGAAGGCCAGCACGCAGGTCGGGCTCGCGTGGATGCCCAGCTTGTGCTCGATCGACACGCACTGGACGTCGTTGCGCTCGCCGAGGCTGCCGTCGGCATTGACGAGAAACTTGGGTACCACGAACAGCGAGATCCCCTTCACGCCCTCGGGCGCATCCGGCAGGCGCGCGAGCACCAGATGGATGATGTTGTCGGTGAGGTCGTGCTCGCCATAGGTGATGAAGATCTTCTGGCCGAAGATGCGGTAGGTACCGTCGCCCTGCGGCTCCGCCTTGCTGCGCACCGCGGCGAGGTCGGAACCGGCCTGCGGTTCGGTCAGGTTCATGGTGCCGGTCCATTCACCCGACACCATCTTCGGCAGGTACATCGCCTTCTGCTGGTCGGTTCCGCACAGCAGCAGCGCCTCGATGGCACCGGTGGTCAGCATCGGGCACAACGAGAAGGCCATGTTGGCCGACTTCCACATCTCCATCACCGCGGTGGCGATGAGCTTGGGCAGGCCTTGGCCACCGAATTCGGGTTCGCCAGCCAAAGCGGTCCAGCCGGCCTCGGCAAACTGCGAATACGCCGACTTCCAGCCGGTCGCCGTCCTGACCTCGCCCTCGTGCCAGGTGGCCCCTTCCTGGTCACCCGTCCAGTTCAGCGGCGCGAGCACGCCGCTGGCGAACTTGTCGGCCTCTTCCAGGATCGCGTCCGCAAGATCGGGCGAGATCTCCTCGTTGCCCGGCAGCGCGGCGACCTCGTCCAGGCCCGCGAGCTCACGCATCACGAACTGCATGTCACGAATCGGTGCAGCGTAGTTGCTCATCAGTTGGTTCCCTCCGGTTTGTTCGTATGAGATTTGGCTCGGCATCACTTGTTCAGCAGGTAGCGGCTATCGTCGAAACCCGACACCCATTCCGGCTTGTAGATCACGAGCAGGGTCACCACCGCGCCACTGATCCAGGCTTCGGAAAAGCCCAGCAGCAGGAAGAACGGCAGGTACTCGTTAAGCAGGAAGTCAGCCGGATAAGCACCGGCGAGCACCAGGATCACCGAGGCGACCGCACCCTGCGCCATGACCGCCAGCGCCGCCCCGGCAAAGCCGATGACGAAGATGAAAATGAAGAAATGGGCCGGCAGCCAGCGCTCGACCAATCGCTTCAGGCCGGCCGCGACGATTATCGGCACCACCACGGTGACGATGAAATTGACCGGCCACGCCAGCCACGCCGTCGTTCCATTCAGCGTGATGCCGCACAGGGCCAGCGCCAGCGCCACGATGGCCAGGCGCGGGCCAAGGATCAGCGTGCCGGCCATGGCGCCGACCAGATGCAGATCTAGGCCGGGCTTGACCCCCGCCTTCATGCTCCACACCAGCGTCAGCGCCACGGCGCAACCGAGCATCACGTTGAGCGTCGGCCCCTCCCGCAGCCGCGACCACGGCGCGCGGCGGAAGAGGTCGTACGCCACGGCCAGCGTGAGCAGCAGCATGAATACGTGCCAAGTCGTCGAAAACAGCGACGGCTCGAGATTCACGCTGCGACCCGGCGACTGCGCCCGCGATCAGCCCACGGCCGCCGTCAGCTCGGGCACCACCTGGAACAGGTCGCCCACCAGGCCGTAGTCGGCCACCTGGAAGATCGGCGCTTCCGGATCCTTGTTGATCGCCACGATCACCTTCGAATCCTTCATCCCCGCCAGGTGCTGGATCGCCCCCGAAATGCCCACCGCGATGTAGAGCTGCGGCGCGACGATCTTGCCGGTCTGGCCGACCTGGTAGTCGTTCGGCACGTAGCCCGCATCGACCGCCGCGCGGCTCGCACCGAGCGCCGCACCGAGCTTGTCGGCCAGCGGCTCGAGCAGCGCATGGTAGTTCTCGCCGCTGCCCACGCCGCGACCACCGGAGACGATGATCTTGGCCGCACCGAGTTCGGGGCGCGCGCTCTTGGTGATCTCGCGGCCTACGAGCTGGCGCACGCCCAGGTCGGCCGCCGCCGCCACCGTCTCGACGGCTGCACTGCCGCCCTCGGCCGCAGCCGCCTCGAAGGCGGTGGTGCGCACCGTGATGACCTTCACCGCATCGGCGCTCTTCACCGTGGCCAGCGCATTGCCGGCGTAGATCGGGCGCACGAAGGTGTCGGCCGCTTCCACGCCGACGATGTCCGAGATCTGCGCCACATCGAGCTGTGCCGCCACGCGTGGCAGCATGTTCTTGCCGGCCGAGGTGGCCGGCGCCAGCACATGGCTGTAGGCCGGCGCCAGCCCCTTCACCAGCTCGGCGACATTCTCCGCCGTCTGCGCTTCGTAATGCGCCCCGTCGGCAACGAGGACCTTGGCGACGCCGGCGACCTTCGCCGCGGCTTCGGCCGCGGCGCCGCAGCCGGCACCGGCCACCAGCACGTGAACGTCGCCGCCGATCTTCGCCGCGGCGCCCACCGTGTTCAGCGTGGCGGCCTTGATGGCCTGATTGTCGTGTTCCGCAATAACCAGGATCGCCATGATCAGATCACCTTCGCTTCGTTCTTGAGTTTGTCGACCAGTTGGGCCACATCGGCCACCCGCACCCCGGCGCTGCGCTTGGGCGGTTCGGCCACCTTCAGCGTGGTGAGCCGCGGCGCGACATCCACGCCGAGGTCGGCGGGCTTGACCGTGTCGAGCGGCTTCTTCTTCGCCTTCATGATGTTGGGCAACGTCGCGTAGCGCGGCTCGTTCAGCCGCAGGTCGGTGGTCACCACCGCCGGCAGCTTGATCGCCAGCGTCTCGAGACCGCCATCGATCTCGCGCGTGACGCTGGCCTTGCCTTCTGCGAGCGTCACCTTCGAGGCGAAGGTCGCCTGCGGCCAGCCCAGCAGCGCCGCAAGCATCTGGCCGGTCTGGTTGGCGTCGTCGTCGATCGCCTGCTTGCCGCAGATCACCAGCGTCGGACCTTCCTTGTCGCACAGTGCCTTCAGCAGCTTGGCTACCGCCAGCGGCTGCAGCTCGACATCGCTCTCGACCAGGATGCCGCGGTCGGCACCGATCGCCATCGCCGCGCGCAAGGTCTCCTGGCAGGCGGTCACGCCGCAGGACACGGCCACCACCTCGGTGGCCACGCCCGCTTCCTTCAGCCGCACCGCCTCTTCCACCGCGATCTCATCGAACGGGTTCATGCTCATCTTCACGTTCGCGATATCCACGCCCGTGCCATCGGCCTTCACCCGCACCTTGACGTTGTAATCGACCACGCGTTTGACGGGAACAAGAATCTTCACTGTGTCGCGCTCCTGATGTTGTGTTGTGGGTCTGCTCACGCCGCTTCTCCGAACGGCCGACCGAAGGATTATGTCACCGCTAAACAGGCTAGGGACAGCCCCGTCCGGCGGAAGGACTTTTCCATACGGTTAAGTACGGTATACATACGGTAGCGTACGGTCGATAAATCGTCAATACTTATCCGTATGGAACGCGAAAGCAAGCAGAAGAGAATTCAGCTCGACCGCCAGGCATGGATCGCGGCGGCATTCGAGGTCATGGCCGATGAAGGCGTCGCCGGGTTGCGCGTGGAGGTGCTGGCCAAGCGACTGAAGGTCACGAAGGGCAGCTTCTACTGGCACTTCCAGGACCGGCGAGACCTGTTGATGGCGGTGCTGGGCGAGTGGAAGGAAGGCCGCATCCGCGACATCCTGAAACAGACCCGCGCCCAGCCGGGCCACGAGCTCGAACAGATCTACCATGCCATCGATGTCTACAGCACCAGCCGCAACCGCCGCGGCGTGGTCATCGAACTGGCCGTGCGCGACTGGGCGCGGCGCGACCCCGAAGCGGCAGCGATCGTCGCTGAAGTAGACGATGTCCGCCTGCGCTGCACGCGCGACCTGTTTCTGGCCTGCGGCCTGTCCCAGGAAGAGGCGTCCAGCCGTTCGATGCTGCTCTATGCCTATGTCTTCGGCCTGTCGCTGATGCTGTACGACACGTTCCACGTCGACATTCCCCGGCTCAAGCGCGACATCGCCGACATCATCGCACGCAGCACGCGCGTGCCTGCATCCGCCTCCTGAACGCTCAGGCTACGCCCAGGCGCCCGATCCCGGGAAACACGGCCGCCGCATTGCACGAGGTGGCTTCGCCCACCTCCTCCACCGAGATTGCGCGCAATTCGGCAAGGATCGCGGCAAAACGCGCCAGGTTGGAAGGCTCGTTCCGGCACCCCTGCGACCAGGCCGGTGGAATGTCGGGCGCGTCGGTCTCGAGCACGATCGCATCGAGCGGAAGCTCGGCCGCGAGCTTGCGGATCCGGCTCGAGCCGTCGAAGGACATCGCACCGCCGAATCCGAGCTTGAACCCCAGCGCCATGAAGGCCTCCGCCTGCTGGCGGCTGCCGTTGAACGCGTGCGCCACGCCGCCGCAGACCTCGATGCGCCGCAGGTGCTTGAGAATCTGGTCCACCGCGCGACGTACATGCAGGATGACCGGCAAGCCATGCGCGCGGGCGAGTCGCAACTGCGCGACGAAGAAGCGCTCCTGGCGTACCGGGTCGAGACCGGGTACGAAGAAGTCCAGCCCGATCTCGCCCACAGCCATCGCGTCACCCTGCGCGAGACGTGCGGCGAGCACCTCAAGATCGTCGTCGCGCGCGTTCATGACGTACATCGGATGTATACCGTAGGCGTGGTGCACGTCAGGATGGACGGCAGCGAGCGCCGCCACGCGATCGAAGCTCGCCACATCCACCGCCGGCACGACGAAACCGCCGACACCGGCGGCACGCGCGACCTGTATCACCTGCTCGCGGTCGCCATCGAATTCCGCGGCATCGAGGTGGATGTGGGTATCGACGAGCATGCTCGAGGCGCTTGCCGAGGTTCAGCGCGGACTCAGCATCCCTTCCATTGCGGCTTGCGCTTGGCGATGAAGGCGTCGATGCCCTCTGCGGCATCCTCGCTCATCATGTTGCAGGCCATGGTCTCGGATGCCATCTGGTATGCAGCCTCGAGGCCCATCTCGAGCTGACGGTAGAACATCTGCTTGCCCATGCGGATCGCCACCGGCGACTTCGCGACGATGGAGGCGGCGAGTCGCCCCACTTCCTGGTCGAGCGCTTCGGCAGGCACCACTCGATTGACCAGGCCGCGACGCTGCGCCTCATGCGCGTCGATGAAGTCGCCCGTCACCAGCATCTCGAACGCCTGCTTGCGGCCCATGTTGCGCGACAGTCCGACGCTGGGCGTCGAGCAGAACAGTCCCACATTGATGCCCGAAACTGCGAAGCGCGCGCAATCGGCCGCCACCGCGAGGTCGCACATCGACACCAACTGACAGCCGGCTGCGGTGGCGATGCCATGAACCCGCGCAATCACGGGCTGCGGCATCTCGGTGAGCTTCATCATGAACTTGCCGCACAGGCGGAACAGACCCTGCTGGAAGGCGAGCGTATGGTTACCGCGCATTTCCTTGAGATCGTGGCCCGCACAGAAGGCCTTGCCGGCGCCCGCCAGCACGAGCACACGCACCGACTCGTCGCGCGCAATGCGATCCACTTCGGCGATCAACGCCTCGAGCATCGCCGACGACAGCGAATTGAACTGGCCAGGGCGATTCAGCGTCAGCGTGGTCACGCCGCCCTCGTCGCGGCGCAGCAGCATGGGTTCGTCGTTCAGGAATGCCTTGTCGCTCATCTCTCCTCCTCCGCTTCTTGCTTTACGTTAACGTCAATGGCCGTTCATGGTAGCGCTTTGCACCATGAACGGCCATCCGTCAGCGCGGGCCGAGCCCGCCCTCGTCAGTCGAACGAGGCGGTCGACTTCGCCCTTTCGCGCAGCACGAACTTCTGGATCTTGCCGGTGGACGTCTTCGGCACTTCGCCGAAGACGATCTTCTTCGGCACCTTGAAGCCGGCAAGATGCTCGCGGCAATGCGCGACGATCTGTTCGGCCGTCGCCTCGACGCCATCACGCAGTTCGACGAAGGCGCACGGCACCTCGCCCCACTTGTCGTCGGGCAGCGCCACCACCGCCGCAGCCATGACCGCCGGGTGCTTGTAGAGCGCGTCCTCCACTTCGATCGACGAGATGTTCTCACCGCCCGAGATGATGATGTCCTTGGAACGGTCCTTGATCTTGACGTAGCCGTCCGGCTGCATCACCGCGAGGTCACCGGTGTGGTACCAGCCGCCGCGGAAGGACTCCTCCGTCGCAGCCTCGTTCTTCAGGTAGCCCTTCATCACCAGGTTGCCGCGGAACATGATCTCGCCCATCGTCTCGCCGTCCCAGGGCACCGGCTCCATGGTGTCCGGGTCGAGCACGGTAATGCCTTCCTGGGCGTGGTAGCGCACGCCCTGGCGACCATTGAGGGTGACCTGCTCCGCCAGCGAAAGCTGCTTCCATTCGTCGTGCTTGGCGCACACAGAGGCCGGACCGTAGGTTTCGGTGAGGCCATAGACGTGAGTAATGTCAAAGCCGATCTTCGCCATGCCCTCGATCACCGCGGCCGGCGGCGGCGCCGCGGCGACGAGGCCCGAGACCTTGTGATTGATGCCCTTGCGCCACTCCTCCGGCGCGTTGGCCAGCATCGAATGCACGATGGGCGCGCCACAATAGTGCGTCACACCGTGTTCGCGGATGGCATCGAAGATGAGCCGCGGGTCGACCCTGCGCAGGCAGACGTTGACGCCGGCATTGGCGGCCATCGTCCACGCGAAGCACCAGCCGTTGCAGTGGAACATCGGCAAGGTCCACAGATAGATCGAATGCGGCGGCATGCCCCATGACACGATGTTCGACATCGCGTTGAGATAGGCACCGCGGTGGTGATAAACGACGCCTTTGGGGTTTCCCGTGGTGCCCGACGTGTAGTTGAGCGAGATCGCGTCCCATTCGTCGGCGGGCTGCTCGAACTCGAAGGTCTCGCTGCCCGTCGCCAGCAGGGCCTCGTACTCCAGCGTTCCAATGCGGTCGCCCGGGCCGGTGTATTCCGGATCATCGACATCGATCACGATCATGTCGGGGCGCTGCGCCAGTTCGACTGCCTTCCTCATCACACGGGCGTACTCGCGATCGGTGATCAGGACCTTGGCTTCGCCGTGATTCAGGATGAACGCGACGGCCTCGGCATCGAGGCGCGTGTTGATCGTGTTGAGCACCGCACCGCAGGCCGGAACGCCGAAGTGACACTCGAACATCTCGGGCGTGTTGTTGAGCACGACGGCCACCGTGTCGTCCTTTTCCACACCCAGTTGCCTCAGCGCGGAGGCGAGTCGGCGGCTGCGCATGTAGCTCTCGCGCCAGGTGAAGCGGCGCTGACCATGGATGACGGCGACGCGGTCCGGGTAGATGTACGCGCTGCGCTGGATGAAGGTCAGCGGCGTCAGCGGCACGTAGTTGGCGGAGTTCTTTGCCAGCCCGATCGCATAAAGCGATTGATTGTTCTCGCTCATTCTTGCTCCCTCTTGTATGAGACGGGCAGCCTCTGCGGTCATCCAGCCTTCATGCCGGCAGGCAGCGCCCGGCGCTATTCAAACCCTGCACGGCCTGTCGGTCAAGCGCGTCGAGCCAGCGTGCGATGTCGCCGGCCAGCCCGCGCACTGCCATCCTCGCCGCGGTGACTCCGCCTTCCGCATCCGCCGTGGCGGCCGCATCGGTGCGCCGGAACTCCCTCGTCGCCAGCGCCAGCTCGCCGCGCAACGGCAGCACCTGGGCACGGACGACGAGCTGGACATGATTGTCCCGCTCGGTGTCGAACACCTGGATGAACTCGTCGAGCTCGATCCGCAGACGGCAGCGCGACGCCACGCCCTCGCCGTTGTCGGCGCCGGCATTCAGGGCTCGCCCGAGCGATTGCGACAGCATGTCGGCCGGCTGCGCCACCCAGCGGCTTTCCACGTAGGACCGGCGACGATCGGGCTGTCTCCAGGCGAGCCGGTACTGCATCGCCGTGCCGTTCAGCCAGCTCGGCGCCACCACCTCGACGCGCACCGGCGCCACGGCGGCCGCCACCGCGGCGGCCTCGACCAGTCCCAGATCGTAGAAGGCCACCTGCGGCGACTGCAGGCCAACCGCAGTGCAGCCCGTCAGCGTGAGCACCAGCAACGTCGCGGCAGCGCCCCCCCTGATGCGCCCTCGCGCACGCATGTGGGCCCGGGTGCCGCTCGTGTTCCATGTCTTCATCGATCCACCCCGCTGCGGTATCCGTCCTCACCTGGCCCGGGCTGACCGGCCCCACGCCCGGTGAGCAGAACTTGCGGCCGTGCCTCCACTTCCTCGAGCACTCGCCCGAGCCGCCGCGACGTCGACGTGAGCTCGCGCAGCAGTTCGTTGACCTGCGGCAGCGTGCCATCCACCAGTCCCTCACCGGCCTGCCCCGCAGCCGCGTCGAAACGTTGCGCGAGCCGATCGATGGTTGCGACCAGTGCGCGGATCTCGCCCGCCGCCGGCGCAGCCTCCCTGCTCGCGCGCTCGATATTGGCCAGCGTCGCGGAAAGCTTGTCCAGGTTCTGCGGACCGAGGGCGCTGCGCAGCGCACCGACCGTCGCCGGCAGCTCTGAGAAGCTGCGATCCATGCTCGTCGCGGCCGACTCCAGGCGCTCGAGCGTGCGCCCCAGGCGCGCCACCGACTCCTCGTCAAACATGCCCGCAAGCCGATCGGCCAGCACGCGCACGCGTTCCGCCGTCTGCAGTGCCCGATCGCCGATCTGCTCGATCAGCCCCGGCTCGAGGGCGATGCGCGGCGGCCCGTTGCCATCGCCGACCAGCGGCGTGGGATCGGTGCCGCGGTCGTCGAGCTGGATGAATGCCAGCCCGGTCACACCCTGCGTACCCAGCGTCGCCCGTGTCCCGCGCGTGATCGGCAGGTTCTCGCGCAAACGAATGCGGACCAGGAGGTTGCGCGGATTGTCAGGGTCGATGCCGATCGCACTCACCGTGCCGGCCGCCATGCCGCGATAGCGCACCCGAGCCTGCACGTTGAGGCCATTCACGGTGCCCTGCGACACCAGGACGTACTCGCGAGTGGGCTCCCGATTCTGCGAGAACCACCACATCGCGACGATCACCGCGGCGCCGAGCACCAGGGCGAACAATCCGGCGGCCAGCGCGTGGGCTCGATTTTCCATGTCAGTGATTCCGGTTGCGGCGCGAAAGTGCGTTACGCCCATGCTCGCCCAGGAAGAAGCGCTGGATGAAGGGATGATCCACCTGCAGCGTCTCCTCGAGTGGCGCCAGACTCACGATGCGGCGGTCTGCCAGCACCGCGATCTTCGTGGCGAGCGCAGCCAGCGTATCGACATCGTGGGTCACCAGCACCACCGTCAGCCCGAGCTCCCGATGCAGCGAGCGGATGAGGCGGACGAAGGCGGCGCTGCGGTCCGGATCGAGCCCGGCCGTCGGCTCGTCGAGCAGCAGCAGTTCCGGTTCGAGCGCGAGGGCGCGCGCGAGCGCCGCACGCTTGATCATGCCGCCCGACAGCTCGGCCGGCATCAGGAAGGCGTGTTTCGGTTCCATCTCGACCATGGCAAGCTTCAGCGCCACCAGATCGCGCAGTTCGGCCCCGGTGGCCACACCGAGTTCCTTGAGCGGAAAGGCGATGTTCTCGCCAACGCTCAGCGCCGAGAACAGCGCGCCCTGCTGGAACAGCACGCCGAAACGGCGCTGCCGCGCGATGCGATCGTGGATCGACCCATCGCGCAATCCTTCCCCGAACAGCCTGACCTCGCCGCCTGCGGGCCGCGTGAGGCCGATGATGTGGCGCAACAGCGTGGTCTTGCCGCTGCCCGAGCCTCCCACCAGGGCGACGATGTCGCCGACCACGATGTCGAGGTCGAGGCCATCGTGCACCAGATTGCTGCCGAACCGGGTGACGATGCCGCGCAGCGAAACCACCGGCAGCCCGTTCACGTCGGCACCCCGATGGAACGCGTGGCGATCGCGAACACCGCATCGACTAGGATCACCATGGTGATCGCGGACACCACCGAGGCGGTGGTGTTCACCGACAGGCTCTCGGTATTCGGCCGCACCCGCAGGCCGAAATGGCAAGCGATGAGCGCGATCAGGAAGCCGAACACCGCCCCCTTGGACAGGCCGATGTAAAGGTTGGCGATCGGCACCACCGTCGGCAGCGTCTCGATGAAGAAGCCCAGCGACAGGTCCAGTTCGACCCAGGCCGACACCCAGCCGCCGAGCAACGCCACCGACGAGGTCCACAGCACCAGCAGCGGCATGGCCAGCGTCAGCGCCAGTACCTTGGGCAGGACGAGCCGCAAGGTGCGCGAGATGCCCATCGCAGCCAGCGCGTCGATCTCCTCAGTCACCCGCATCACCCCTAGTTGTGCGGTCATGGCGGAGCCCGAGCGCCCCGCCACGAGCACCGACACCAGCACCGGCCCCAACTCGCGGATGATGCCCAGGCCCAGGATGTTCACGATGAAGATGTCGGCGCCGAAGATCTTCAGTTGCAGGGCCGACAGGTAGGACAGCACGACACCGATCAGGAAGCCCACCAGGGCCGTCACCGGCATCGCCTTCACGCCCACCTTGTGTACGTTGGCCGAAATCTCGAGCAGCGGCCATTCCCGCGGATGGCGCAGCAGATGGACGACGTCCAGCAAGATCTGGCCGAACAGCGCGACGAAAGCGACGGCGTGGGTGCGGAACTGAAGCAGCGCGCCGCCGAGCAGGACGACCGCATCGATGGCACCGAAGCGCGATGTCCGCGGAACAAGCCGTCCGGCACTGGCTTCGACGCGCTGGATTACGCGCTGCTGGTGTTCGGCGATACCGATGACGTCCGGCCATCGCGCGCCCCACGCATGCCACAGCAGGGTGGCGCCGAAACTGTCCAGGCGCTCGACCGCGCCGAAGTCCCAACGCGCCGCCGCCGGCGCCGCCGCGAGCGCAAGTCGGACTCGTGTCAACACCTCTGACAGGGCGCCCAGCGTCCAGTCACCCGTAAGCCGCACTTCTCCCCCCGACACGACAAGCACGGCGGGCAGCGCGCCAGGCCTGCGGTCGCCCATGGACTGTCAGGCTGCGGTGCGTGCGCTTATCGCGCGTACGTACAGCCCGCGGCCAAGCGACAGCCACTGCCGCTGCTCCTCGTCCAGCGCCGCCGCGGTGAGCGGCAGCTTCTGCAGCCAGCCTGTCGAGGTGTTCACCGCGAAGCCCCGCCCTTCGCGCGCCATGGTGATCGGCGGAATCCCGCGCGCATCGCGCGCGCGATGCACAACCACCGCCAGGCGCAGGCAGGCGATCAGCAGCCAGTCCGAACTGCCCGGATCGATTGCCGCCACGCGCTCGAGCTTGCCACGATGGGCGAGCACCAGGCGCGCGAGGCGCGCCTGGTCCATGCGCGAGAAGCCGGGCATGTCCGCGTTGGCCAGGATGTAGGCGCTGTGCTTGTGATAGCTGGAGTGCGCCACCGAGATGCCGATCTCATGCAGCAGCGCTGCCCAGCGCAGGAAGCGACGGTCGTCGTCGTCCGCCATGTCGCCTTCGGGCGCCAGTTGTGCGAGCAGGTGGCCCGCGGTGTCCGCCACCTGCTGCGCCTGCCGCAGATCGACACCGTAGCGGCGCATGAAGGCCTGTACCGTCGCATCACGCAGATCGTGGTGGTGATAGCGGCCGAGCAGGTCGTACAGCACGCCCAGGCGCAGCGCGCCGTCGGAAAACACCATCTGCTCCAGATCGAACTCCTTGAACACCGCACTCATGATCGCGAACCCGCCGAGGAACACGGGCAGGCGGTCGCCCTTCAGGCCCGCGAGATTCAGGTTGTCGATGTGCCCTGCACGCAGCAGCATCGTCTTCAGTCGCTCCAGACCGTCGCGGGTAATGCCGCGCCGCGACAGGCCGTTCTGTTCGAGCACCTCGGCCAGTGCCTTGGCCGAGCCGCTCGAACCCACCGCCTCTTCCCAGCCGGTGTCGCGATAAGCCTGCACGATGGTCTGCAGCTCGCGCCGTGCTGCCAGTTCGGCGTCCTTCATGCCCCGCTTGTCGATGTGGCCATCGGGGAAGTAGCGCAGGCTGTAACCGACACAGCCCATGTAGAGCGACTCCAGGTGTCGGGGCTCGAAGCTCTTGCCGATGATGAATTCCGTCGAACCGCCGCCGATGTCCACCACCAGTTGCTGGCGGTGCGGATTGGGCAGCGTGTGCGCCACGCCGACATAGATCAGGCGCGCCTCCTCACGTCCGGCAATCACCTCGATCGGAAAGCCCAGCGCCGCCTCGGCACGAATCAGAAAATCGGCGGCATTCTTCGCCACGCGCAGCGTATTGGTCGCGACCGCCCGCACGCCGTCGGGCTTGAAGTCGTGCAGGCGCTCGCGAAAGCGTTGCAGCGCGGCGACACCCCGCTGCTGAGCCTCCAGGTCCAGCCACTTCTCGGGAGACAGCCCCGCCGCCAGCCGTACCGGTTCCTTCAGGCCGTCCAGCGGGTAGATCTGGTCATTCACGATGCGACCGACCTGGAGCCGGAAGCTGTTGGAACCCAGATCGACGGCGGCAATCAGATCTCGCATCATGTTCGGGACGTGGAACGCACAATGGGAACGCGCAATGCGCTCGACTCGGGGATTCTAGCACCCCCACCCGGGCTCCCCGCCCATCGCGTCGGCACCGTTTCGCGCAGCCGGCGGCACACTCGTCAGGCTGCGCCGCTGTCATCAATCCGCAAAGAAAATGTCACATAATCGGCCGCGGCACTCACCCCACGGACACAGCATGCGCCTGCAGACCGACCCGACCCTGTACCTGCCAGAGCACTTCATCAACCGCGAGCTGTCCCTGCTGCAGTTCCAGCGCCGGGTGCTCGCGCAGGCGGCGGACCCTTCGGTGCCCCTGCTCGAGCGGCTGCGGTTCATCTGCATCGTCTCCAGCAACCTCGACGAATTCTTCGAGATCCGCGTCTCGGGCATCAAGGAGCAGATCCGCATCGGCAGCCGCAAGACGGGCATCGACGGCATCGCCCCGATCGAGCTGCTGCACCGCGTCAGCGACGAAGTGCACAAGATCATCGCCGAGCAGTACGCGCTGCTCAATGAACACATCCTCCCGGCCCTCGAGAAGGAAGGGGTCGCCTTCCTGCGCCGCAACCTGTGGACCGACGCGCAACGCGACTGGATCCGCGAGTATTTCCTGCGCGAAGTCATGCCGGTGCTCACGCCGATCGGCCTCGACCCGGCGCATCCCTTCCCGCGGGTGCTGAACAAGAGCCTCAATTTCGCGGTGGAACTCGACGGCCTCGACGCCTTCGGCCGCGACTCGGGCGCCGCCATCGTGCAGGCGCCACGTGCGCTGCCGCGGGTCATCCGCCTGCCACGCGAGCTCTGCGATCAGGAATACAGCTTCGTCTTCCTGTCGTCGGTGCTGCACGCCCATGTCGGCGAATTGTTCGGCGGCATGCAGGTGCTGGGCTGCTACCAGTTCCGCGTGACACGAAACTCCGACCTGTTCGTCGACGAGGAGGAGGTCAAGGATCTGCGCGCCACGCTGAAGGGCGAACTGCAGCAACGCCATTTCGGCGACGCGGTGCGGCTCGAGATCGCCGACAACTGCTCGGACGGGATGGCCGACTTCCTCGTCGAGCATTTCCACCTCGAGCGCGGCGACCTCTACCGCATGCCAGGCATCGTGAACCTCGTGCGCCTGATGCAGGTCCCCGACTGGGTGGACCGCCCCGACCTCAAGTACCAGCCCTTCACCCCTGGCATACCCAAAGGCCTGGACAAGCGTTACGAGATCTTCGACGCCATCCGCCGCCAGGACATCCTGCTGCACCACCCGTTCCAGAGCTTCGTGCCGGTCATCGATCTGCTGCGAACCGCCGCCGACGACCCGCAGGTGCTGGCCATCAAGATGACCGTCTATCGCACCGGCACCGATTCGGTGCTGATGGAACATCTGGTGCGTGCTGCACAGAAGGGCAAGGAAGTCACCGTGGTGCTGGAGCTGATGGCGCGCTTCGACGAGGAAGCGAACATCACCTGGGCCAACCGGCTGGAGGAAGTCGGGGCCCACGTCGTCTACGGCGTGTTCGGATACAAGACGCACGCCAAGCTGCTGATGGTGGTGCGCCGCGAGGAACGCGGCCTGCGTCACTACGTGCATCTGGGCACCGGGAATTACCATGCGCGCACCACGCGGCTGTACACCGACTTCGGCCTGCTGACCTGCAACCCCGAGGTCGGCGAGGATGTATCCAACGTCTTCAAGCAGCTCACCGGCTTGGGCCAGGCCACCGAGTTGCGTCATCTGTGGCAGGCACCCTTCACGCTGCAGCCCAAGGTGGTCGCCGCCATCCGCCGCGAGGCGCAGATTGCCCGCGAAGGCCGCAAGGCAAGGGTAATCGCCAAGATGAACGCCCTCCTCGAACCGGAGACCATCGAGGCCCTCTACGAGGCCTCACAGGCGGGCGTCGAGATCGACCTCATCGTCCGCGGCCCCTGCGCGCTGCGCCCGGGCGTCCCCGGCCTGTCGGACAACATTCGCGTACGCTCGATCGTCGGCCGCTTCCTGGAGCATCACCGCATCTTCTTCTTCCGCGCCGATGGCGAAGAGCAGGTCTACCTGTCGAGCGCCGACTGGATGCATCGCAACTTCTTCCGCCGCATCGAGATCGCCTTCCCCATCCTCGACGCCCGCATCAAACGCCGGGTGATCCGCGAAGGCCTGCGCCCCTATGTGGCCGACAACGCGCAGGCGTGGGACATGCAGTCGAACGGCACCTACCGCCGCAAGGCCCCGCGAGGCACGCGGCGTTCGGCGCAGATCAGCCTGCTGCAGGAACTGGCGGCGAGCAGTTGAGGCGCCGTTGCAGCCGAAAGACATCGGCTGCAACGCAGGCATTTTCCCGGCAAACCTACTTGCGCTGCACGTCGATCACGCCCTGCACCTCGCGGATCAGCGTCATCGCACGCTGCATCTGCTGCACACCGCCGACTTCCATCGTGAAGCGCATGTAGGCGGTGCCGCGCTTGGTAAGGGTGTTGACCGCGATGACATTGAGCTTTTCGCGCGACAGCACCTCGGAGATGTCGCGCAGCAGGCCCTGGCGGTCGGCGGCCTCGACGGCGATGTCGACCTGGTAGAGCGCCTGCTTGTTGTCGAAGGCGCGGTCGCCCCACTCGGCCTGGATCACACGCTCGGGGTGGCGCAGGGCGAGCTGCTGGAAGTCGTGGCAATCCACGCGATGAATGGAAATGCCGCGTCCGCGGGTGACGAAGCCCTCGATGGCATCGGGGGGCGCCGGCTTGCAGCAGCGCGACAGTGAAGTCATCAGCTTGCCGACACCGACGATGAGGATCTTGTCCGAGTTGTCGCCAGAGCGGCTGCGACTAACGACGATTTCGGGCTCGGCCTCGAGCTCGGCAGGGGCGCTGCCCTCGCGCAACGCGACCTGCACCGCGCGCGGGCCGACCTCGCCGCGACCGGCGGACAGGAACAGCGCCTCTGCGTTCTTGAAGCCCATGCGCTCGGCGAGGCCGTCGATGTTGGCCTGCGCATGGCCGTCGCGCTGCATCTCCTTCGTGACGAAGCTGCGACCGCGAGCGAGCAGTTCCTCCTCGTCGAGCTGGGCAAAGTACTGCTTGATCTTGGTGCGCGCGCGCGAGGTGGCGACGTAAGCCTGGCGGGGATCGAGCCAGTCGCGCGACGGCCCGCCCTCCTTGACCGTGGTGATCTCGACCGTCTGCCCGTTCTCGAGGCGGGTGTTGAGCGGCACCAGGTGGCCGTCGACCTTGGCGCCACGGCAGCGGTGGCCGAGATTGGTGTGCAGGCGGTAGGCGAAATCCACCGGCGTGGCGCCGCGCGGCAGGTCGATGACCTTGCCCTGTGGCGTGAGCACGTACAGCGTGTCGTCGAGCGAGGCGCGGCGGTACTGCTCCAGCCAGCGGGCGGAGTCGGCCACTTCGTCGCGCCAGGACAGCAGGCTGCGCAGCAGCGCGATCTTCTCGTCGTAGTCGCTGCCCTTCTTCGCCCCTTCCTTGTAGCGCCAGTGCGCAGCCACGCCCAGTTCGGCATGTTTGTGCATGTCGTGGGTGCGGATCTGCACCTCGAGCGCACGGCCGTCGCCCGCCAGCACCGCGGTGTGCAGCGACTGGTAGTTGTTGCCCTTGGGCTTGGTGATGTAGTCGTCGAACTCCTTGCTGATCGGCTGCCATATTTGATGCACGAAGCCGAGCACCGTATAGCAGTCCTTGACCTCGTCGACCAGCACCCGCAACGCACGGATGTCATAGACCTGCGAGAAGTCGAGCCGCTTGGCGCGCATCTTGTTGTAGATGCTGTAGATGTGCTTGGGCCGGCCGTAGATCTCGGCCTGGATGCCGACCGCCTCGAGCTCGCGCCGCAGGCGGGCGATGGCGCTGTCGATGAACTCCTGGCGCTCGACTCGTCGCTCGTCGAGCATCTTCGCGATGCGCTTGTAGGTCTCGGGCTCGATGAAGCGGAAGGACAGGTCCTCGAGCTCCCACTTCAGTTGCCACACGCCGAGCCGGTTGGCGAGTGGCGCGTAGATGTCCAGGCTCTCGCGTGCGACGTCGATGCGGGCGTCGTCCCTGACGTCGGTGTAATAGCGCAATGTCTGCGTGCGCGAGGCCAGCCGCACCAGCACCACGCGGATGTCCTCGACCATCGCCAGCAGCATCTTGCGCAGCACTTCGGTCTGGGCACGGATGTCCGGCGCGGCGGCGGTGGCCGTCATGCGCGTGATCACGCGCAGCCCATTGAGACGGTTCAATCCATCGACCAGATGCGCGACGCCCTTCCCGAACCGTTGGCCGATCAGCTCCAGTGCATCGCGCCGGTACGCGCATGCGGCAAACAGCAGCGCGGCGATCCGGGTCTCGGCATCGAGCTTCAGCGAAGAGACGATCAGCGCAGTGCCGAGGGCATGCGTCCACGTGGATTCACCGGTGCCCAGCATCTGTTCGGCATACAACCCGGCGGCGAAGTCGAGGGCGTCCCTGACCGATCTGCCCTCGGCATCGGACAGACCTTCGGACAGCAGTTCGACAGGCGGGGCGGCATCGCCCTGGGAGATTGCGTGTGTGACGGAAACCATGGATGAATTATCCCACATCGCGGTTCGTCCCATCGCTGCGCGCAAGCTTGCCCGTCGACCGCAGCAGCCGGAGGACGGTCGCCGCCCGCGGGCGCCGTCGCCGGGCTGTGCGATGATCGCGGGCGGACGGCGGCACGGCCAGGATCCGGCCGTATCGCCCCTGACAGCAACCAGACAGCAGCCGGCCGGACCAAACCGAACCGATGTTCCAGAAGCTTCGACAATGGCTGGGCCTGACCCGCCCCGCGGCCTCCATCCCGGACAACCTGTGGGTGCGGGTCGAATCGTCCCTGCCCTTCCTCACCTATCTCGGCGCCGCAGAGCGCGCACGGCTGCGCGAACTGGCGCGCGGCTTTCTGGCCTGCAAGCAGTTCCATGGCGCGCAGGGGCTGCGTCTCACCGACGAGATGCTGCTCGCCATCGCGCTGCAGGCCTGCCTGCCGATCCTCAACAAGGGCCTCGACGCCTACCGGAGCTGGGTCGGCGTGATCGTGTATCCGGGCGATTTCATCATCCCGCGGCGCGAGATGGACGACGACGGCGTGGTGCACGAATACGACGACGAAGTGCTGGGTGAGGCCTGGGAAGGCGGGCCGGTGGTGCTGTCGTGGTTTCCCGGGCCGCCCGCGCCTGCCGGCGTCAATGTGGTGATCCACGAATTCGCGCACAAGCTGGACATGGAGAACGGCGGCGCGGACGGTTTTCCGCGCCTGCCGGCGGGGATGTCCCGCCGCGCGTGGGCGGACGCCTTCTCGTCGGCCTACGATGACCTGTGCGAGGACGTTGATGCCGGCCGCGACAACGTCCTCGACCCCTATGCGGCCGAGAGCCCCGGCGAGTTCTTCGCGGTGGCGTCCGAGGCCTTTTTCGAGACGCCGGTCCTGCTGGCCGCGCGCTACCCTGCGGTGTATGCACAACTCGCCGCCTTCTACGGCACCGATCCGGCCGCCGGCGAGCGCCGTCTCGTCGGCCGGAGCTCGTCGGCGAAAGGGCCTGCATACCGGATTCCCCCGACATGACCGACCGTGCGCGCCTCCTCATCGTGTATCACACCCAGTCGGGCAACACCGGGCGGCTGGCGGAGGCGGTGCTCGCCGGCGCACGCAGCGTGGCCGACGCCGACACCATCATGAAGCGCGCCTTCGACGCCGGCACCGAGGATCTCCTCGCCTGCAGCGGCCTGCTGCTCGGCACGCCGGAGAACTTCGGCTACATGTCGGGCGCGCTGAAGGACTTCTTCGATCGCACCTATTACCCGTGCGAGGGCCGGCTCACCGGGTTGCCCTACGCCGTCTTTGTCAGTGCCGGCAACGACGGCACCGGCGCGGTGCGCGAGATCGGGCGAATCGCCAACGGCTATGGCTGGAGGCAGGTCGCCGATGCACTCATCGTGCGCAAGGCGATCACCGAAGCCGACCTCGTCGCCGCGCAC